>JAWXBJ010000086.1:0-6789 GCA_034439955.1 Alphaproteobacteria bacterium
GACAGGCGCCGGCGCCTGTCCGGCCAGGCTGATATAGGCGTCGGCGTCGTGAATGACCGTAACGCTGTGGCCGCGACGCGCCAGCGCCTCGCTGAGACGCTGCACGCCGATCCCGTCTCCGCCGAAATTGTAGGGCGGAAAGAAGGTGGTCAGCATGGCGATCCGCAAGCCCATCAGAGCGGGCCTTCCCGGGATCGGACGGAGTCGGGCACGGGCATGGTCCGACGGACCAGCAGGGCGTGAACCGCCACTCCCGAGAGAACCGCCGTCAACATGTCCGTCATCCCCGGCAACCGGTCGCCCACCCACACCTGTCAACCGGAGACCGGCGCCGCCATGAGGGCGACCAAAATCGCGGACATTGCGAGAGACATTGCATAACTCGCGGGCGATCCGCCCCGTCCCGCGACGAATCGGAGGCGAACGAGCCACAAGCCAACGGGCTTCACCAGCAGGTATCGGGCCACGAACGCCGGCGCAACCACCGCCACGCCATGCGACGCGACCTATTCAGGAAGACCGGCTGCATCGCCGCCTTGACCAATCGCCCCGGGTGAACGGCCGTCCACCTGTCTCATGGCGAGACAACATGGGCTCCAGCCGGCGTCAGGTCGGCGGGGTCCAGTTGGGGAAGGCTTTCCAGGCGGGGTCGAGCGGGCGACGGCGAACGCCATCGTCGGGTTCGAGTGCGCGAAAGGCGATCATGCGCGCGCGCAGATCGGCGACGATCTCGGGACGAGCCACGGCAAGGTCGTTTGTCTCGTTGGGATCCTCGTCGATGCGAAAGAGGAAATACCTCGGCTTGGCTTCCGGATCCGGCCCGTCGACCGCAGGCCCCTGCCGCACCAGTTTCCATCCATCGTGGAAAACAGCAAGGCTTTCGGCCGCAGCGCTCCTCGGTTTCGCACGCCCCCCAATATAGGCGAACCAGTCGCGCGCCGGGAGGGCCGACGGATTGGTCACGACTGGCAAAAGGTTCGCGCCGTCCAGCAAATTGCCGCCGGGAGGAATCGCGGCGGCGGCGAGAGCAGTCGGCATGACGTCGATATAGCCCACGCGCGAACCAACCACCCGCCCGCCTCTGTAGCCGGCAGCCGGCCAGCGCAGGGCGGCCGGCACTCTCACGCCGCCTTCGAAGACTGTGGCCTTCTCCCCGCGCAGCGGCGAATTGACGTTTGCCCCGGCATAGTCCTGGTCGCCGCCATTGTCGCTCATGAAGACGACCAGCGTGTTGTCCGACAGGCCGCCCGCCTCCAGCGCATCCATGACACGACCGAACGCCGTGTCGAACGCCGTCGTCATTCCGGCATGGGTCCGCCGCTTCTGATCCACGATGGTTTTGTTGGCCTCGATGTATTCCGGCAGGGTCTCGTTCGGCTGATGGGGATTGTAGGGCGCGAAATATAGCAGGAAAGGCTCGCGATCCTTGCCCCGGGCGCCGATGAACTGGACCGCCTCGTCGGCGAGCATGTGGGTGAGGTACTGGCCGTCCGTTCCAAAAACGGGATCGAGATTGCGGTGCAGATCCCGCACGCCGTCGCGTTCGTGGACGAAGTATCCAAGGCCCCCCGTCACATGGCCGAAGAAATAACTGAAACCGTTGCGGGTCGGAAAATACGCCAGCTTCTGGTCGCCCAGATGCCACTTGCCGATGATCGCGCGGTGGGGATAACCGCCGCGCTCAAACGCCTCGGCGATCGTCTCCTCGGATGCCGGAATGCCATAGGTCTCGCCAGGTTCGACCGTCCCGCGCATCATGCCGAAACGGATCGGCCAGCGTCCGGTCATCAGTCCGGCGCGCGTCGGCGAACACACCACGTTCGAATAGAAATGCGAGATCCGAACGGCGTCCCCTACCCAGCCGTCAAGACGCGGCGTCGAGACTTCGCTGCCATTGTAGCCGACATCGTTGAAGCCAAGATCATCCGCGAGGACAATCACGACATTTGGCCGTTGGGCGCCATCGGCGCTGGCGGAAATTTGCGGGTCACCAGCGCACGACCCGGCAAGACCGGCGGCCACGCACGCCAACAACGCCCGGAGAAGGCGGGCGCCGATCGAACGATCGCCCCCCGAACGATCGCTGGGCGCGTGATCCTGGTTGCTTGCCTGCCTCATCCGATCACCCTGAAACTCGTGTTGACGGGATTTTCGCCCAGATCGTTGCGATCGACCAGATAGGGAAGAATGCCTGGGCGCAGGCCGCCGGATCGCACGGTTCCCGGAAGCTGCCTGATCCGGCCCCGGCCATAGGTCGCCGAGGCGATCGATGCGCCGTGGAATTCATGCCAGGCGTCACTGCGGCCAATCATTCCCGGCGACAGCTCCGCAGGAAATCTGACACGGGCGCCTGCCTTGTTCAACAGGCGGCTCTCGTCAAACTCGAGCATGAAGGGTTGAGTGATGTAGCGGTTGTCGTAGGTCGTCAGCGGCGAACCCGTCACCTGCACGCCCAGCACCGTGAAGCCTTTCTGCGATGGGCCCGTGGCGCCGCCATTGAGACGCAACCGGCCGTCGATCACCTCGCGGTGCAGCCGGCGCACGCCGATGGCGAGAACGTCCCCCTCGGTCGAGATCGTCACCGCCTCCGCCATTTTGGTCGGCCAGCCCCAGGTCTCGCGGCCGGTGATGACGTCGCCGCCGGGCGCCACAAGGTGCGAAAGGGCGTACCAGACGTCTTCTCCGTCCATCCGGGCGGAAAGCAGGAGCCAGACTTCGGTATAGCTCAGCGGCGACAGATCGTTGACGCCGAGGCTGGCTGCAATCATCCGCAGGACAGGCTTGGCGGCCGGCTGGGTCATCGGCGGCAGGACGCCCGAAAGCTGTTTGGCTGCAGGGTTGAAATCGACGACCAGAAGGTGTTCGGCCGCAGCTTCGAGCGCTGTGCGGTCACGCCAGCGATCAAGAGACGCGTTGGCCAGATTGACCATGCTGCCTGTTTCGGGCCAGCCGGCCGGGGTCGCCGCCTTGCCCTGAAAAATCGGCGGATCATAGGCGCGCCCCCAGAAGCCGAACGCCGCCGCCTGCTCAGCCGGAACCTCTCCGAGATTGGCCCGGTAAGGCGCCACGCGCTCGACCCCCGGGCCGCGCTCGCGGGGAACGGGAACAGCGTTGGTATCGAAAGGCCGCAGGTGAACGGAGCCCCCGACGAGTTCGACCACCGGGAGTTCGCTGAAGGCGTCGTAGGGGCTTGGCTCGCCAACCGAGAAGCGCGTCTTCTTGAGGTCGAGCGCCCGTGGCGCGTTGTCGAGGGATCGCTTGGGAAAATCCAGCGCCCAGCCCTGTTCCGAGCCGCGGTGACGTGAGACGTGGATCTTCTGATCGCCGATCACGCCCTTGCGCCAGTCCGGGTCCGGGTGAATGTCCACTCGCAGGTCGCCATTGCCGGTCTCGCGAAACCAGTAACGCGGATGCGCTGGCTCATCGAGCCAGGCGGTCTCAAGCTCCAGCATGCGAAACCCGCGGCGAACGGTGTGCGAGCGGATGACCCCCGCTGCATCGACATCGACGAAGACGTCGCCATCCTTCTTGCGCAGCATCTGCGTTTCCCGGCCGCGATAGCGGCCGAAGTCTCGTGGCAGGATCCAGGGCAGAGACGTCCACCACCGCAGGCCCTGATAGTAGCAGGTGAAGGCGAGATCGATTTCCGTGTAATCGGGTCCGCAGGTGATGACGCTGACCTTGTCGCCCGAGACGAGGGAGTTGTACGCGTTGAACTGAACCAGCGGATCGGGGTCGATGTCCAGGAAAGGCGGCGTCATTCGCCTGACGCGTTCGGGATCGGTGCGGTAGGTCAGCCCGACCATGATGCGATAGACGCCGCGAGCGTCCGCGACGAAACCGGCCCGCTTCCAGGTTTCCATCCGGGCCTCGATGCCGGCGGCGAAGTCCGGCGTGCGGCTGGCAGGCCCTGGCCGGGGCGCCTGGGCCACGGCCGGGAGCGAATGGAGAAGCGGCAGACCGGCAAACGTTCCGAGCACCGCACGGCGCCCGGGAGACCAGAGGTTACGCGTCATCGGCAAATTCCTTCCTGGCGAATCGCGTGTTCGCGCGCTTTCGGACGTTCGGATAGCCCGGGCGGTATTCCCGTGCGGAGATGCGCATTCCTTGAACCGGATAGTTATGCCGGGGTCCGCTGCCGGAGCGGCGTTTTTCGTCGAGCGACCGAACCTGACAGTCCCCCGCTCCAAGTCAAGTTGCACGAACGTATAATCGGCTCTAGGCGTGAGCCGACTGCTGCGGGCTGCCGGCTTCCGGTGTGCAGGCCTGCGGCTGGTCGTCCGGCACGCAGCGAGCTTGCCCCGGCGCCAGTCGCGTGGCTCAAGGGCAGGGCGTGCACGTGTTTCTAGTTGGGGGGAACGACCCTGTTGCGATTCCTGGTCGGCATCGTCCTGTCGTGCGTCGCGCTCGCGTTCGGCGCGGGCAGCGCTCAGGCGCACAATCAGGCCTATGCGGTCATCAAGGCCACATTCTCAGGGGACGGCCAGTACGAGCTGACAATGAATTTCCACCTGGCGGCGCTTCTGATGGGCGAGCCGCAGCAGCATCTTTCCGATGAAAGCCGCGAACGTTGGGCGGCCCTCAGCCTCGACGACATCAGGTCGCGCTCGAACGCGGCCGAAGCCTATCTGTCGACGGCGGTCGAGGTCTATGCCGATGGCGCCAAGATCGAGATCGGTCAGGTCTCGTTTCCCGACGCAGCGACGCTTCAGGCGGACGGTCTGGTTCGGGAGGATGAGGCGAGGATTTCGGCCCCGATTGTCATCCAGGGTCGTTTGCCCGCAGGCGCCCGGCTTTTTTCCGTCGCGGCGCCTCCCGACTTCAGCGAAACGCTCCTCAGCCTCCAGACCCAGTCCGGCGGGGCGGTGGCCCAGGTCCTGAGCGCCGGCGAGAGGAGCCATCCCTTCGCCTTGCGCGGAGACGGCGCCCGCGCCGTCACGATCATCGTCCCCGCCTTTCTGGTGACCTTGCAGGAATACACTGGTCTCGGCTTTCAGCACATTCTTCCCAAGGGCGTCGATCACATTCTCTTCGTGCTGGCCCTGTTTCTCTTCGGCCCTCACTGGCGCCCGCTCGCGATCCAGGTGACCGCGTTCACGCTCGCCCACTCGGTCACGCTGGCGTTAGCCGTCTTCGGTCTCGTCACGATACCGGCCGTGATCGTCGAACCGCTGATCGCCGCGACCATCGTCGCGGTCGCGATCGACAATGTGTTCTCGACAGGCCTGCGGCGATGGAGAACCGTCGGCGTCTTCGGCTTCGGCCTCCTGCACGGCGTTGGTTTCGCCAGCGTCCTGTCGGCGCTTGGTCTGCCCCAGGGTGAGGAGGCGCTGGCGCTGGTGGGGTTCAACATCGGCGTGGAGCTAGGGCAGATCGCGGTGCTGGCCGGAGCCTTCCTGGCCGTGGGCTGGTTTCGGACCCGCTCATGGTTCCAGGCGCGCCTGGCGATTCCCTGTTCGCTCACGATCGGAGCCGTCGGCCTCGTGTGGATGATCGAACGGATCGTCGGCAACCTGCCTCCGGCCGGATGACCAACCGGAGGCGGTGCGCCGCTTTGTTCGCTAGTCTCCGCCCGAAATCGTCAGCCGGAGGCCAATCGAAAACGGATCGTTCTGCGAAAACCCGTTGGTGGCGTTGATCGTCGGACGGGTGATGTCATAGCTGACGTCAAGAACGTTGTCGGCAAACACCGCCAGCTGCCAGTTGTTGCTGCCGAACTCGCCTTCCAGCCCGCCACGCGCATTGACTGTCCGGCGAGTATCCCCTCCGCGGGTCGAGAGCGGAAACGCCGCCTGGGCTCCTGGCGCGTTGTCCAGCGCGGCGTTTGTGTTGTCGGTATCGATCTCGGCGGCGAAATTGGTCGACAGGAAAAAGCCCTTGATCGCCCCGAGCCCCTGAAGAGGCGACCGGTAGGTGAGGATGCCGTTATAGGTCCAGGTGCGGACGAAGTTCAGCTCAGACCCCCTGTCGGCGCCGGTGAGCACTTTCGATTCACCGAACGTCGCTCCGGCGCGGAACGAGAAATTGTCGCCAGCGCCGAAAAGGTCGCGCCAGTTGAAGCGCGCGTCGGCCTCGATACCCTGCACATAGGCTTCGCCCAGGTTGAAGGCTACGAGATCGGAAACGGCGTCGCCGTTTGGATCGTCGGAGTCCACGGCGCCAGAGGTGACCGTCGCGTTCTGGATGAGGTCGGCATAGCGCGTGTGAAAGAGCGCGGCCGAGTAGTCGATGCGGCGCCCCGGGCCGAAGCGCAGGCCCGACTTGTAGCCGATCTCATAGGCGTCTGCGGTCTCCTGGTCGTACTGGGAGGGAATCGCCTGAGTGACGCCCCCGACAACGCGGGTACCGCTGATCCGGTTGAACCCGCCGGCGCGGAAGCCCTGCCCCACCGACGCATAAACCAGCTGATCATAAGGCAGTTTCACGCCGGCATAGATCGCCGGAATGACCTCCTCGAACCGCTCGCTGTCGTTGTTGGTCTGGATGACCTGTCCGAAATCCCTGTTGAGCACGTAACTGCCCCCCGCCACATTGCCGCGGGTAACCGGCACGCTGTTGGTGCCGGTCGCGGCGACGAAGCCGCGCACCCGGTCGAGGTCGAAGGTGTTGTTGCGGAACTTCACCGATTCGTTCGCATAGCGGACGCTGGCGGCGAGATTGAGCCAGGTCGTCACATCATAGCCGATGCTGCCATAGGCGCCGTAACTCTCCTGATATGTGTTGGTGACGAGGTTGAGGTTGGCGGCCGTGAGCGTACTGAAGGCGTTGGTCGTCGTGTTCGCCGCAGCC
>JAWXBJ010000087.1:0-2715 GCA_034439955.1 Alphaproteobacteria bacterium
GCGCCGGGAAGATCACGAGCGCAAGCTGCGGCAGCTCGCCGCCAAGCGAAAGGCGATCGAGGCGCAGATCGCCGCGCTGAATGCGGAAGGCGAGGCGGAGGCAGCCGAGGTGAAATTCGTCATCGCGCAGGAGAGTTTGCAGGCAACGACCACGCAGATAAACAGCGCGGCCATGGCGCAATTGCGCGGCGGCAGCAAAGCCAGCAACCGACGAACGAAGGGAAAACGATGAACACGATGGCCGAAACCAAGACCTACGAACTGCGGCTCTACGTCGCCGGCCAGACCGCGAAATCCCTCGCCGCGTTGGCCAATCTCAAGAGTATCTGCGAGACCCACCTCGCCGGTCAGTACCGCATCGAGATCATTGACCTGATGAAGACTCCCCATCTCGCCGCGGGCGACCAGATCATCGCCCTGCCGACGCTGGTGCGGCGGCTGCCCGAGCCGATCAAGAAGATCATCGGCGATCTTTCCAACGAGGAACGCGTGCTCGTCGGCCTCGATGTGCGACCAGTGAAGGGGTGAGCTTCATGACCACGAAGGAGGCGCCCCAAAATGACCTCGCGGCCCTTGAAGCCGCCGCCGCCGCGCACGTCACCGCCCGCTACGTCCTGCGGCTCTACGTCACCGGCACCACGCGGCACTCCGCGCGGGCCATTGTAAATATCCGCAACATCTGCGAGGAACATCTGCAAGGGCGCTACGAGCTGGAGATCGTGGACATCTCGCAGCACCCGACGCTGCTTGAGGGCGAGCAGATCATCGCCGCGCCCACCTTGATCAAGAAACTGCCGCTGCCGCTGCGCCGTTTCATCGGCGACATGTCGCAGACCGAGCGCATCCTGCTCGGGCTCGATCTGCCAGCGACGGCACGCTCACACCCTTCCCCCGCGCACTAGCTGCAAGGCGACGACCACCATGACTCCCGCCCCCTCTGGCGAAGAACAGCTCCGCGCGGAAAATGCGGAGCTGCGCGCGCGGCTGGACGAGGCGGAGGACACCTTGCGCGCCATCCGTGGCGGCGAGGTGGAGGCGCTCGTGGTCGAGACCGCGGACGGCCCGCAGGTCTTCACGCTGCAGGGCCTCGACGCCCAATCGAACCGCTTACGCGGCGAGATCCTCGCGCAGGTCAGCGACTCCGTGATCGCCATGGATCTCGAACAGCGCGTGACCTACCTGAACACCGCCGCCGAACGGCTATACCGGATCTCCGCCGGCGACGTACTCGGACGTCAGCTCAGCCAAATCTTCTCCCGGCAGTGGCCGTCCGCGGAGGCGGATGCCGCCATGGGGGCCACCCTCCGCGAGCACGGCGAATGGCGCGGCGAGCTCATTCATCGCTCGCACGATGGCCGTGAGTTGCAGGTCGAAGCGTGGCTGACCCTGCTTCGCGACGCCGACGGCGCCGCCACCGGGATGGTTAGCGCCGTCCGTGACATCACCGAGCGCAAGCGCACCAGCGACGCCTTGCGTGAATCGGAAAGAAAATACCGCACCCTGTTCAACTCGATTGATGACGGCTTTTGCATTATCGAGAAGGTGAAAGAAAGAGCGGGTGAGCCCCTGGATTTTCGCTTCGCCGAAGCGAACATGGCATTCGCAATCCAATCAGGCGTAGGCAAGGTCGTCGGAAACACGATCCGGCAAATGTTTCCGGGCATCGGTGAGGAATGGTGCAAGACTTATGACGCCATTCTCACTACCGGCGAGTCGATCCGGTTTGAACGCGGACTCGGTATCGGCGGGCGTCTATTGGAGTGCTATGCCTTTCGGGTCGCTGACGAAACGCCTCGCCGCGTCGCAGTAATCTTCAGAGACATCACCGAACGCAGGCAGGCCGAATCGGAACTGATGGCCGCCAAGGCCGCCGCGGAAAAGGCCAATCGTGCGAAATCGGAGTTTCTCTCCAGCATGAGCCATGAATTGCGCACGCCGCTTAATGGAATCCTCGGGTTCGCCCAGCTCCTGGAATCCGGCGCGCCGCCCCCGACGCCGTCCCAGACGCGCAGCATCGACCAGATTCTTAAGGCCGGATGGTACCTGCTGGACCTGATCAACGAAATCCTCGACCTGGCGCTGATCGAATCAGGCAAGGTGACGCTGTCGCCAGACCTGGTGTCGCTGGCCGATGTCATGCGCGAGTGCCATGCCATGATCGGGCCGCAGGCACAGAAGCGTGGCATTGGCATACAGTTTCCGCGATTCGAAATTCCCTACTTTGTCAGAGCAGACCGGACCCGGCTCAAACAAGTGTTGATCAACCTTCTCTTCAACGCAATCAAGTACAACCGGCCGGAAGGAACGGCTGCCGTGGAGGTCACACTGAAGCCCCCGGATTTGATTCGTATCAGCGTGCGGGACACGGGCCTGGGACTGGCGCCGGCACAGCTGGCCCAATTGTTCCAGCCCTTCAATCGGCTCGGCAAGGAGCGCGGCGCCGAGGAGGGCACGGGCATCGGCTTGGTGGTGACCAAGCGGCTGGTCGAACTGATGGGGGGCGCCATAGGCGCGGATAGCACGGTCGGGGTGGGTAGCATGTTCTGGATCGACTTCAGCCTGACCGCGGCACCGCAGCTTGCGGCTGCCGACGTCGAGCCTGCTCCGCCGGTGCGCCCGCAAATACCGGATGGCGTGCCGCAGCGCACGCTGCTCTATGTAGAAGACAATCCGGCCAACCTGGAACTGGTCGAAGAACTGATTGCGCGCCGTCCC
>JAWXBJ010000088.1:0-3633 GCA_034439955.1 Alphaproteobacteria bacterium
CCGGCCATGCACGCCACCGCAACGCTCGATATCATCTGCCTGCTCGAAGGCGATGTCAGCCTGATCCTCGACAATGAGGAAACCCGCATCAAGCCGGGACAGATCGTCATCCAGCGCGGCACGAGCCACGCCTGGCAGGCCCATGGCGGCCCTGCGCTCCTGCTTGCCGTCCTCATCGACCGGCCCATCGCCGGCGGCGCGTCGGGCTGATTTTGAGATGCTTCAAGCCCAAAGGCGTCGCCGGGCGTTCCTACTGCGAAAAGGAGTTTGATCCATGCCCCTGACGAGATCCCAGGCCATCAAGATTTCCCCGCTGGCGGTCGCTGCACTCTTTCTCGCCGTGCTTGCGGCGTGCGCCAGCAGTCCGGCGCCGGCCGAACTGACGGATCAGAAGGTCTGCATGCAACACTATGAGAACGATCCCGTCGAACGCGACCGCTGCCAACTCAACGCCGAGACTCGCCGCGGCGCCCCGCCTGACGTTCGCGCGCAGGATCTGCCGATCCGGTCAGGGCAGATCAGCGACTGAAGCCACGGTTGACCTGAACTAGAAAGTGCCCGACGCCCTGATCGAGATCGACCGCGTCCCGTCCGGGCCGCCCTTCTGCTTGCGGGTTTCGGTGCGCGCCAGCAAGCCCGAGGCGCGCGTGCCGCTGTAGAAGGTCCGCACGCGGTCCTCCGGCGTCGGCGCGACATTGCCCAGAGACAGCCGCAGGGTGACGCCTTCGATCTGCGTCGTCTCGACGAATAGGTCGAGCCGGTCTCCCAGGCGGTCGTAGGCAATGTCCTCGAAACGCTTGAACTCCGAGCGGACCGAGGTGCGCTGCGCACTGCCGCCCCAGGCCGATTTGAGGCCGGGAAGCTCTTGTCGGAACGAGACCAGATAATTCCAGTCCTTCTCGTTGGAGAAGGACCTGTCTTCGCCGGTCAGGGGATCGGTGACACGTGTCTCCTGCCAGAGGCCGCTGAAGCGCACTTCGGCATTCGGGATGCCCAGCGGCGCGAGCGGCGCTGCCCCCCTCAACTCGAAGCCCGTGCGCGTTCCGCTGCCGAGATTGCCGAAAGCGTCGCTGATGCGCTGGTCCGCCGGGGCGCAAGTCCCGGCCGCGATGCTCCCCGCGCCGACGCAGATCGTCCGCGAGATGAAGTCCTGCACATCCTCGACCTGGTCGAGAAAGACCGAGGCGGTCAGCGCGCCGCGCTTGCCGAACTTGCGCTCCCACTCGCCGCGCAGCCTCCACGTCTTCTCGGGTTCGAGGTCGGGATTGCCGATCGTCGTGGAATTGTCGATCACCGCGAGGGTCGATCCGAACTCGGCGAAATCGAGCTGCGCCACCTCGCGCGCGGCGCTTGCGCGCAGCTGGTTGGCGGCATCCGCCTGCCAGGTCGCGATGATGCGAGGCTTGGGATAGGAGAATTCCCGCTCATTGGTCTCGTCGCCCGCCTGGGTGATGCGCGAGGCCTCGAAGGTGAAACCTGTCTCCAGCGACAACTTGGGCGAGAGCCGCCAGACGTCGGTTAGAAACGCCTCGCCGCGCACTTCCTCGATCTGGGCGTTGGCGACCGGCAGCGCCGCCTCGACCGGGCCCGATCCCGTGTCGTTGAAAATGTCGAGCGTGGTGTCGCGGGCGTTGAAGGCGCCCTCCGCGCCGACATCGACCGTATGCGCGCCATTGGGCCTCCAGGTGACGACGCCCCGGACGACGCGCTCCCCGCCTTCGGTCGTGCGGTTGATGGTCTGGATGTTGACCAGCCCCGCCGGCCTGATCGTTTCAAAGACGTCGTACTGATCGACACTGGCGAAGGTCGCGAGCGCCAGCACCTTGGCCGACAGCCTGGGCGAGAAGCGGTGCTCCCAGTCGCCCGCGATCTCGGCCATGGAATTGTTCTTGTAGTCGGTGTCGCCATAGGTCGCCTGCACAAATCCGCCCGACGGCGAACGCGCGACCGAGCCGATGCTGAGCGTGTTCCAGGTCGGCGCGTACTGGGCGTTGAAGCTCAGCGTGTCGCGCGCCGTCGGCCGCCATTTCAGCACGCCCGATCCCTGCACGCCGATATTGTTGGGCTGGCCGAACTGCTCGCGGTACTGGGTCAGCGCGCCCGCCGAATTTCGCACCGCCTCGAAACTGACGGTCCGACCGCGCAGGTTGGGCGCCTGAAGATCCAGGGACAACTCCGCTGTCTCGCCCAGCGCGAAGTTTCGCGTCGCCTGCAGCGCCCAGCCAAGCCGCTCGGAATACTGGATATGCCGCACGTCGGCGACCCAGGTCGTGGGCGATGACGCCTGCGTCATCGCCTTGAGGATGACGTTGGCCAGCTGCGTCTGGCCGCGCACATCGACATTGCCGGCGCTGCCCGAAATGAGTTCGATGCGCGCCACCGCGTCGGCGGGTATCCGCTTCAGCTGTTCGGTGATGAGCACCTTGGAGCTTGGCCGCTCGCCATTGACCAGCACATTGCCGGCGGTCGCTCCGAAGCCGCGCAGTACCTCCCCATCGTCGATCTCGAAACCGGGAATGCGGGAGACCATGTCCCCTGCCGTCACCGGATTGTAGGCCCGGAAATACACGGCTTCGAACACCAGGACGCCTTCGCGGGGCGCCTCGGGAGAGGCGGCGCCCGGCCCTGCCGGGGCAGGAGCGGACGGCGGGGCCTGCTGGCCGGCCGCAAAGGGAGCGAGACCCGCCGCAAGGGCGGACCAGCAAGCCACGGACCTCAGCACGTGCAAGCGCCTCGCTTCGTCCGCCGCCGCCGCGCGCTTGACAGCGTCCATTGTCATCCTCCCCTGAGTTCACTATTTGAACTTACCCTGCCGTTTGTCGCCTGCCAGGGTCAATCGCGCGGTGAACCTCCGCAGGACACGAAAACGAGAGAGGCGAGAATCGTCGTGCGCTGGAACGAACTGGAAAGCGAACCTTGTCCTGTGGCGCGCGCGGTCTCGGTGATCGGCGACCGCTGGACCGTCCTGGTCCTGCGAGAGAGTTTCAAGGGCGCAACGCGCTTCGAGGAATTTTGCGCCGGGCTGGGCGCGCCCCGCGCGACGGTGGCGAGCCGCCTCGCGGGGCTGGTTGAGGCGGGCGTTCTCCTCCGGCGACCCTATGCCGACCATCCGCCACGCTCCGACTATCTGCTGACTGACAGGGGACGCGCGCTTCAGCCCGTCATCATGACGCTGGCGCACTGGTCGGAGACCTGGCTGGCTCACCCCACCGCACAGGCCTTCGATCGCCGCCACACGATCTGCGGCCATCGCTTCAAGCCGGTGGTCTCCTGCTCGAAATGCGGCGAGGAGATTCAGCCCGGCGAGGTGGAGTATGGAACCCGCCAGAAGACGGCGAAAACCGCGTCGCTCATGCCCGGATCTCCCGACGGCGATCACCCCTGAGCCTCAATTCAAGTACGGCGAAGAACCAACAATCGGACACGGGATCGGCCCTGCTCTGCACGCCCAGCCCGGTAGTGTCTCAGTGTGAATTTCCGTGTCCGCCTTCCGGTGGAACCGGTCGCCTGCGACGCCAACTGAAGCGACAGTTGTTCGCCAATTCCGTTGAAAAACTCCCGTGCGTTTTCGGGCGAACGATGATTCCATTTCTGCTCCGGCAGCGATGGAGGCGTCGATGATGGGTGAGAAGC
>JAWXBJ010000089.1:0-12232 GCA_034439955.1 Alphaproteobacteria bacterium
GCGGCAGTAACTTTCTCATTGCTGCTGGATTGTTTCACATGATCGAAGACTATGGATGGAGCGCCGAGCTCCAGGACACGTTTGCGCCGCATGCGGCGCTTGGGCTTATTCCCGCGCGCGTGACCGCGCATCACCGTGGGTCGTGGAGGCTGATGACGCCGCGCGGCGAGAGGACGGGGCGACTGAGCGGACGCTTCATGCTGGAGGCGGCGCAAGGCGAGCACCCGGTGGTGGGCGACTGGCTGGCGGTGAGTGAGGTCGAGGGTTCGGGCGGGGGACCGGCCGGTGCGCCGGGCGGGGCGCCGGGTGGCGCCATGATCCATGCCCTGCTGCCGCGCCGGGGCGCGTTCAAGCGGCGCGCGGCGGGCGATGGCGGGGTGCAGGTGGTCGCCGCCAACATCGACACGGCCCTGCTGGTGGCGGCGCTCAACGGCGACCTCAACCTGCGCCGGCTGGAGCGCTATCTGGTGGCCGCGCGCGACGGCGGGGCGAGGCCCGTGATCGTGCTGACCAAGGCCGATCTCAGCGCCGATCCTCAAGGGGCCGTGCGGGAGGTCGAGGCGATCGCGGGCGGCGCGGCGGTGGCGGCGCTGTCGGCGCTGACCGGCGAGGGGCTGGAGGGGCTGTCGGCATGGTTGAAGCCGGGCGCGACGGCCGTGCTGCTGGGGAGTTCCGGGGCGGGCAAATCGACCCTGCTCAACGCGCTGGCGGGCGACACGCTGATGGACACCGGGGCGGTGCGCGCGAGCGACGATCGCGGGCGCCACACGACGACCCACCGGGAGCTGTTCCGGCTGCCGGGCGGGGCGCTGCTGGTCGACACTCCGGGTATGCGCGAACTGGGGCTGCTGGCGGTCGAGGAGGCGCTGGACGCCAGCTTCGAGGACGTCATCGCGCTCTTTCCGCAATGCCGCTTCAGCGACTGCACCCATGAGCGCGAACCCGGCTGCGCCGTGCTGGCGGGTCTGGCGGACGGAACGCTGGGCGAGGAGCGCTGGCGCGGCTATCAGAAACTGCAGCGGGAGCTGGCGTTCGAGGCGACGAAGGACGATCCGGCGGCGGAAGCTGCGCGGCGCAGCAAGTGGAAGCAGATCCATCGCGACCAGCGCTCAAAGCTGCGTCAGCGGAACCGGGACAGGGAGTGAGGCGAACAAACCGGGACGGGAGGGTCTGCTTCAATCTGCTCCGTTTTGCCCCCTCCGGCTTGCTCGCAAGCGCTCGCAATTTACCTCCCCCACATGCGTGGTGGAGGCATGGCGCTTGCGGCGTTGCGGGGCGTTCAGTGAGGGCCGGGCAGGGTCGCTCGGTTCTGGAGAGGCGCTCGATGCTGAAGGCGATGCTGAAGGCGATGCTGAAGGCGGTGATGCTCGCAATGGTGCTGGCGACGGGCGGGAACGCCTTCGCGCAGACGCCCGGCCATGGGGGCGAGGATCATTCGGCGCATGGTCAAGCTGCTCCGGTCAATGCCGTTTTGCTTGATCGCCAGCTCGGCGAACTCCGCGCGGGGATCGAGCGGTACCGGGATTTCAACGTCGCGAAGCGCGAGGGCTGGACGAAGTTCGGAGACGAGGAGCCGCTGATGGGCGCGCATTATTCGCCGCCCAACGGGCCGGACTATGTGCACGGCGACGCGCTCGATTTCTCGCGGCCCAACAATTTGATCTACATGACGATCGGCGGGAAAAAAGTGCTGACCGGGGCCGCCTTCGTGGTGCGCATCGCGCCCGGCGATCCCGTGCCGGAAGGGTTCGAGGGATCGGCCGACCGCTGGCATGTGCATGATTTCGTGGCTGCCGTGGAAGCCGCCGTCGAGGAGCGGCCGATCATCGGCTGGCTCGCGAATGCGTGGCTGGACGACACGTACCGCAAGAAGGACGACAATCGCGGCCGCCTCGCCATGGTGCATGTGTGGGCGACCGAGCCCAATCCAGACGGCGTCTTCGCCGACGCGCATCGCGTGCTGCCCTACATTGCGCTCGGCCTGCCGCGATCCCATGCGGAGGGGGCCAGCGTGGAGGCGGCTCGCGGCGTGCATCTGGCGCTGAAGCGCGGCTGCGAGGAGACGCTGGACGGAAGGCTGTGGATCGCCACGGCCACGGGAGAGCAGTCGCGACGGATCAAGCTGGCTTGCGCGACGGCGGCGAAACGTGTGCGCGCGGTGCTGGGCGCGGGGCCGGCAAGGCTGGATCCGGCAGAGCTGAACGCGGAGACCGAGGCGGCCTGGCGGGAGCTGGATGCGTTCATCGGTATGACGCTCAGCGCCGACCAGAAGCGGCGCATCGCCATGATGTCCGAACATGGCGAGGACCATGGGGGGCATTGACCGGGAAGCCCCCTGCGTCTGGCGAAGCCCCTCCGTCTGGCCGCAAGATGCTTCCAGACACCTCCCCCGGCTTCGCCGGTGGAGGACCCGGTGCGGTGGTGATTTGCCTCCCTCCGTCTCGCGCGTCCTTCGACACGGGCCTTCGGCCCGTCTCAGGATGAGGCGCGCCGATCCACCGCCCCCACATGCGTGGGGGAGGCAAAGGGCTGGCAGTGGAGGCAAAGCGCGCTAGTTTTCGTAGGTGCGCTTGAGGTCGGACATCTTGCGGTGGCCGGGCTTGATGGTCGCCAGCGTCTGCGTCAGGAAATCGCGAACGGAGGCGCTGAGTTCCTTCTCGTCGAGGCGCTTGCGGATTTCGTCACGCAGAAAATCCTCGCCGCGCTCGACCTCTGAAACGGCCGCATGAGTGTCGTTCTGGGCGACGGCGCGCAGCTCCATGAACGCCTTGTGTCCGGCGCCCATCAGGGTGCCGCCGGACGCCGGCTCGCCGCCCGCCTCGCGGACTTTCTGCTGGAAGCTGGCGCAGAGCGTGCGCCGTTCGGCGGCCAGGGCCGTGATGGTGGCGGACGTGTCGCCCTCGTCGGCGATTTCGGCGGCTTTGTCATAGAGGTCCGAGCCGTCGATGAGGATCTTCGTGATGTCGTTGAGGGCGTGAATGTCGGGGGAATTCTGCATGCCGGTCTCCTCTGCTTGCGACGGCAATACGCGCGAGACGGAATCGGGTTCAGGAAGATCGGGCTCGCAAGACGCAGCTGGCTCTATTCGGCTGCGGCCATGGTGTCGTTTCCGGGTTCGGGCCCGCGGCTCGGGATCGCCCCGGCGATGATCTGGCGCAGCTGACGGCTGAGCGCGCGGCTGGAGAAATGGGCGCGGGCGTCGAAATAGCCTTCGCGCACGAGCTGTTCGGCGAGGGCGGAAACCTTGGGGTAGAGCCCCGTCGCGGCGAGGTGGAAAGCCCGCTCGACGGTCGATGGCCGCGTGGCGTAGACACGGGCGGCGGGGACGGACGTTTCTGGCGAATGACGCATGGAGGCTCCAGGCTCAAGACCCGCTCCTCCCCGTTGCAGTTTATTAACATGTCGAACATGCGCGTTCAACCAGGTTTACCCGTGATGCCGCGCTGCGCTTCATTTCAGCGGACGCAGGCTCAGGCGGCCCGGGCGCCGGCGGATTTCGCGCGGACTTTCCAGAAGCGCAGGGCGCGCTGGGCGGCGGTTGCCGGCACCTGCTCGTAAAGCTGACCGAAAGCCTCGGCTTTGGACATGGCGTAGCCCTCGCCGCCGATCAGCATGCAGAGGGTGACAAAGAGGGCGCGGTCGAAGCCGGCGCCCTTGCAGAGCATGGCCAGGGCGTCGAGATCGGAGGCCTCGACCAGGCGGCGGACCGTGTCGAACTCGATCTCGACCAGTTTCGAGAAGGCGATGAAAAACGCCGTGCGCTTGTTCTCACGCAGCAGCGAGACCAGGGCGGGCGGCTTCAGCGAGCCGCCCTTTTCGAGGCGCGCAATCAGCTCCGAAGCGGCCTGGAAATCATCGGGCAGCGCGCCATAGGCGGTCGAGAGGCGGTCGCGGCTGGCCGCGAGGGCAGCCTCCAGTTCCGCCGGGCTGACGCCGTGGAATTTGCGCATGATCTCGCGGCGGAGTTCGCCCTCGACCTTGAGATAGACGCTGTTGAGGAGGTCGATCGGGACCTGCGCATTGCGCACGAAGGGCGCATGCAGGACCTGGCTGGTCTGGGCGCGGTCGGCCACGCGATCAAAGGTTGCGCGGTTGATGCGGGCCGCCTTGTTCTGCAGCAGGGAGACGACGACATGGTCCTCGCCCCGCTCGACGAGGGCGCTCGAAACGCTCTCGCCGATGTCGGACCGGCGGGTCACGGCCATCAGATGGTCCTGCGATTTCAGCTGGACGACGTCGAGTATGTCGCGCTCGCTGAGGGCGCGCGAGCCTTCCAGCACCGGGCGGGCGACGGCGATGTCGTCCATGGCGAGGCGCTTGGCGGTGCGCCCGACCGGGGCGTCGCTGGCGGCCACCTTGCGGGCCAGTTCGACGCGGACCTCTATTTCAAGGTCGGCCGCGACGGCGCCGACGATCTCGTCGAACACGGCGGCTTCGGCGTCGGTGCGGGCCGACGTCGCGGGACTGAGGAAGACGTCGGTGATCTGGCGGAGGAGTTCGCGGCGCTTCTCGCTGGAGGTCTCGCGCGCGAGGTCCAGCAACATGGCGAAATTGGTGACGGCGTGCGCCATGATCTCTACTCCCCACAAGCCAGAGAGGAGATACAGGCAGGGGGTTAACGAATGGCTTTGGGAAGGGGGGAAATGTGGAGGGTTGGATCAATCCGCCCTGACGGGACTCCGCTGGTCGGGCTTATCCCCCTGCGTCTCGCTCGTCCTTCGACACGGGCCTTCGACACGGGCCTTCGGCCCTGCTCAGGATGAGGGCGAGCGATCCACCTCCCCCTATCGCTTCGCGACATGGGGAGGACGGGGCCGGGCGATCATTTCAGCGCCTCGCGTTTTTCCTCAAGCGCCAGCCATTCGATTTCATAGGCTTCGAGTTCGGCGCGGGCGACGGCGATGCGGTTGACGCGGGCCTGGAAGCCTTTCGGATCCTTCGTGAACAGGGAGGTGTCGGCCATGGCGTCTTCGAGGGCGATGATCTCCGCCTGGCGCTCGGGCATCAGGCGGTTGAGATCGTCGAGACGGCGCTGGTCCTTGTAGGTGAGTTTGGCGAGCGGCGTGTTGACCCCCTCCCGCCTCCCCCTTTCAGGGGGAGGAGAAGATGGGCCGGCGGGTTTGCTGGAGCGGAAGGCCGTCGCCTTGCCGGATTTCTTCTGGGAGATGTAGTCGGAATAGCCGCCGGGGGTTTCCATCCAGACGCCGTCGCCCTCGGGCGTCAGGATCGAGGTCACGACATTGTCGACGAAGGCGCGGTCGTGGCTGACCAGAAGCAGCGTGCCGTCGAAGTCGGCCAGCATGTCCTCCAGCAGGTCGAGGGTCTCGATGTCGAGGTCGTTCGTCGGCTCGTCGAGCACGAGGAGGTTGGACGGCTTGGCGAGGGCAAGGGCGAGCGTCAGGCGGTTGCGCTCGCCGCCAGAGAGGGCCGCAACCGGCTGGCGGAGCTGTTTGGATTCGAACATGAAATCCTTGGCATAGGCGGCGACGTGCCTGGGATGGCCGCGCACCATGATCTGGTCGCCACCCAGGGGAGCGAGCGTGTCCCAGAGGGTTTCGCTGGGTTTCAGGGTCGCCCGCGTCTGGTCGAGATAGGCGATGTCGAGATTCTTCGCGAGGCGCAGCGAGCCCGCGTCCGGTTCGAGCTGGCCGAGGATCAGTTTGAGGAGGGTCGTCTTGCCGGCGCCATTTGGGCCGATGAGGCCGAGGCGGTCGCCGCGCATGATGCGCAGGTTGAGGTCGAGCACGATCGGCAGCGGGCCGTCGGGCGGGTAGAATGTCTTGGAGAGGCGCCTGGCCTCCATCACCAGCCGGCTGGACTGCGCGCCAGAGTCGATCACGAGGTTGGCGGTGTTGGAGGCGTCGGCGAGGGCGGCGCGCTTCTGGCCTTTTTCCGAGCGCATTTCGTGGAGTTTGCGCACGCGGCCCATGTTGCGCTTGCGGCGGGCGGTGACGCCGCGCGCCATCCAGCGCTCCTCGGCCTTCAGCTGGACGGAGAGCTTGTCGAAGGCTTTTTCCTCCTCGGCCTCGACGAGTTCGACCCACTCCTCGAAGAAGGAATAGCCGCGGTCGATGGTGCGCACGACGCCCTGGCGCAGCCAGGCGGTGTCGGTGGAGACGGTTTCCAGAAAGCGCCGGTCGTGGCTGACGACAAGCAACGCGCCGCGATAGCCGAGAAGCTCCTTTTCCAGCAGTTCGATCGAGGCGACGTCGAGATGGTTGGTCGGCTCGTCGAGGAGGAGAATGTCGGGGTCGTGGGCGAAGGCGTGGGCGAGGGCGATGCGGCGCGACTGGCCGCCGGAGGCCTTGGAAAGATCGAGGTCGAAGGGGACGCCCCAGCCCAGAAGTTCGGATTCGGCGCGGTAGGCGAGGTCGGGTTCGAGACCCTCGGCGACATAGTCGAGGGCGGTGGAAAAGCCGGCGAAATCCGGCTCCTGTTTCAGATATCGGGAGGTGACGCCCGGCTGGATGAAGACCTCGCCGCCATCGGGCTCAAGCTGGCGGGCGAGGATGCGCATCAGGGTGGATTTGCCGGCGCCGTTGCGCCCGACCAGCGCCATGCGCTGGCCGCGCGAGAGGGCGATGTCGACGCCCAGGAACAGGGGCGCGCCGCCCAGGGTGAGGCGAACATCGCGCAGGGCCGCGATGGGGGGAGAAGGGGCCATTCGTGTTCTGGTCGCGCGCTGGAGAGGTCTTGGGGAGGCCCTCTTCCGGGCCTGGCGTCACAGACCGGGGTTGGGGATGGATGTCAATCGGGGGGGCTGTGCCCGCCAGATCAACCTTCGATCAAACTGAATCAGTCTGATGGAAGAGAGATGCTCCAGCGTCGGCGGTTGGAGCGGCTGTTTGAACCCCCTCGCCGCTGCGCGGCGGCCCCCCTTACCGGGGGGACAGGCCCCTCGCCTGGCCGCCGGCCGAGGTTGACGCCGCTCGCAACCGGATCAGAAGCTCAGATTGATCTTGCCGTAGACGAAGCGGCCGGAAGAGCCGAAGGGCGAGTAGGTCGAGTATGCTCGATTGCCCGTTCCGTTGAGCCGCGCGAAAGTCGCGTCGGGGTATTCGTCGAACACATTGTCGGCGCCGACCGCGACCGAGAAAGTATCGTTGATCGCCCAGCGGCCTTCGAGGTCGAGCAGGGTCGCTTCCGACAGGGTCTGGTCGTTGGCCGCGACCGCCTCCGGAACCAGCACTTCGCCATACCGGATGGCCCGGGCCGTGGCCGAGAACGGGCCGAGTTCCCAGTCGAGGGCGCCCGTGAATTTGTCGGCCGGCGAACCCTGTTCGAAGGTGAGGACGTTTATGCGGCTGAAGAGCGTCGGCGACGGGCTCAGGGCCGTCAGCACCGGGATGGCCGGGACCGCCGTCACATCCGTCTCCGAGAAATTGGCGCCAAGGGTGAGATCGAACTGGCCGACCGCCCACTCTGGGAAGGAATAGCTGGCGATGATGTCGACGCCCTGGGTTTCGGTATCGACGCCGTTGATGAAGAAGCGCCCGCCGCCCGCGCCGATGAATCCTTGTGCGGCCAGGAAGGTCTGGACGTTCGAAGCGGTCAGGTTTTCCGACAGGACGATGCGGTCCTCGACGTCGATGCGGTAGGCGTCAACGGTGACGCTGAGACCGCCAAGCTGGAGCACGCCGCCGACCGAGTAGTTGAGGGATTTCTCGGCGTCCAAGGGCTGGGCGCCAAGCGCGATCGCCACCGGGTCTGTGACCGGGAAGGTGGTGATGTCAAACGGCACGCCAAGGATGAAGTTGGTCGAGGTGGTGGAGAAGAATTGCTGCTGCAGGGACGGCGCGCGGAAGCCGTTCTGCACGGACGCGCGCAGGGCGAAGGCGTCGGTGAAGTCGTAACGCGCCGCCAGCTTGCCGGTGACAGTCTCGCCAAAGTCCGAATAGGTCTCGCCACGAACCGCAGCCGAGACCAGCAGGGCCTCGGTGAGATTGGCTTCGATGTCGATGAAGGCGCCGACGGCGAAACGGTCTTCGTCGACCTCGTTGGCGGGGCGGAAGCCCGCGAAGACCTGCGCGCCGGACGCGGTGGGGCATCCGCCGGCGATGATGACTGCATTGCTGAAGGGCGCCATGCAGCCAGAAGTGTTGAAGGGCAGAAGCGCGCCGCCATTTCGATAGCTGTCGGGTTCTCCGGCGAAGATCTCGTACATTTCCTCGCGCATCTCGACGCCGGCCGCGACGTTGAGCGGCGAGGCGAGGCCGACATCATAGGTGTTGACCCCGGAGATGTTGGCGACGAGCTGCTGATACTGGAACCCGCCGGCGTCAAAGGTCGTCTTGGAGGTGGGCCCGATCGAGCGGTTGAGGGTGTCGCGGATGGTGAATTCCATCAGGTTGGAGCCGTAGACCAGCGAGGCGTCCATGTCCCAGTCGCCGAGCGCAAAGCGGGCGCCGCCAGCGGCCGAACCGTCGCTGACTTCCGGATTGATCTTGGGAAGAAAGCCATCGGGATAAATCTGGGGCGTGTTGCGAACGTCAAGCGCCAGGCGATAGAAGCCGGCCGACAGGGCGTCGCGGTACTGGTAGCTGCCCCAGCCATAGAGTTCGACGCCGTTGGCGAGGTCATATCCGGCGTTGGCGAAGAGGGTGTACTGGTCGATCTCGGGCTCACCGGTCCAGGCGTTGAAGCGGTTGAAGGTCGCCTCGCGCGGGTCAAATGCGCCGCTGGTGAGACGCGGATACACCTGGCGCGTGTCGAAGCCGGAGCGCTCGGTATGCTCCTGCTGCTTGTATTCGCCAGAAACAGTGACGAAGCCGGTCTCGCCCCAGGCGAAGCCCTTCCAGCCCTGGACGGTGAGGAGTTCGCCATCCTCCACTTCGCGCTCGACAACTGCCGGGACGGCCGCGATCGGCAGACCGGCGGGCGGCGGGTTGGTGGGGAATTCGTAGGTGGATGGGCGCCAGCCATAGGTGGCCGAGACGCCGCCGCCGCTGGAGGCTTCCTTCAGGCGGACGTTGATGACGCCAGCGATCGCGTCCGACCCATATTGCGCGGAGGCCCCGTCGCGCAGGACTTCCACGGCCGACACCGCAGCGGTCGGGATGGTGTTGAGATCGACCCCCGTGGAGCCGCGCCCGATCGTGCCGTTAAGGTTGACCAGCGCCGCCGAATGACGGCGCTTGGAATTGAGGAGGACCAGCGTCTGGTCCGGCGCAAGGCCGCGCAGGGCGGCCGGGCGAACCGTGTCCGTGCCGTCACTGAGCGCCGGGCGCGGGAAGTTGAACGAGGGCAGGTTGACCGACAGCGCCTGGTTGATTTCGGAAATGCCGAGATTCTCGAGCTGGGCGGCGCCCACGACATCGACCGCGACCGCAGTGTCGAGCACCGAGCGGTCCTCGACGCGGGTGCCGGTGACGATGATGGTATCCGCGCGGGCGGCCTGCTGGGCGTGCGCCGCGCCGATCATCATGGGCATCAAGGAGACGCCGGCCAGGATGGCGAGCTTGGACCAGACTCTCATTTGCGGGCTCCGGGAGGTTGCGATCGTGGGCTTGGGGCGGATCGGGGCCTTGGGGTAAGGCGTCGACGGGTATGATTGCCAATAGAATGCGACCGCCGGACAGGATCAACAACCGCAAGCGCCCGAGTTTCGCGTCGCGGGTGACCGGTATTTGGGCGCGTGTGCCCGATGTGTGACAGTAGGATTATGGCCACACCTATGGACGTTGGGGAAGTCGGGCGTGGTGTGGGGGATTGGGGGTGGAATTTTGATCCGATCTTAACCCCCCTCGCGGCTGCGCTTCTGCCTTTTGTCCTGGCCCCCCTTGCCGGGGGACAGGGGCCTCGCCCAACCCCTCGCTACGCTAAAGCGTCGGGGCGCCGCCGCCCTGCCGGGCTTCGACGGAACTGAACGCGCTGGCGAGGCGGCGATAGAAGCTGAGCCGGTCCTGGTCGTCGTCGGTGAGGAATTCCTCGGGCTGCTTGGCGCCGGGCAGGGGTTCGGGCGCGATCCCCTCAAGTGCGGCGGTCATCAGGGTGGACCAGATGACCGCCGGCATCTCGCCGCCCGTGACCTTGACCATTGGCTTGTCGTTGTCGTTGCCGACCCAGACGCCGCCGACATAGCGGGTGGTGTAGCCGGTGAACCAGGCGTCGCGCCAATCCTGCGACGTGCCGGTCTTGCCGGCGACATCCCAGCCCGCGACGCGTGCGCCCCGGCCGGTGCCCTGGACGACGACCCGCGAGAGCATGCCGGTCATGTCCTCGCTGAGGGCGGCCGGATAGATGCGCGGGGAAACGACAATCGGCTGCTTGAAAAGAAGCTGGCCGCGCGTGTCGCGAATGTCCTCGATGATGAAGGGCGCCATCTGCAGACCGCCTTTGGCGAGAACGCCATAGCCCGTGGTGATGTCGAGCAGGGTGACTTCGTCGGACCCCAGCGTCACCGACGGATAGTTGTGGAGCTGGGAGCGGATGCCGAAGCGCCGGGCGAGGGTGGTCACCTTGTCGACGCCGATCTCGACGCCGATCTGGGCGGCGACCGTGTTGAGGGATTCGGCCAGCGCCTCCGACAGGGTGACGGCGCCGCGGTATTCGCCGCCATAGTTGCGCGGCGCCCAGTCGCCGATGCGGATGGGCTCGTCATAGCGGACCGATCCGGGACGCAGACCCTCTTCGAGGGCGGCGGCGTAGACGAACATCTTGAAGGAGGAGCCCGGCTGGCGGCGGGCCTGCACGGCGCGATTGAACTTCGAGGTCGCATAGTCGCGCCCACCCACCATCGCGCGGATCGCGCCGCTTTGATCCATGACAATGACGGCCGCTTCGGACGCCTGCTTGGCTGCGCCCATTTCGGCGAGGCCCGTCTCGACGGCGGCCTGCGCGCTGGCCTGCAGGTCGAGGTCGAGGGTGAGCTTGACCACGAGATCCGGCGGAGGATTGGGCAGCAGCTGGTGGACCTGCTCGACGGCGTAGTCGAGGGCGTGGCCGGAGAAAAGGTTCGTCCGCTCGGTTGCGAGGTGGAGGGGTTGCTTCTTGGCGGCGCCGGCCTGTTCGGCCGTAATGAAGCGGGCCTCGACCATCTGGTCGAGCACATAATGCTGGCGCTCGCGCGCAGCCGGGGTCGCGGCGGCGGCGGCGTAACGCGAGGGCGCTTTCGGGAAGGCGGCCAGCATCGCGGCCTCGGCGACCGTGAGATTGCGGGCGTCGGTGCCGAAATAGGTGCGGGCGGCCGCGTCGATGCCATAGGCGCCGGCGCCGAGATAGGTGCGGTTGAGATAGAGTTCGAGGATTTCGTCCTTGCTCATCACCCCTTCGAGTTCGACCGCGAGGCGCGCTTCCTGGGCCTTGCGCTTCAGCGTCTGGTCCGGGGTGAGAAAGAGGTTCTTGACGAGCTGCTGGGTGATGGTCGAGCCGCCCTGCACGGTGCGGCCGGCGCGGACATTCTCGACAGTGGCGCGGAAGATCGCGGAGGCGTCGACGCCTTCATGGGTGCGGAAGTTCTTGTCCTCAACCGCCACGAATGCGTTGACGACGTGATCGGGCAACTGGTCCAGCGTCACCGCATTGCCGTAGCTCGGGCCGCGCACGGCGATGGTCTGGCCCTTCGAATCGACGAAGGCGACGGACGGCTCGCGGTTGAGTTCCCACAAGGCGTCGCGGGAGGGCAGGCGCGGCATCTGGGCGAAAAGCGTGTTCCAGAGGAGCCCGAGCGTGATGAGTCCGACAGCGAGGACTGTGCCGCCGATCTGCAGGATCGGGCCGCCAATGCGGTTTGTCCAGCTGGGTGGGGATGCGGGGAGAGGCGCGTGTCCCGGCGTCCGGGCGGGGCGGTCGAAGGCAGGACGGGAGAGCCGCGCGCCGGGGAGGGGTTCGCTTGCCGGCCGGCGGTCTGATGGCGGACCTGGTGGCGGGCCTGATGGTGAGTCGGGGGGCGGAACCTCGTTCGTCATAGAGACCTACCCCGTGGCGCGGCTGCCCTCGGCCTGAACGAAGAGCCAGAGTCAGAAACGCACATACAGCCCAAAAGAAACCGCCCGTTGCGGGAATAGTAGGGCGTCGTGTCCACGCCCGCGAATGAATTTGCTGCAACGCCCGTCGCGGATCCGACAGATTCGGCGTCGCCCTGTCCGGCGGACGCAAGACGCGGGGTAGATTCAGCCATGGTCCCGCATCGGGCGTTGTGTCTCAGCCCGTGTCACGCAGCGCGTCCTGGGAGTCGGACCCGCCGTCCTCTATGGGAGGCGGCGGGTCCGACTCCCAGGACGCGCTGCGTGAC
>JAWXBJ010000090.1:0-92942 GCA_034439955.1 Alphaproteobacteria bacterium
AAAAATCCCCGGACCCTTCATCGTTTTCATGGCGCCACGGTCGTCATATGTTGCTCAAGCCTCCAGCGCACTAAGAAATGCGTGGCTCCGCGCGGCGGCCTCCAGCCTCGGAAACTGAAACGGCGCCTCTTGTTCCACGAAGAATTTCCTCACGCCTGCGGCCCGGGCCGCGGAAAGAATCCGATGCCAGTCGAGCCGACCGGAGCCAACTTCTGTAGGATCCATTCTGAAGTCGAGATTGGCGACGGTGGTGGCCTGAATGTCCTTCAAGTGAGCCAGCGTGTAGCGGCCAGGGTCCTTCGCGAAGACCGCAACGGGGTCGAGGCCGGCAGCGGCTGTCCAGCCAATGTCGAGTTCGAAAGTCACGAGCGCCGGATCGGTTTCGGCCAGCAGGATGTCGAAACC
Organism: Alphaproteobacteria bacterium; assembly: GCA_034439955.1. Lineage (GTDB taxonomy): Bacteria > Pseudomonadota > Alphaproteobacteria > Caulobacterales > Hyphomonadaceae > UBA7672. The sequence goes on from JAWXBJ010000090.1 coordinate 406, forward strand.
TGTGGACGTCCCAACGGGCACGAATTCGATGTTGTGATTGTGATAGCCGAACCCCAACCCATTCCTTTTCATGACGGCGCCAAAGCCGTTGAGGCGGGCGGCCAACTGCTTCCAGTGGGATTCCGTCATCGCCGCCGCGATGCGGGCCATGTGGCGGACGCCTTCGTCCGGCCTGGGCTCCAGCCTGAGGTCGGCTGGCGCGTCAAACAAAGGCGCGACAACGTGGGACGCGCCGAGGACATGGATGTCGGCCACGAGCTTGTCCAGATCGCCCAGCAAGCCCGGCTCTGCCGTAGTCCCGGTGCGAATGCCGACATGTGCGCTGGTGCAGGAAAGGCCAGCCCTGTCGAAGGCGGCGCGGAGTGTCGCCGGCGTCTGGCCAGCGTAACCGGCCGTCTCCACGGTGCTGTATCCGATGCGGGCGACCTCGGCGAGGGCGCCGTCCAGGTCTTTCGTTATGAGTTCGCCGAGTGTGTAAAGCTGAATTCCGATCGGGAGTTTCGCGTTTTCGAAGAAGCGTTCGTCTTTCATCGACGCGCAGCCGGCCAGCGGACCCAGCGATGCCACTGCGCAAAGGCCTTGCATGAAGTGGCGGCGCGCGAGTTCATTCATGGGATTTCCTGTCGCGGAGGGCGTCAGATGCAAATTGGCGCATGGGATGGGCCTTCCTTCGTTCATTCGGCAGGGGATGGACCCGGGCTTACTTCGCGAGTCAGCGTGACCGGCTGGTAGCCGCCGCGTGATCGGAAATAGGCGATGAGGCCAAGATAGGCCAGAAGCATGAAAACCGGCACAAGCGCGACTTCCCTCAGCGCGCCCTTCTTGCCAATCGCGGTGACTCCCTGAATCAGCTGCTGGTCCTCCATCGACGCGCCCGCCAGCTTGTCCTGATCGATGGCGCGATAGGCGCCGAACAGCCCGGTCCGTTCGGTCAGATAGGTTTCAGCGAGTTGAGCATTGTTCGTGGAATCATAGGCGTCGAGCCCGCGGCTGATCGCGCGGTCCTGCAAGGCGCCTAGCATGACCGTGCCGACAATCCCGGCCGCCAGCATGCCCGCGCCCGCCATGACGTTGAGCGTGACGGCGCCGCCGCGCGGAAACTGTTCGGACGCAATAGCGAGACTGGTGCCCCAGAAGAAACTCTTGCCGATTCCGTAGAGGGTCGCGGCGGCCAGCAGGGCGAGACCGGTTGCGCCCGAGAGCCAGAAGAGGCCTATCGCTGCAAGCGCCGAAGCGCCGGCGAGAACGCCGAGCGGCTTGGCGGTGTGCAGGAGCGGCCCTGCGTACATCCGCACGACAAACATCACCGCTGAGGTGTAGACGAGCACCCAGCCGGCCTGGAGACCGAGCGCGTTCATTTCGGGGCTCATGAGTTCGGTGATCCAGCTGTCGGTCGACAATTCGGTGACGGCGAGGGGGATCATCAAAAGGACGAAGATGATGTAGAGCGGCCGGCCCGCCGAGCGCGAGAACCAGGCGTAGAGCAGCGTGAATGCGCCGATAAGACTCCAGATGCTGATGGCGGGCAGGGCGAAGACGCGACCGACCTCCAGCATCATGAGCGCGATGATGATGAAAGCGCTGAGGAAACCTGCCTCGGCCAGCATGGCCCTATAAGGCACTCCGGCTGCTGCGCGTTCACTCTGCGGAAATGTTCGCCCGAAAAGAAGAAACGCATAGACCGCCACAGGGGCGGCCATCAGCGCGACCTTGATGCGCCAGTCCACGCCTTCGCCAAGTCCTAGGGCGAGTATGCCGCCCAGCATGAGGCCAAGCGGCCAGGCGGCGTGCAGGCGGTTCAGCCATTTCGGCTTGTCTTCGCTGAACAGGGTCGCAATCAGCGGGTTGGCGGCCGCCTCAACCGCGCCGTTGCCGAGCGCCATGATGAACGTACCGGCATAGAGCGCCCAATAGCCCTGAGCCGTGAACAGGATTGCGAGACCGACGACATGGCAGAACGCCGCGAACCAGAAGGTCGCACGAAAACCTATCCTGTCGATCAAAAGGCTCAGCAGTACGATGGTGATGGCGAAGGGCCATAAGCCCGCGCCGGTTAACTCGCCCTTCTGGGTTTCGGAAAGATCGAACTCGACGCCCCATTCGCCGATGACGAGCGCGCGGAGAATAAAGCAAAACGACGTTGCCACGATCGCGGCGAAAGACGTCAGGAACAGGCCCGAACGCGGCCGGGCGTTTGCATCCGCCATGGTGTCTCTCCCCTTCGCCGCCGACCGGTCGGCGGCGGCCGCCCGCTTTGCCATGGCTGGTCGCCAAGGCGTGCGAGGTCTTCTATGAAGGAACATGCCGTTCGCGCGAGAATCTGTCCACGGGGAACCCATGCAAAGTGTCTGGATGAAGCTAGCGGCCCTTGCAGCCCTTCTCGGCTTGTCGGCTTGTGTCAGTGCAGCGATGACGGAGCCGACAGGCGGGACCGGTGGATGGCGGCCGCTGTTCGATGGCAAGACGCTCGACGGCTGGACACCCAAGATTCGCGGCCAAGCGTTGGCCGAGAATTATCGCCAGACTTTTTCGGTAAAGGATGGCGCGATCCGCGTGTCCTATGAAAACTACGACCAGTTCGGCGAGCGTTTCGGGCATCTGTTCTACAAATTACCGTTCAGCGCATATCGCTTGCGGCTGCAGTATCGCTTTATCGGCGAAACGCCGGCGGATACGCCCGGCTGGGCCCGCGCCAATAGCGGGGTCATGATCTTTGCCCAGGACCCAGCGACGATGGCGCTGGACGCGAGTTTTCCTGTCTCGGTCGAGGCGCAATTGCTGGGTCCGGCGGGGACGACGCCGCGGACCAATGGCAATGTCTGCTCTCCGGGCACTCACATCGTCATGGACGGCGTGCTGACGACGCAGCATTGCATCAACTCGCAAACGCCGGCGCCGCCCAATGGAGACTGGGCGGTGTTCGAGATCGAGGTGACTGGGTCAGGAGAAGTCATTCAGAAAATCGATGGAGCCGTCACCATTTCTTATTCCGACGTGCAACTTGATCCGGACGGTGGCATGGCGGACTCCAAACCGCTGGTCCAGGCGGCCCGAGGCAGGCTCGCTCTTGATGGCGGCTACATCTCGCTGCAGAGCGAGGGTGCGCCGATCGAGTTCCGGAACATCGAGGTGCTTGAGCTGGAGTAGTCGAAGATGCTCAGGTGGCCCAGGCGCGGCCGATGGATGAATAGGGCACGTCCGATTGTAGAGGGCCTGGCACCGAGACATATCGCAGGAATTGGCTCGCGCCGGTTTCAGATGTGAAGAAGCCCAGCGTGGTAAGCTCTTTCAGCATTCGGAAGAAGTGCGCGGGGGCAGGCGGCGTCGCCACAGGCAACTGGGTCCGCTCATAGGCTTCGCGGTCGTAGACTTGCATCTGTGCGATCTGCTGCTCGGAGGCCAACGCGACAAAGCCCGTCCCATGAGCTGCCCGCGCGTCCGCCTCGACGCGGGCAAGGCCGGCCCGCAGGATCGTTTGTTCTCCTTCCTGATAGAAGTCCGCCATCATGCGGTCGATGAAGGCCGGCACGCCCACATCGATCGCGCCGGGGGTATTGGTGCGCGGCAGAATCTGTTCGGAAATGATCTCGACGGCGGCCGCTTCAGACGCTGTAAAGAAACGCGGCGGCGCCCCTGCGGCGGCGGGCGGAGCGCTGACGCAGCCGCTGAGGACCCCGAGCGTGGCGCTGGAGGAAACGGCGCCGCCGAGCAGCATCGCGGCCCGCTGGATGAGCTCTCGCCGGTCGATCATCGGATTCACTCCTGAAATGCTCAGAGGTCGCCGCGCTTCAATACGTTCACCGCGTGGTCGCAGGCTCGAGCGGTAAGCGCCATATAGGTCAGGGACGGGTTGACGCTGGACGCCGACGTCATGCAGGCGCCGTCGGTGATGTAGACATTGGTGCAGGCGTGAACCTGATTCCATCCATTGAGAACGGAGGTCTTGGGGTCATGGCCCATCCGGGCTGTGCCCATTTCATGGATGCCAAGACCCGGCGCGTAGGGTCGTTCGTAACCGCGGACATTCCTGAAGCCGGCTGTCTCCATCATCTCGACCGCGGCGGTCTGCATGTCCTTGCGCATGTTGAGTTCGTTCTCGCGCATGCGGACATCCATGGTGAGCGTCGGCAAGCCGTGAACGTCTTTCACGTCGGAATTCATCGTCACGCGATTGTCCGGATGAGGGAGCATTTCGCCGAACGCCGTTATGCCCATCGTCCAGTCGCCGGGGTTCTGCAGCTCTTCCTTCATCGCGGCTCCGAAGCCCATCTCGGCGACGAGGCGCTGCCATCCCTCGCGGCTCGCGCCGCCCTGATAACCATAGCCACGAATGAAATCCTTCTGGCGCGTCCGATCGTCGCCGAGATTGCGGAAGCGGGGGATGTAGATTCCATTCGGACGCCGGCCTGCATAATAGCGGTCTTCGTATCCTTCGACGTCGGCCTGGGCGCCAACTAGAAAATGATGGTCCATCACATTGCGACCGAGCTCACCGCTATCATTGCCAAAGCCATCGGGAAAACGGCCGCTGGTGGAGTTGAGCATGATCCAGGTGGTGTTGAGCGTCGAGGCGCAGAGGAAGATGACCTTAGCGTAGTATTCCGTCTCCTCACCGGAGACCGCGTCGCGAACGCGCACGCCCGTCGCTTTGGCGAGGCTCTGGTCGTGGATCAGCGAGATCACGATGGCGTCCGGCTCCAGGATCATGTTGCCGGTTCGGGCGGCGTCGATGAGCGTCGCTGAATTGCTGCTGAAGTAGGCGCCGAAAGCGCAGCCGCGCATGCAGAGATTGCGGTTCTGGCATGTGCCGCGGCCCGAGGCCTTTTGCGCGTCAGTGGGCTGGGTGAGATGCGCCGTTCGACCCATGGAGATGCGACGCTCGGGGAATTTCTCCTCGACCTTCGCCTTGAAGCTCTTCTCGACGACATTCATTTCCATCGGTGGCTGGAACTGGCCGTCGGGAAAATGCGCAAGGCCCTCCGTCTGGCCGCTGACGCCGATATAGGTCTCGACCCGGTCATACCAGGGGGCGAGGTCGCCATAGCGAATCGGCCAGTCAACCCCGACGCCTTCGCGCGCATTGCCGGTGAAGTCCAGTTCGCTGTGGCGATAGCTCTGGCGCCCCCAGGTGAGGGACCGGCCGCCGACATGGTAGCCGCGAATCCAGTCGAAACGGCTGACCTCGGTGTAGGGGTGTTCGTCGTCCTTCACGAACCAGTGGTTCCAGGCCTCGTTGACGGTGTAGCCCGTCCGGTTCTGCTTTGGATAATGCTTGTCGATCTCGGCCTGGGGCAGGCGGCCATTGGGATACTTGAAATCCCATGGCGCGTGACCAAACGTCGTGTAGTCCTTGACATGTTCGACGGCGCGGCCGCGTTCCAGGACCAGCGTCTTCAGACCTTTCTCGCTGAGCTCCTTGGCGGCATAGCCGCCCGCGATGCCGCTGCCGACGACGATTGCGTCGAACGTCCGGTCCTGCTGCGATCCCGCTCCAAGCTGGGTCATGCGTTTCGCCCCTCCTCGCTCATGCGCTTCTCAAGGGCGCTCTAGCAGAGTCTGGCGCCGAAAATCGGGTAAGGCCAGATGCGCCGGACGGCATCGTTTGCCGGTTGACGCTGGGGCCGTGCGACAAGTGGTTCGCCTGGACCAGATTTCGTACGTTCCTTGCCATCGTCAGATCGAACGGCGACACTCCGACTTCACGTGAAACCTCCACCTGTTGGGCGCCAAATGGCCATTCCGTTGAGAATCGATTTCGTGTCGGACGTTGCCTGTCCGTGGTGCGTGATCGGCTTGCGGTCGCTGATGAAGGCGCTCGACGAACTCGGGGATGAAGTGGAGGCTGAAATTGTGTTCCAGCCATTCGAGCTCAATCCCGACATGCCGCCAGAGGGACAGAACACGTTCGAGCACGTCCAGGCGAAATACGGTTCGACGCCTGAAAAATCGGCCCTCTCGCGCGAGGCGTTGCGCGAAAGCGGGGAGGCTCTGGGGTTCGCCTTCGGATATGGACCGGACAGCCGGATCTGGAACACGTTTGACGCTCATCGCCTGCTTCACTGGGCCCATGGAGAGGGTCGGCAGCACGCGCTGAAAGAGGCGCTGTTCGTCGCGAATTTCACCGATGGCCTGAGTATCAGCGACAACGAGGTGCTGGTGCGGGCGGCGGCGTCCGCCGGGCTCGACGCCCGCCGCGCGAGATCGGTTCTGGTGTCGGGCCAGTTCGCTGACGAAGTCCGCAAGGACGAGGCGACCTGGCGCGACCGCGGCATTCAGGCCGTGCCGTCAATCGTGTTCGAGGAGCGCTGGATGATCCAGGGGGGCCAGCCGTCTGAGATGTTTGTGCAGGCGATCCGTCAGGTGATCGCGCAGAAAGCGGCGGCTGGTTGATGCGGGACCAGGCCGGAAGAAATGGGCCGCCCAGTTTCAGAATCCCCTGAACGCCACCACCTCGTCCTGCGGCGCGCGCTCGGCGTAGAGCGCGTTCACCGGTGCGGATCGGTCTGGCACGCCGAGCGACATGCCGGAATAGACCATGTGGTGTTGGTCGAGGCCAAAATGATCATGGAGCTCAGTGCGGATGCGGGCCCAGCATTCTTGCATGCACGTGCCCCAGCCGCGCTCCTCGGCGAGAAGGGCGATGGTCTGCATGTACATGCCCATATGGGCCCACTGGCCATGGCCCATGCGGGTGTCGATGATGAAGAAGAGCCCGACAGGCGCGCCGAAGAAGCGGTAATTGCTGGCGAACCATGAAAGCCTGCCGGCGCGGTCTTCCTTCGGGATGCCGATAGCTTCGTACATCATCTCGCCGACGCGACGTCGGCGAGTATCATACATGGGATCGACAGCCTTGAGATCCGGGTAGACTGGGCGGTCGAGCTGTATGACGGCCATTGGGTCGGCCATCAGCGTGCGGGCAGCGAGATCAATGACGGCCTCCTTTGCAGCGCCTGCAATGGCGATCGTTGACCAGGGTTGGAGATTGCCTCCGGACGGGGAGCGCTGCGCCGCATCAAGGAGATCCGACAGGTCGGCGCGATCAATCGGCGCATGCAGAAAGGCGCGTGTCGAGATGCGCTGGCGAACGGCGTCGGTGACAGTCATCTATCTCGTCCTGTCGCGGTCGGGCGCCGCATTCCGCCCGGTCGGGAGCAGGTCCGGGCAAAAAAAGGCCAAATCAAATGTCGGCCACCCCTGGCCGATGATCGCGTCGCGAGGGGAAATTCAAGGTCACGGTGGGCCGGCCCCGCCGTTGTGCGCCGTTCAGACGGCATGGTCCAGTGTGAGAGAATGAAACGCCTCGCAATCGTCTTGGGTCTTTCGCTCGCCAGCCTCGCCCTATCCGCTTGCTCGACATACGACGATTATGGCTATGGTCAGAGCTATCCGCAAACCTATGGCGGGGGGCCGGGCTATCGCTCCGGCGGCTATTCGGGGGGAGCGGTATTCCACGATAGCTTCTACAACAACTATTATGGTCCCGTGCACGGCGGATATTGGGGCGCCGACAACTACTTTTATTACGAGGTCAGACCGGGCGCGGGATATCTGCGCGACCATCAACGCCATTTCAGGCGTGACCCGTATTACGGGGCTTGGCGCCAGAGTTTCCAGGACCACCGCTATGATCGGTCTCGCGAGGTCGATAATCGACCTGATTGGCGAAATGGCGGCAATGATGATCGCGTCAACCGGCCTCGGGAAACCGATGGACGGCCCGATTGGCGGAATGGGCGCATAGACGATCGTCAGGAGCCTCCGCGCGGCGAGCCGGAGACGCGACCCGATTGGCGCAATCGCGATGGCGACAACCGCGGCGAGCCCCCTCGGGAGCCCGAAAGCCGACCCGACTGGCGCAATGGAGGCGCTGATAATCGCGCCGACAGGTCTCCCAGCGAGACCGACAATCGACCCGATTGGAGGAATCAGCGACCATCGGCGTCCGAAGCAGGCGCCGCTGCGCCAGGCGTCGGACGACGCGATGACGCCGGGAGCAGCCGCGAGAGACCGCAACCTGACTTCGGACGACCAGCAGCCGAACCCGCTGTTGCAGCACCGCGCGTCGAACGGCACGTGGGTGGAGACGATCATGGAGACGGGGCGTTGCTGGGCGGACCTGGCGGTGGCGACGAAGCCCGCGCCGCGCGACAGACAAGACGGCAGGAAAGTTCAGGCGAGTCCCGGCCGCGGCCTGACCTGCAACTCCGGTCCGGCGGCGGGGAAGCCGATTGATCGGCCAGGCGGGCGGGTGTCACCTAAAGCGCGCAACCGCTAAACCGAAAAGCTCGTCCCGCAGCCGCAGCCAGACGTCGCGTTGGGGTTGTTGACGCGAAATGAAGCTCCGATGATCTCATCGACAAAGTCAATCTCGGATCCGGCGAGGAAAGGTACGCTGGCCTCGTCGATCGCGACCCGCGCGCCGTCGCGCTCGACAACTATATCGTCAGGACCAGCAGTTGCGGCGAATCCGAACTTGTAGGAAAAGCCCGAACAGCCCCCGCCAATCACTTCGACCCGCAGCATCGTCCCGGCGGGCTGGCGGGCGACAATCTTGGCGATTCGCTTCGCCGCCGAAGCGCTGAGGCCGATCCCGGCTGGTTTATCCGCCAGAATGCTGGTTCCGGTGTCTGGCATCATCTGGCCTTCGGGTTCATCGTTCACGCCCAACTGAGATATGAAGCCTCAACGGTAAAGGGAAGGCGTTGCATGGCGAAGCGGTTTCTCGTCCCTCCCAGGGCGGCGTACGCAAGCGATCCGGACACGTCCCGTGGCCGTCTTCACCCGGAAGCGCCCAGCGCGACCCGGACGGACTATCAGCGAGACCGTGACCGGATCATCCACGCGGACGCCTTCCGGCGGCTGAAGCAAAAGACCCAGGTGTTCGTCGCGCATGAGGGCGACCATTACCGCACGCGTCTCACGCACTCGCTGGAGGTCTCGCAGATCGCCCGATCCACGGCGCGCGTGCTCGGGCTGAACGAGGATCTCGCCGAGGCCCTGGCGCTGGCGCACGATATCGGACACCCGCCCTTCGGGCATGCCGGCGAGGCGGCGTTGAACGAAGCCATGAAGCCCTATGGCGGCTTCGACCATAACGCCCAGGCGCTCAGGGTGTTGACCAAGCTGGAGCGCAAATACCCGAGTTTCGACGGACTGAACCTTACATGGGAGACGCTTGAAGGCGTCATCAAGCACAACGGTCCGCTGATCGGCGGCAAGACCGCCATCGCGAGCCTGCCCGCCGCCTTCCGCGATTATGACGCGCTGCAATCGCTTGAGCTGGACACGTTTGCCGGGCCCGAGGCGCAGGTCGCAGCCCTGGCTGACGACATCGCATACAACAACCACGACATCGAAGATGGGTTGCGGGCAGGTCTGTTCTCCGTCGCTGACCTCATGGACGTGCCGCTGGCCAGCGATGTGTTCAGGGAGGTGATGGACGCCTATCCTGACATCGAGGAAAGCCGGGTCATCGCCGAATCGATCCGTCGCCTTATCGGTCTCTGGATTGGCGACCTGGTGGCGGAGTTTGGGCGCAGGGCCGCTGAAAATAGACCCCAGACTGTCGATGATGTCAGGCGGCTGCCGCAACCGCTGGCCGCGTTTTCGGCGGAGACCGCCGAGAAGCAGAAGCCGTTGAAGGCTTTCCTGCTCGAGCGGATGTATCGGCATCACAAGGTGAACCGCATGATGAGCCAGGCGCGCCGGATCGTGCGCGATCTCTTCAACCTGTTCCTTGCGGAACCCGACACATTGCCGCCGCCATGGCGCGCGCGCGCGGCGGCGGCCGGCAAGGACATCGCGAAGCGGGCGCGGGTCGTCTGCGACTACATTGCCGGCATGACCGATACTTACGCTATCGACGAGCATCGGCGGCTGTTCAATCTCGACCGCTGGGTCTGAGGTTTCATCTTCGTTAAGGGTTTCGGCATTTCCTTCGCAAAAGGTGGGCGCATCCGGATCGCTGCGCCTCGTCCGCACGCAAGCGCCGGCGCGGACAGAAAAGTGGTATTCTGGCTCGAAGGTGCGATTCGGCAGCCATGACACGCAACACCAGATCAGCGATTCCAGGCAGGGCGCCGCCATCTGACCGGCCGACCGGCCGTGATCTCGACCGGCTGATGTTTGGCTCAGGACCTGAAAAAGGCCCCACGCCGGAGCCGCCGCCAGCCAGCGCGCGTTCCCATCACGACCGCGAGTTTGCCGACCGTTCTCCGGAAAACCGGCGGCAATCCTCGCGCCGGACATCTGATTTCCGGCGTTTGCCGGATGGAGCAGACGGCTACAGGCCGATCGAGAATAACAGGCGCGGCCCATTGATCCTGGCGCTTGCTGTTGGGATCGTCGGCGTGTTTGGCGCGGTCGTCTGGAACGCCTATAGCCAGGGCGTTCGTTCCGCCGACGAGGCCGCAACTCCCCAGCTGTCGTCGAGCGGGCCGTTCAAGACGCGGCTGCAAGTCGAACCTGGTTCGGACCAAAGCGACGCCCAGGTCGAAGCCAGCGTTTTCGAGCGTGTCGAGGCCGCGCCGTCGCGCGCTCCCGCCGTCGCGTTTCCTGCCGAAGAGGTGACGCCCACCACCCCCGAGGTGAGAGCCGAAGCGCCGGTAGCAGCCATCTCCCTTCCTGAAGCGCCGGCCATCTCGGATCCCGCCCAACCGCCGCAGCAGAAGGCCGCCTTGCCGCCAGTTGTCGAACCTCTTGCCGTCGCACCAGCGGCGCCACTCGATGGGGCATACCGGCCGGCTTTCTCGCCAGGCGGAAGCTTTGTTGTGCAGCTGGCCGCGCCCAGCACGGAGGCGGCGGCCGAGACCGAATGGGACAGGCGAGTGAAGTCCATGCCCGACCATTTCAGCGGTGCGGAAAAGTTCGTGGAACGCGCTGAGGTAAACGGCCGCACAGTCTTTCGGTTGCGCGCCGGCCCCTTCGCCAACGCCGCCGACGCCGACGGGTTCTGTGGAGCCATCAAGGCCAAGGGCGGAGATTGCTACCGGACCCGAAAATGACCGAACCGCGTGCGTGCATCCTCAGCGTTTCGGGCGCTGACCTTCTTTATCGGGAGGCGAGGATGCTCTCCGAGGTCGATCCCTGGGGCGTCATCCTGATGGGCCGGTCGTGCGTCTCGCCCGCCCAGGTGCGCAGGCTTGTGGACGACATCTGGGCTGCGGCGGGCCGTCGGACGCTGATCTTCATCGACCAGGAGGGTGGACGCGTGCGGCGGCTGCGGCCTCCGCACTGGCCGGATTTTCCAGCCGCCGCCCGTTATGGTGATCTTTACCGGCGCAACCCCGGGCTCGGGGTCGAAGCCTGCTGGCTGCATCACAGGTTGATCGCCGCTGAACTCGTACCGATGGGCATCCACGCCGACTGCGCGCCTGTCGTCGATCTGATCCACGACGGCGCCCACGACATCATCGGCGACCGGGCCTTTGGCGATACGCCCGAACAGGTGGGCGCTCTGTGCAACGCGGCGCTCGAAGGATTATCGGACGGAGGTGTCGCAGGCGTCATCAAACATCTGCCGGGCCACGGCCGCGCGACGCTCGACAGTCACGAAGCGCTTCCCGTCGTTCGAGCCGGCGCCAACGAAATAGCGGCGGATCTGGCAGCCTTCATGTCGGTAGCCGCCGCCCCGATGGCGATGACCGCGCATATCGCCTATGCCAGTTACGACGCGGACACCCCCGCCACGGTCTCCTCCAGGATCATTGGTGAGGTGATCCGGGACAAGATCGGGTTCGACGGGCTGTTGATGAGTGACGATCTGGGCATGAAGGCGCTGGGCGGAACGCTCTCCAACCGGGCGGAGCGCGCATTGAACGCGGGCTGTGACGTCGTGCTTCATTGTTCCGGTTTTCTCCGGGACCCCGGCGCAATTATCGAGGAAATGACCGAGGTGGCGTCGGTCTCTGCAACGCTCTCCGGCGAGGCGTTGCGGCGGGCGAGAGCGGCCGAACAGGCGACGAAGCATGGCAAGCCGTTTGACAAGATAGAGGGTCGCGCGCGTCTCGACGCCTTGCTGGCGGGCGCGGGTCAATCCGGGGCATGACCTCCTGCGATGAGGACATTCTGACGCAGGCTTCGGCCGGCGCCCTGGACGCGGAAGGGCGCGACGTATTTCTCGTCGATCTCGATGGATTCGAGGGGCCGCTTCATCTCCTCCTCGACCTCGCGCGCCGGCAGAAGGTCGATCTGATCCACGTCTCGATCCTTGACCTGGCTGAACAGTATCTCGCCTTCGTGCAGGACGCTGAAAACCGGCGAATGGATCTTGCCGCCGACTATCTCCTGATGGCGGCGTGGCTGGCCTATCTGAAATCCCGACTGCTGCTGCCGTCCGAAAAAAAGACACCGGAAGAAGTCGATGGCGATGCGCTTGCAGGACGGCTGGCCTTTCGCCTGGCCCGGCTGGAGGCCATGCGCGGCGCCGTCGCAGCGATTCAAGCGGGCGTGCTGGACGGGCGGGACGTTTTTTGTCGCGGCGCTCCGCAGCATCCCGTTGTCGTGCGCCGGGCGATCTGGCAGGCCTCGCTCTATGACCTCATGAAGGGCTTCGGCGACATTCAGACACGCAAGGTGAAAGTCCGCACCCATGTCATCAAGCGTCAGCCCGTTCTGGCGCTCGAGACGGCGCGCCGGAGACTGGCCGCGATGATGCCGCAGCTGCAGGAGTGGACATCGGTGCAATCCATGCAGGCCGAGGCCGGCGATGCGCAGGATGCGCCCGCCCGATCGGTGGTCGCGAGTTTCTTTTCGGCCGCGCTCGAGCTGGCGCGAGACCGGGCTGTCGAATTGCGGCAGGACAGGCCCTTCTCGGACGTTTATGTCCGTCGAAGGCAGGCGAGTCTCGCCGGCGCCATGAAGGCTGCGGCCATAAAGGCTGCGGAATGAGCGACGGCAAACGGTCGGACGGCGTCCCCCAGGATCTCGAAGCAATCCGGACGGCGGTGGCCCGATTGTCCAAGGCGAACGCCCGCGCGCAAGCCGACCTTCACGAGGTCGCGGAGCCCGAGACACGGGTCTCCAGCTCCTACGCCGCCTCGTCGGAGGAGGCTGTGCCGGACGGCCGATTGGCGGATGCCATGCGCAGGGCGGAAGCGGTGCTGTTCGCCTCGGCCGAGCCGCTGGATGCGGCGACCCTCAACGCCGCATTGCCGCCCGGCGTCGAGGCCGGAGACGTGCTGCTCAGGTTGAAAGCGGAGTATGCGGTCCGGGGCGTCCACCTGGTCGAGCTGGCCGGCAAATGGCGGTTTCAGACCGCAGCCGACCTCGCCTTCCTGTTCGAGTCGACGCGCGAGCAGCCAAGGGCGCTATCGCGCGCGGCCCTCGAGACGCTGGCGATCATCGCGTATTGCCAACCGGTGACTCGGGCGGAAATCGAGGATGTCCGGGGTGTCGCCGTGTCCAAGGGAACCGTCGATGTACTGATGGAGGCCGGGTGGGTCAGGCCGCGGGGCCGCCGCAGGTCGCCGGGCCGGCCCGTGACCTATGGGACCACGGACGGCTTTCTGGTGCATTTCGGGCTGGACGCCCTCGACAGCCTGCCGGGGCGAGACGATCTCCGGGCGGCGGGGCTTCTCAGCGCTGAAATCCCGCGCGATTTCGAGTTTGCCGGGTCGCCAAGGGACCTGGAAACGGGGGATCTGTCGATCGAGGATCCGTTCGAACCGGCGGAGTTCCAGATTAATTTCATGCAGGACGGGGACGAAAGCTAGGGTCGACCCCCGTGCAAGCGCGGCAATTGAAGGTCGATAGGCTCGCGAGAAGTCAGTCTTTTGCCGTCTCAGGAGGGATCGCAGTATTGACGCGGTCTGGATTTGCAGGATTGCCCGGATGGCGTTACGTTACGTGCTCACCATATCCGCCATTCCGGCCCCGTTGCGGCCGACATCAAGTGTGGCGAACCGGAGTAGACACGATGTTTGGACGTCTCGGTCCCGTCGAAATCATCCTGATCCTGGCGCTCGTGCTGCTTTTCTTCGGCGGGCGCGGGAAGATATCGGCGATGATGGGGGACATGGCCAAGGGGATAAAAAGCTTCCGGAAGGGCATGAAGGACCCTGAAGATGCTGACAACGCCCAGCCCGCGACCATGATCGGCGAGCCGATCAATGTGACGCCGGAAAAGGAAAAATCGAAGGCCTGACCTTCGGTCCGTGGCTTTCAGTGTACCGTCCTCCAGCGCCCCGGAAGGAGCAGTCTCGCCATGATGCCGGGCGTCGGCTTCGCGGAAATGATCCTTCTGGCGCTGGTGGCGATCGTCGTCATCGGCCCGAGGGACCTGCCGCTGATGATGCGCAAATTCGGTCGCTTCACCGGAAAGATGCGCTCTCTGGCGTTCGAGTTCCGCCAGGGCATCGACGAGCTTGGGCGGCAGGCCGAGCTGGATGAGCTGCGCAAGGAAGTCCTGGACCTAAAGAAACACACCGGTATCGAGGATTTCACGAAGGAGCTGGAGCAGGACCGCATTGACATGGAGAAGGACATCGCCAGCGCGATGTCCCCTGCCGAGATCAAGCCTGCCGCTCCCGCCCCAGCAGCTCTCATCCCCCCGGTACTCGGCGTCGCCGCGCCGGGCGCCGAGCCGCCCCTGCCAGTCTTGCCTGCGCCGTCGCCAGTCTCCGCTGCGACATCTGACGCGCCGCCGTCGGAAACACCGGCCCCCAGCGCGATCGAGGCTTTGGCCGCCAGGCAGGCGAGCGCTGCAGGCCGTCCCCGCGCTCTCAAAGTGGACAGCCCGGCGTGAACGCGCCCGTTAAGATTCCACCGCCGAAGCCTGATCCAGCGTCTCCGGACGATGACGTCGAGGCGAGCCGCGCGCCGCTGATGGACCATCTGGTCGAGCTGCGCCAGCGGCTGACGCGTATCCTGATCGCGCTTGGGGTGATGTTCTGCGCCGGATGGTTCATCGCCCAGCCGGCCCTCGACTTCCTGCTGACGCCGCTGGGCGACGCCGCCATTCGTCATGGCCGGGACATCGCCGAATTCGAGACGGTGACGACCGCGCCGCTGGAGCTTCTGTTCGTCAAGCTGAAGCTGATCTTCCTGATCGCGCTGGCGGTCACGTTTCCCTACATCGCGTGGGAGATCTACGGCTTTGTCGCGCCGGGCCTCTACAAGAAGGAGCGGATGGCTGTCCTGCCCTTCCTGTTCGTGATGCCGCTGCTGTTTGGCGCGGGCACGGCGATCGTCTATCTTTATGTCCTGCCGGCCTTCATGGACCTCTCCTTTAGCCAGGAGTTCGCGACCGATACGGCCAAGGTCGTCTACCTGCCGAAGGTCAAGGAATACTATGAGCTCGCGATCTCGCTGCTCACTGCCTTCGGGCTGGCGTTTCAGTTGCCGATCGTGCTGTCCCTGTTGTCGCGCGCCGACGTCGTGCATGCGTCCGGACTGCGCAAGGGACGGAAATACGCGGTGATCGTGATCTTCATCGTCGCCGCCATGATGACGCCGCCCGATCCTTTCAGCGTCTTTGCCCTGGCTCTGCCTCTTATCCTGCTCTACGAAACCGGCATCTGGTCGGCCGTCCTGATCGAGCGCGGACGCAAGAAGCGCGACGAGGAAGAGGCAAGCCGCGAGGCCGAGGAAGAACGGCGCGAGGCGACGGGCGCCAAGCCGGCCTAGGCCAGGGAGCGCCGCCCTCTGAAAGAGGAAGGCGGCGGCCGAGCTAACATCGAACCCGCTATCCGGGAGGGGGTCTCTCTCCCCTGCAAGGCGCTGTCCCGGCCTGTTCGCCGTGCTAGACCGTCCGTGATTCAGACGACACAGGCCACACCCATGCATGACATGCGCGCCCTTCGCGACAACCCGGGCGCCTACGCGAAAGCCTGGTCGCGGCGGCCGGGACTGGACGGGGCGGAGATCGTGGCCAGTATCCTGGAGCTGGATAGAGATGTGCGGAAAGCCATCACCGAAAAGGAGCTCGCCGAAGCGACCCGCAACGCAAAGTCGAAGGAAATCGGCAAGGCCAAGGCGACAAAAAATGAGTCGCTGGCGGCGCAACTGATGGAGGAGGTGGCGCAGGCCAAGGCGACGATCGAGGCGGCGGGCGCTCGCGAGGCAGAGGTGATCGCGAAGCGCGATGACCTGCTGGCGGGTCTGCCCAATTTGCCGTTGCCGGACGTGCCAGACGGCGAGGACGAGACGTCGAATGTGGAGGTGCGAAGAGTCGGAACGCCACGCGCGTTCGCTTTCTCGCCGAAGGACCATGCTGATCTTGGCGAGGCCCAGGGCATGATGGATTTCGAGGCGGCGGCGCGGATGAGCGGCTCGCGCTTCGTGGTGCTGAAGGGGCAGCTTGCAAGGCTGGAGCGGGCGCTGGCGGCATTCATGCTCGACGTCCAGACGGCCCCTCTTGAAAAAGGTGGGCATGGGTATGTGGAGCATTCGCCACCGCTGATGGTGCGCGACCACGCTATGTTCGGAACAGGGCAATTGCCGAAGTTTGGCGAGGATTTGTTTCGGATCGAGCATTTCAGCCGCGAGCATTTGGGGTTGGCGTATGAGGCCCTATTCGAGCGGGTCGGAAACGAGTTGCTAAACAGAAATGCATTCCGCGGGCTGACGAGCGAAGGGTATGACAAGGTCGCGAAGCAGATGGCCACGACTCGGCACTGGCTCATTCCCACCGCTGAGGTGTCCCTCACCAACATCGTGCGCGAGCAGATCCTTGACGCATCTGTCCTGCCGATGCGGATGACGGCGGCGACGCCCTGTTTCCGCTCGGAGGCGGGCTCAGGCGGGCGCGACATCAAGGGCATGATCCGCCAGCACCAGTTCATCAAGGTGGAGCTGGTGTCGGTTGTGAAGCCGGAGGATTCCGACGCCGAACTGGAGCGGATGACGCGCTGCGCCGAAAGCATACTCGACCGGCTGGAGCTACCTTATCGCACCGTGATGCTGTGCGCAGGCGACATGGGGTTCGGCGCCCGGAAAACCTACGACATCGAGGTCTGGCTGCCCTCGCAGCAGACCTATCGCGAGATTTCCTCCTGCTCGACCTGCGGCGACTTCCAGGCGCGACGGATGGACGCTCGTTTTCGTCCGGCGGCGACACCCGAGAATCCCAAGCCGAAGCCCGAATTTGTCCATACCCTTAATGGATCGGGGTTGGCGGTCGGCCGTTCGCTGGTGGCGGTGCTGGAAAACTATCAGCGCGAGGACGGGACCATCGACGTGCCTGTCGCGCTGGTGCCCTACATGGGCGGGGTCGAGGTGATCGCGCCTTAGCCTGATGCGATCGACAGGGATCAGCTTGCTCTGGTGTTGCGGGAAGGCCGCGCTTTTCACGAAAACGGCCTATGTCCATGCTCGGACTGGGGCCTGAGCGACATGCGCTTTACCCCCGTCAGGGGAGAACGGCCATGTCGTTTTCGGTTGTATGGTTTGGAGTTCAAGGCAAGTCGCCAGCCGCGTTTCTGGAGCGTGCCGGCTATTCTGACACGGGCGAGGAAGATGCGTTCGCCGATGCGGACGTGTCCGGGGCGACCTATCCGGACGGTTGGTATGTGGTCGTCGGCAGCGACCTCGACTTGTTCGAGGTCGAGGAGCTGAAAGCCTGGTCGGCAGACGCCCGCGTTGTGGCTGTCGTCAATGACGAGGAGAATCTGACCAGCCTCGCGACGGAGTGGCGCGACGGAAAGATTGTCTGGTCGATTTCGCACGAACCCAAGGACGGCGAACCTGTGCTGGCCGTGGAAGGGACGCTGCCGGACGTGTTCGAGGAGGTGAAGCGCAACTATCTCGACAAGCTGGACGGGGCGACACCGATGGAGATTGCCTTTGAAGTGCCGATCGAGGTGGCTTTCCGCATCACTGGCTTTCGGCATGACGTGATGGGCTTCGAGCCCGACCCACCGGTCTTTACGCGGCTGGTTCGCGAATAGGATTTTGCGTCGGCGGAGCGAAGCCTGTACGAGGAGCCGGCTCGGCTGTCGGGCGACGAGGCTCCATGCGCATTCTTCTTACCAATGACGATGGCGTGTTCGCGGCGGGATTGTCTGTCCTCGAGGACATTGCGCGTTCGGTCACCGACGATGTCTGGATCGCGGCGCCCCACGAGGAACAGTCAGGACAGGCTCGGGCGATCACGCTGAACGCACCCGTTCGGGTGCGCGAGGAATCTCCGAGGCGATTTGCGGTGGCGGGAACCCCGTCGGACGCAGTCTTGCTGGGCGTGCTGGAAATCCTGAAGGACAACAAGCCCGACCTCATTCTCTCCGGCGTCAACCGGGGCCAGAACCTTGCCGAGGACACCAGCCAGTCGGGCACGGTGGCGGGCGCCATCGAGGGCATGCATCTCGGGATCCCCTCCATCGCGTTTTCCCAGGCGCGCAATTTCCGGCGCGGAGAAGCGATTCCATGGGAGACGGGCCGGGTGTGGGGACCCCGCGTGCTGAAGGCCTTGTTGGCGGCGGGTTGGCCGAAGAATGTGGTCATGAACGTCAACTTTCCGGACCGGCTGCCGGGAGATGTGGCGGGCGTCGAAGTTACCCGCCAGGGGTTCCGCGACGAATCGATCAGCCATCTCGACAAGCGCACGGACCTGCGTGGGACGGACTATTTCTGGATCGGGTACACCGGCAAGTTCTCCGAGCCGCCGCAGGGCACAGACTTGCGCGCAATCTATGACGGCCGGATCTCGGTCACGCCCCTGCATATCGACATGACGCACCACGCCTATCGCGAGGATCTCGCGAAGACGCTGAAGGTGGCGGAATGAGAAGATCCGCCAGCTGATGGGCGATCCCGACGACCCCCGTTTTCACGCCGCGCGCCTGGTGCTGGCGTTGCGCCAGGCTGGCGTGATGGACCAGCGGGTGCTTGAGGCGCTGGAGAAGACGGCGCGCGAGCCTTTTGTCCCGCGCCCGTTCCTGGGCAGCGCATGGGACGATGTGGAACTGCCGATCGACTGCGGGCAGTCGCTGACCCGGCCCGTAGTGGTGGGGGTGATGGTGCAGGCGCTGAATTCGCAACGCGAGCACCTCGTTCTGGAAATTGGGTCCGGGACGGGATATTCGGCGGCCGTGCTGAGCCGCTTGTCGCGGCGGGTCTACACGATCGAACGCTACAGGACGTTGGTCGAGAAGGCGCGCGGCGCCCTGGACCAGATAGGGATTGAACGCGTCGAGGTCAGACTGGCCGATGGGCTGCTTGGATGGCCCGAGGCGGCGCCGTTTGACCGGGTTGTCCTGATGGGCGCTGTCGTCGCCGTGCCGCCGGCGATCGTCGATCAGGTCGCGCGCGGTGGCGTGATCGTCGCCCCGATCGACCGGGATGGCGCTCAGCATGTGGTGCGGATCGAGAAACGGTACGACGGGTCGTTGCACGAAACCGTCGTGCTGAGGGCGCGCTTTGCTCTGCTGGAGCCTGGAATCGCTCGCGAGCTATAGGCATAAAAGCGCCGGGACCGCCAAATGGCAGCAGCATGTGGACAAGATAATGTGCGGGGAATCGCTGGCCTGTCTGTCCAGAAATCAGGGGGTGGAGACATGAGTTTCGCCTTGCGCGGCGCCATGCTGGCTGTAGCGACAGTTCTTTGGCTGAGCGCCTGCGCCTCGAATCCGCCCGTCGCGGGCGGGCCAGTAACGATCGAATACAGGGGAGCGGCGCCAGGCGCTGCGGGAACATCTGCGACTGTCCTGGCGTCCGGTTCGACCGCCCCAGATCCCGTGCGGGCGACGAGGCTCACAACCTCTCCGGCGGTGGCCGAGGCCGCCGCCCCGGCGCCCTCGGATGCTCCAAGGCCCGGCGGACCCCTCCGGCAGGACCGGGAGGCGGCCGACAGGCGCGGCATTGAGGTGTTGCGGGGCGATTCCCTCTACGAAATCTCGCGGCGGTACTCGGTCAATATGCGTGCGCTGATCGAAACCAATGGCCTTGAGCCGCCTTACACCCTGTCGCCGGGACAGATCGTGCAATTGCCGCCGCCCAACATCCATGTCGTCGAGCGCGGCGAAACCCTCTATTCCGTGTCGCGGCGATACAATGTGGATACGCGCTCACTGGCGCTGATGAACGGGCTGTCGCGGCCCTGGTCGGTCTGGCCGGGCGACGAAATCCTGCTGCCCGCTCTGGCGCGAGATGCTGGCCGCGTGGCCGAGTACGAAGCGTATCCGGAAATTGGCGCCGGTCCGGTCTCCGAGGCATCGACCGATTCAAGCGGCGCGCCCGGGCCGATCTCGCTGATGCCGGGAAGGCAAAAGCCGGCGACGGCGCCCCTCTCCTCGGCCGCGCCGCGCTTTGTCGACAACCCCGCAGGGGCGTCGCCCACCTTCATCTGGCCGGTTTCCGGACCGATCCTCACGGCTTACGGCGCGGGAGTGGATGGACTGCGAAATGACGGTGTGAACATCGGGGCGGAAACCGGCGCCGATGTGCTCGCCTCTGCGGCCGGAGATGTGGTCTACGCAGGCGACGAGCTGGCGGGTTTCGGTAATCTCGTCCTGATCCGTCACCCGGAGGGCTGGGTGTCGGCCTACGCCCATGGTGAAACCCTGCTGGTGTCGGAGGGCGACACTGTGATGCAGGGACAGGCGATCGCGCGCGTCGGAGCGACAGGGTCTGCGGCGCAACCCCAGGTGCATTTCGAGCTGCGCAGGGGCAAGCAGCCCGTCAATCCTGAACAACATCTCCCGGTGGCCAGAGGGTAGTCTCGCCGCGCAAGCAAGCGGCTCGCGATTGCCAAGCCGGCCGCCAAGGTTATAGTCCGCTCGCTGTGCCTCCCCCTCGCTGGCGGGAGCGCAACCAGTTTCCCACGGAGCCCCGATGCTGCTGTCACATGCGTTCTTTCAGGCTGTTGCTCCCGGCGCCGGGGGCGGGGCGGCGTCGAGCCTGCTCGTGAACCTTCTTCCGATGGTCGGCATCATCGCGATTTTCTACTTTTTGCTGATCCGGCCGCAGAATCAACGGGCGAAAAAACACAAGGAAATGCTGGGCGCGCTCAAGAAGGGTGACGCCGTCGTCACCTCCGGCGGAATTCTCGGCAAGGTGCTCAAGATCGCTGACAGCGAAGTCACGATAGACACGGGCGAGGGAGGCAAACTGCGGATACTGCGCGGAATGATCCTTGAGGTGCAAACCAAAAGCGAATTGGCTCCGGCCAACGACGTCAAGGAGAGCTGATTCTCCATGCTTTTGCGTTTTGAGGCCTGGAAGGTCACGCTCATCATGGCGGCCCTTATCCTGGGCGCGCTTCTTGTGTTGCCGAACTTCGCTTCTCTTGCTCCCTATACGAGTTGGCTGCCGACGGGGCCCATGAAGCTCGGTCTCGACCTCCGCGGCGGAGCGTCGATCCTGCTGGAAGTGGATCCGGTCGAACTCGAAACCAACAGGATGCGCGAGCTGTCGCGCGACGTTCGCGGCGCGCTGAGCCAGAGGCCGGGAATCATTTCCCCGCAGCGCAACGTCGTCGATAAGCCCAATCCTGCGGCCAATTCCCCGACCAAAGAATTGCAAATCTCCTTGCGCGACGCGGCTGACATGGCGGAGGCGATCCGGCGCATCGAGCGGCTCGGCAATCCACCTGTGGGCGCGATCGGCGTCGCCAATACGCTCGATGTGAGGCAGGCGGGCGCGGACCGTATCGTGATCTCGCTCACCCGTGAGGCGCTCGACAAGCTCCGCGCCGACGCGCTCAGCAACTCGATGGAGGCTGTGCGCCGGCGGGTCGACAATTCGGGCACAGTCGAGCCCAACATCCAGAAGCAGGGCGACAACCGCATTATCGTCGAGGTTCCCGGTCTCGACGACCCGACGTCACTGATCGATGTGATCACCCAGGCCGGCGTGTTGACCTTCAACCTGGTGGACGTCCAGGCCAGCCCTGCGGACTATGAGCCCAACGTGCCGCGCAACGGGCGCCTGGCGCTTCCGGACGACAGCCTCAACGGACAGGTCCAGGTAATCTTCGAGGATCCCATCATCACCGGGGCCGATCTCCAGTCGGCGTCGCAAAGCTTCGACCAGAACAACCGGCCCGCTATCAGCTTCCAGCTTCGTCCTGCGGGCGCCCAGCGCTTTGGGAAGACAACGACGGACAATGTCGGAACGCCCTTCGCCATCGTGCTCGACAACAGGATCGTCTCGGCTCCAAACATCCGTTCGCCAATCACCGGCGGTTCAGGTGTGATCGAAGGCAGCTTCACCCTGGAAGAAGCCGAGAACCTCGCAGTGGTCCTGCGGTCGGGCGCCCTTCCGGCCAAGCTGCAGGTCGCCGAGCGCCGGCTGGTCGGCGCCGGCCTGGGCGCGGATTCGATCCGCATGGGCGTCACGGCTTCGGTTATCGGGGTCGCGCTTGTCGCGGCGTTCATGATCGCCGCCTACGGGCTGCTCGGGGTGTTCGCGGTCATCGCGCTCCTCTGCAACCTCTTCTTGATGATGGGGGTGCTGTCGCTTCTCGGCGCCACGCTGACCCTGCCGGGGATCGCCGGGATCCTGCTCACCATGGGCATGGCCGTCGATTACAACGTGCTCATTTTCGAACGCATACGCGAGGAAAAACGCAATGGCCGCGCCCCGGTCTCCTCGGTTGAGGTGGGCTACAAGGAGGCGATGGCGACGATCATCGACGCCAACGTGACTCACCTCGTGGCTGCCCTCGTCATGTTCAACCTGGGGTCAGGGCCAGTCCGCGGTTTCGCCCTGACGCTGGCGATCGGGATCATCACCTCGTTTTTCACGGCGGTGATCGTCGCCCGACTGATCATGTCGGTGTGGCTGAAGACGGCGCGTCCTAGGGCGATCCCGATCTGAGAGAATGCAAATGAGCGAATAGAGGATTGCGATAGAGGGAATAACGCTCCGATGCGGGTCTGACACGTCAATTGCGCCATACTCCATTCCCTGTTCGCCTATTCAACTCCTCGTCGCAATTTCCCATCTTCGCCATGGACGGCGCTGGCGGGATGCCCTAGACGCACGCGTTCGAATGCTGAACTCTCTAGCGAGCCTCGCCCTTCCATGGCCGACACGACCGCCGAAAAGAAAAAAAGCGTAGGTCCGCTCACCTTCTTCGCTCAGGTGCGCCAGGAAGCCCGCAAGGTCACCTGGACGACCCGCAAGGAAACCGTCGCGGCGACTATCATGGTGCTGATCATGGTCGTTGTGGCGGCTATTTTCTTCTTCGCTGCGGATCAGCTCGTGGCGTTCCTGGTTCGTCTCATCACGCAGGTCGGGTCGCTTTGATGGCTGACGCCAAATGGTACATCGTCCACGCCTACTCGAACTTCGAGAAGAAGGTCGCAGCCACCATTCGCGAGCAGGCCGACATGCAGGGGCTGTCGGAACTGATCGAGGACATCGAGGTGCCGACCGAAGAGGTTGTGGAGGTCGTGCGCGGTCGCAAGCGGACGGTCGAAAAGCGCCATATGCCCGGCTATGTACTGGTCAAGATGAAGCTGACAGACGAGGCCTACCACCTCGTCAAGAACACGCCGAAGGTCACGGGTTTCCTCGGCGCCGAGGGGGGCAAGAAGCCCCTGCCGGTGCCCGAATCCGAAGTTAAGCGCATTCTGGGGCAGGCGACAGACATCGCCGAGCGTCCACGCCATCTCATCGCCTTTGAGATTGGGGAAAAGGTGAAGGTGACGGACGGCCCGTTCGCATCGTTCGAGGGCGCGGTCGAGGACATAGACGAGAGCGCCGGGCGCCTCAAGGTTTCAGTTTCGATCTTCGGGCGGGCAACGCCTGTTGATCTCGAATACGGCCAGGTCGAGAAGGTTTAGATCGGAAGCCAGGTCTAACTGGCGCGCGTGCTGACAAGCACGAGCAACGCGACAACCCCGACCAGCGTCAAAGCCTGCACCACTAGCAGCACCGTGATTGCCAACTTCAGAGTTGCTACGGATTGTTTGATCTGATCAATCGGTCGGGTGACGGTCTCCACCGCCATTTGTCCCACCGCCTTGGCCGCGTCCAGCATTCTTGGTCCCTTTGCGAAAATGGTCCAGTATAGACTCGTGCTCCTTGCCATTGGAAATTGACAATGGTCCTGGCGCCGGAGAACAATCGCATGAGTACCCCATCGGATGACCAGGTACGACTGTGGGGCATTATCATCACCCATGGACTTGTAGACGAGTATGAACGCGACTGGCTTGGGCGTGTGAGGTCACGCCATACCCAGCGCTATATCCGCGCCGACTTTACGCCCGAGCTGGCTCAATTTGTCCTCGGCGCTGGCGCCACATTGCAGGGCGTCGCCGGCGGCGCCAAGGCTGCAATTACGGCCGCGCCCGATCAGTTACGCAAGCTTCTTGCGAACCTGCAGGAGCCGAAGCCGCGCGGGTGAAGCCAGATGCTGACGGCTTTCGCCGCTTCCCAAGTCAGTCAGGACCATGCAAGGGGCCGCTCGAGTTGTCCGCGTACGTTGCCGCGAGGATGGAGTGGCAATGAAGATCGTGCGTCAGGACGGCGAAATCTTGCGTTCTGGCGTAGACCATAATCTCGGCATCGGCGGCATCGGCCGGACCGATATCCTCCGTTGCGTTGCAGGAAAGCCGGCCTCAACCAGCAGAGCGGCCGTGGTTTCCACCTCGCAGCTGGACAAATAGCCGTTTTTCCGCCATTAGCCGGCCCTCGCGTGGGAGGCTTTAGCCCGCCGCACCACGCACCCCTGCCTGCCCGGATGATCCGGGGAGGTACCGGGCGGCGGTGAAATACCCGTCGTCCATCCACAAAAGAGGGATACATGGCGAAGAAACTGCTGGGGAGTCTGAAGCTTCAGGTCCCCGCCGGAGCGGCGAATCCGTCGCCTCCGATCGGCCCCGCACTAGGTCAGCGCGGCATCAACATCATGGAGTTCTGCAAGGCGTTCAACGCCCGCACGCAGGAACAGCCGAAGGGCATGCCCCTTCCGGTCGTGATCACTTATTATCAGGACAAGTCCTTCACCTTCGAGATCAAGACGCCTCCCGCCAGCTATCTTCTCAAGCAGGCGGCCAAGATCCAGGGCGGCTCCAAGCTCCCGGGCCGCGACAGCGCCGGCACGGTGACGATGGGCCAGTGCCGCGACATCGCGAAGCTGAAGCTGAAGGATCTCAATACGGACGACATCGATGAGGGCGCGCGCAGCATTGCTGGCTCGGCCCGGTCGATGGGCATCCTGGTTACGGAGTAGGCGTCATGGCAAAACTCGGTAAACGCACGGCTGCGGCGCGCGCCAAGGTCGATCCGGAGAAAATCTACGCCATCGCCGACGCGGTGAAGATGGTGAAGGACAATGCAAAGGCGAAGTTCGACGAAACCATCGAGGTCGCGGTCAATCTGGGTGTCGATCCCAAGCACGCCGACCAGATGGTCCGCGGCGTGTGCTTGCTGCCCAACGGCACTGGCCGGACGGTTCGGGTCGCGGTGTTCGCGCGCGATAAGAAGGCCGACGAGGCACGTGCGGCGGGGGCGGACATTGTCGGCGCCGAAGACCTGTTCGATACTGTAAATGGCGGCACGATCAATTTTGATCGGGTCATCGCCACGCCGGATATGATGGGATTGGTCGGCCGTCTCGGCAAGGTTCTGGGACCAAAGGGCCTGATGCCAAACCCGAAAGTCGGCTCGGTCACGATGAACATCTCGCAGGCCGTCAAAGACGCCAAGGGGGGGTCGGTCGAGTTCCGCGTCGAAAAGGCGGGGATCATTCACGCTGGCGTCGGCAAGGCAAGCTTCACGGAAGCGGCGCTCGAAGAAAACGTGAAAGCGTTTGTCGGAGCCCTCATGAAGGCCAAGCCCTCGGGCGCGAAAGGCACCTACGTCAAAAAGGTCGCCCTGTCTTCCACCATGGGCCCCGGCGTCGCCATTGACGTCTCGACGGTGAACCAGTCCACCGGCGGCTGATCTTGCTGCTGTTCAATAATAAAGGCCGGCCCGGACGACCTGGCCGGCCTTTATTATCGATGCAAGGCTCCGGTCAGGTCTTCGCAAGACGGGACCTTCAGGCCATGCAGGTGGCGAACTGGGCGTAGCGACAGGAATGCGGGCCAGAACGCGCCGCAGGAGGGCAAATCCGCCCTGAAAGTGAAAAAATGAAAAAAGCAAGAGGCGCTTGCAAGTACAAGATTGGGCGGCTATACGCGCCCCTCTGGAGGATTCGTTAATCGAGTCTTCCTAGATTCTACTCGTCCATGATTGCAGGTGGAATTCGGGCGTCGCTGCTCTTTCCATAATTGTTGCCTGCATGAGACGGGGTGTGACGGGACGCGGGTGCGTTGTCGGTGAAGGCCGGCGGCGTCGCCCTTGAGTTCGTTTTTGCCCTGGGACGGGGGCGCGCGAGGTCCATGTGACCGCAGCGCCTTCCGGAACAGCCGTCCTTACAGGGCCGGCGCGTTGCGAGGGCGAGGCGACCGCGAGTCCTGCGTGCGCATCCTGGGGCGGCTGGACGGTCTGGCTGTCCGCTATGGAGACCGCAATGGATAAAGCTGGAAAAGCCGTTGCCCTGGAGGCGTATAGAAGCGTCTTCGCGGAGGCAGGCGTGGTTGTTGTCACGCAGTATACCGGGCTCACCGTCGCGGAAATGACTGATCTGCGCACTAGGCTGAAAGGCGAGGGCGCGCGGTTGAAGGTGATCAAGAACCGTCTGGCTGTCATCGCTCTTGACGGCAAGGGCGGAGACGGCGCGGCCAGGCTTTTCGTCGGGCCGGTCGCCATCGCCTACTCCGCCGACCCGGTGGCCGCCCCCAAGGTGGTCGCCGAGTATGCCAAGAAGAACGAGAAGCTCGTTCTGGTCGGCGGCATCATGGGCGAATCGGTGCTCGACCAGAATGGCGTGAAGACACTCGCTTCGCTGCCGTCGCTGGACCAGCTCCGCGGCAAGATCATCGGACTCATCCAGGCGCCTGCGACCAAGATCGCCGGCATCTTGCAGGCCCCCGGCGGCCAGCTGGCGCGCGTCATAGGCGCCTACGCCAGCAAGGACGCCGCCTGACCCCGGTCATTTTCAGTACGGAAGCCCAGCACTTCCCATCCCACGTCACACACACCATCTGAAGGAACCCTCAAATGTCAAAACTCGAAAAAATCGTCGATGATCTGTCGTCGCTGACCGTTCTTGAAGCGGCTGAACTCGCCAAGCTACTGGAAGGGAAGTGGGGCGTTTCGGCGGCGGCGCCTGTGGCTGCCGCCGCTCCGGCCGGAGGCGGCGCCGCTGCCGCGCCCGTCGAAGCCCAGACCGAGTTCTCGGTCGTTCTCACGGCCGCTGGCGACAAGAAGATCAACGTCATCAAGGTCGTGCGCGAAGTTGTTCCAAGCCTTGGCCTGAAGGAGGCCAAGGATCTGGTGGAGGCGGCGCCCAAGGCTGTCAAGGAAGGCGTCACCAAAGAGGAAGCCGAAACCATCAAGAAAAAACTGGAAGACGCCGGCGCTAAGGTCGAACTCAAGTAGATCCGCCTCAGCGTCGGGCGGCGCTCCTGCAAGGGGGGGCCGCCGACGCATGTCGGCCTTTTCCCGCGCGGTGGAGAGGCTGACATCAAGTTCAGAGTTGGCGCTTCGACCGCTTGTCGGTCGCCGCGCCCCGCGCACCGGATACAGGCCTGTCGCTGACACTCTCCCGCTTCCCCGGAAGATGAAGTCGCGGCGCAGAATAAGAGATCGAGAGCATGGCTCTGTCGTTTACGGCAAAGAAGCGTATTCGGAAGTCGTATGGGGTCATTCAAGAAACGGTGCAGATGCCGAACCTGATCGAGGTTCAGCGATCCTCCTACGAACAGTTCCTGCAAATGCACACACCGGCCGCCAAGCGCGACCCGGATGGGCTCGAGGCCGTGTTCAGGTCGGTGTTTCCGATCAAGGATTTTTCGGATCGGGCCGTTCTCGAATACATATCCTACGAGTTCGAACAGCCGAAGTTCGACGTGCAGGAATGCATGCAGCGCGATCTCAATTATGCCGCGCCGCTCAAGGTCAAGCTGCGTCTCATCGTGTTCGAAACGGACGAGGAGACGGGCGCCAAGTCGATCAAGGACATCAAGGAGCAGGACGTCTATCTCGGCGACATCCCGCTGATGACCGAAAAGGGTACGTTTATCGTCAACGGTACCGAGCGGGTGATTGTTTCGCAGATGCACCGCTCGCCGGGTGTGTTCTTCGACCATGACAAGGGCAAGACGCACGCTTCGGGCAAGCTGCTGTTCGCCGCGCGAGTGATCCCCTATCGCGGCTCGTGGCTCGATTTCGAGTTCGACGCCAAAGACATCCTGCACGTTCGCATCGATCGCAAACGCAAGCTGCCGGCCACTGTCCTGCTGCAGGCGCTCGGCTATGGCGGAGCGAAAATCCTCGACACTTTCTACAACAAGGTGGCGTTCAAGCTCGACAAGGCTGGCTGGATTACAGGGTTTTCCGCCGAGCGCTGGAAGGGCGCGCGGCCCGAATTCGATCTCGTCGACAAGAAAACCGGCAAAGCCGTCTTCCCGGCTGGAAAGAAGATTACCCCGGTCAAAGCCAAGAAGGCCGAAGCCGACGGGCTGGAGGACATTCTCGTTCCATCGACCTTCCTGGAGGGCAAGTTCATCGGCGAGGACGTGGTCAATCAGGCCACAGGCGAAATCTACGCTGAAGCCGGGGATGAACTTACCGAAGAGACGGTCGCCGCGCTGCGCGACGCCAAGGTCAAGGTCGTCAACCTGCTTGACACAGACGGGGACAATGCCCGCGGTCCATGGCTGCGCAACACGCTGAAGGTCGACAAGGCCGAGAACCGCACCGACGCGTTGTCAGACATCTATCGCGTGATGCGTCCCGGCGAGCCGCCAACCCTCGAGGCGGGCGAAGCTCTCTTCAACCAGCTGTTCTTCGATTCGGAGCGTTACGACCTGTCGGCCGTGGGTCGCGTCAAGATGAACATGCGCCTTGGCATCGAGGCGCCGGACACCCAGCGGACGCTGCGCGAGGACGACATCGTGGCGGTCATGCGCACCGTGCTCGATCTCAAGGACGGCAAGGGCGAGGTCGATGACATCGACAACCTCGGGAATCGCCGGGTGCGTTCGGTTGGCGAACTGCTGGAGAACTCATTCCGCGTCGGACTGGTTCGCATGGAGCGCGCCATCAAGGAGCGCATGAGCTCGGTCGATATCGACACCGTAATGCCGCACGATCTCATCAACGCAAAGCCGGTCGTCGCGGCCGTGCGGGAGTTCTTCGGGTCTTCGCAGCTTTCGCAGTTCATGGACCAGACCAATCCCCTCTCCGAGATCACTCACAAGCGCCGCCTTTCCGCGCTCGGGCCGGGCGGTCTCACGCGCGAGCGCGCCGGGTTCGAGGTGCGCGACGTGCACCCGACCCACTATGGCCGCATCTGCCCCATCGAGACGCCTGAGGGGCCAAATATCGGGCTGATAAACTCGCTGGCGACGCATGCCCGGATCAACAAGTACGGCTTCATCGAGAGCCCGTACCGCAAGGTCACCAATGGCAAGCTAACGTCAGAGGTGAAATACCTCTCCGCAATGGAGGAGCAGCGCTATTCGATCGCCCAGGCCAATGCGAAAATCGACGCGAAGGGCAATCTGGTCAACGAGTTCGTCAACGCGCGTGTCGGTCCGGCGCGGGACGCGACGCTGATCGCGCGGGAGAACATCGATTATATCGACGTCTCGCCCAAGCAGGTCGTGTCGGTTGCGGCGGCGCTCATCCCGTTTCTTGAGAACGACGACGCCAACCGCGCGCTGATGGGCTCCAACATGCAGCGTCAGGCCGTGCCGCTCGTCCGCACGGACGCCCCGCTTGTCGGCACAGGCATGGAGCTGGTTGTCGCCCGTGACAGCCGGGCCGCTGTTTCGGCGAAGCGCGGCGGCGTAGTGGAGCAGGTGGACGCGATGCGGATCGTGGTCCGTGCGACGGACGATGTTGAGGACTCGAAATCGGGCGTCGATATCTATCGCCTGTCCAAGTTCCAGCGGTCGAACCAGAACTCGTGCATCAACCAGCGTCCCATCGTGAAGGTCGGGGACAAGGTGGCCAAGGGCGACATCATCGCGGACGGACCCTCTACCGACCTTGGCGAACTGGCGCTCGGCCGCAACGTGCTGGTCGCGTTCATGCCGTGGAACGGCTACAATTTCGAGGACTCGATCCTCATCTCCGAGCGCATCGTGCGTGACGACGTCTTCACCTCGATCCACATCGAGGAGTTCGAGATCGCGGCTCGCGACACCAAGCTTGGGCCGGAGGAGATCACGCGCGACATTCCGAACGTCGGCGAAGAGGCCTTGCGCAACCTCGACGAGGCTGGGATCGTTGCGGTCGGAGCGGAAGTTCAAGCTGGCGACATCCTGGTCGGCAAGGTTACGCCCAAGGGCGAGTCGCCGATGACGCCGGAAGAAAAGCTCCTGCGCGCCATCTTCGGTGAAAAGGCCTCCGACGTGCGCGATACGTCGCTGAAAATGCCGCCAGGCGCCACCGGAACAGTGGTCGAAGTGCGCGTCTTCAATCGTCACGGGGTCGATAAGGACCAGCGCGCTCTGCAAATCGAGCGCGAACAGATCGACCAGCTGATGACCGACCGCGACGACGAGCTGGCGATCATCCAGCGCGACGCGATCAACCGTGTGCGCACCATGCTGAAGGGCCAGATGGCGGTCGCTCGCGGCGGTAAGAAAGCGGCGATCACCGAGGAGTATCTCGACAATGTCTCGGCGCCGGACATGTGGAAAATCGCCATTGACGACGATGCGGTCGAATCCCAGGTCAAGGCGCTGAAGGGCTCGTTCGACGAAAGCGTCGGACTGATCGAGGCGCGCATCACCGACAAGATCGAGAAGGTGCAGCGCGGCGACGATCTGCCGCCAGGCGTCATGAAAGTGGTGAAGGTGTTCGTCGCGGTGAAGCGCAAGCT
Organism: Alphaproteobacteria bacterium; assembly: GCA_034439955.1. GTDB lineage: Bacteria > Pseudomonadota > Alphaproteobacteria > Caulobacterales > Hyphomonadaceae > UBA7672. The sequence goes on from JAWXBJ010000090.1 coordinate 31,235, forward strand.
TCAGCCAGGCGACAAGATGGCCGGCCGTCACGGCAACAAGGGTGTGATTTCCAAGATCAATCCGCTTGAGGACATGCCATTCCTCGAGGACGGCACGATCGTCGACATCGTGCTCAATCCGTTAGGCGTTCCGTCGCGGATGAATGTCGGACAGATCCTGGAGACGCATCTGGGCTGGGCGTGCGCCGGCATCGGCAAGATGATTGATGAGTCGCTGCAGGCCTATCGCCGCAATCATGACATCAAGGCGCTGACCAAGACGCTGCGGGACGCTTACGGTGAAGACGAGGAGCTGCCAAAATCCGCCGAAGACCTGGAGGAGCTGGCCTCCAACCTGACCAAGGGCATTCCGATCGCGACGCCGGTTTTCGACGGCGCGAACGAGGACGACATCGCTGTTATGCTCAAGAAGGCCGGCCTCGATTCGTCGGGGCAGGTTTACCTCATCGATGGCCGGACAGGCGACCAGTTCACCCGCAAGGTGACCGTCGGATACAAATACCTGCTGAAGCTGCACCACCTTGTCGACGACAAGATCCACGCACGCTCTACCGGCCCCTATTCGCTCGTCACCCAGCAGCCGCTGGGCGGCAAGGCGCAGTTCGGCGGACAGCGCTTCGGGGAGATGGAAGTCTGGGCGCTCGAAGCCTACGGCGCCGCCTACACGCTGCAGGAGATGCTGACTGTGAAGTCGGACGACACCGCCGGCAGGGCGAAGGTCTACGAGGCGATCGTGCGCGGGGACGACACGTTCGAGGCCGGCATACCCGAGAGCTTCAACGTTCTCGTCAAGGAAATGCGTTCGCTCGGCCTCAACGTCGAGCTGCTCGAGGCGGACGAAACACCCGACGAAGATCCTTCTTGATCCTCGCCATGAACTACGCCGCCCAAATACTCTTCCTGCCGCGCGTCGGCCGGAAGATCACCCCAAGAGGGAGATAGCGTCAGGATGAGCCAAGAAGTCACCAATCTGTTCAATCCCAACGCGCCGGCCCCGACGTTTGAGGCCATCCGCATTGCAATCGCCAGCCCGGAGGAAATCCGGAAATGGTCGTCGGGCGAGATCAAGAAACCCGAGACGATCAACTACCGCACGTTCAAGCCAGAGCGCGACGGGCTGTTCTGCGCGCGCATTTTCGGACCTATCAAGGACTATGAGTGCCTGTGCGGCAAGTACAAGCGCATCAAGTATCGTGGCGTCACCTGCGAGAAATGCGGCGTCGAGGTCACGCTCGCCCGCGTGCGGCGCGAGCGCATGGGTCACATCGACCTTGCGGCGCCTGTCGCCCACATCTGGTTCCTGAAGTCCCTGCCGAGCCGCATTTCGCTGATGCTGGACATGGCGCTCAAGGACGTCGAGCGCGTGCTCTATTTCGAGAGCTATGTCGTCACCGAGCCGGGCCTCACCACGCTGAAGGAAAAGCAGCTCCTCACCGAAGAGGAATACATGCAGGCCCAGGAACAGATGGGCGAGGACAGCTTCACGGCGCTGATCGGCGCCGAGGCCGTGCGCGAGTTGCTGAAAGGGTTCGACCTCGAGCAAATGGCCGAGCAGCTGCGCTCGGATCTCGCCGAGGCCACCGGCGAGCTGAAGCCGAAGAAGATCGCCAAGCGTCTCAAACTGGTCGAGAGCTTCCTGCATTCGGGTTGCCGCCCGGAGTGGATGATCCTGACGATCGTGCCGGTGATCCCGCCGGACCTGCGTCCGCTCGTGCCGCTCGATGGCGGCCGGTTCGCGACGTCGGACCTCAACGATCTCTATCGTCGCGTCATCAACCGCAACAACCGTCTCAAGCGCCTCATGGAGCTTCGCGCCCCGGACATCATCATCCGCAACGAAAAACGGATGCTGCAGGAATCGGTTGATGCGCTGTTCGATAATGGCCGCCGCGGCCGGGTCATCACGGGCACCAACAAGCGCCCGCTGAAATCTCTGTCCGACATGCTGAAGGGAAAGCAGGGACGGTTCCGCCAGAACCTGCTCGGCAAGCGCGTCGATTATTCTGGCAGGTCGGTTATCGTCGTCGGGCCTGAGCTCAAGCTGCACCAGTGCGGCCTACCCAAGAAGATGGCGCTCGAACTGTTCAAGCCGTTCATCTACGCACGCCTCGACGCCAAGGGTCTCGCCGGCACCGTGAAGGCCGCCAAGAAGCTGGTCGAGAAAGAAAAGCCGGAAGTCTGGGACATTCTCGAAGAGGTGATCCGCGAACACCCCATCATGCTGAACCGGGCGCCGACGCTGCACCGGCTGGGCATCCAGGCGTTCGAGCCGAAACTCATCGAGGGCAAGGCCATCCAGCTTCACCCGTTGGTCTGCGCCGCGTTCAACGCCGACTTCGACGGCGACCAGATGGCGGTGCACGTGCCCCTGAGCCTCGAGGCCCAGCTGGAGGCCCGCGTCCTGATGATGTCGACAAACAACATCCTGTCGCCAGCCAACGGGCGGCCGATCATCGTGCCGTCGCAGGACATCGTTCTGGGCCTCTACTACGTTTCGATCGAGCGCGAGAACGAGCCGGGCGAGGGGATGATTTTCTCCGACCTCGCCGAGATAGAGCACGCGCTGTCGGCCAAGGCCATCACGCTGCATACCCGCATCCGGGCGCGCTACATCACCAAGGACGAAACCGGCAAGATGGTCGCCAAGGTGTTTGACACGACACCCGGGAGGATGATGGTTGCGGATTGCCTGCCGCGCGAATTCGGCATGGATCCCAAGCTCTGCAACGAGCTGATGACCAAGAAGGCGGTCGGCAAGCTGATCGATACCGTCTACCGGAATTGCGGTCAGAAGGCGACGGTCATCTTCTGCGACCGCGTCATGGCGCTGGGCTTCAAGGAAGCGGCGAAGGCCGGCATCTCCTTCGGCAAGGACGACATGGTCGTCCCCAAGTCCAAGGACAAGCTGGTGGGAGACACCCGCAAGCTGGTCTCGGAGTACGAGCGGCAATACGCCGATGGTCTCATCACGCGCGGCGAGAAGTTCAACAAGGTCGTCGACGCCTGGTCCGCCTGCACGGACAAGGTCGCGGACGCGATGATGGAGGCGGCGGGAACGCCGACCGTGGACAAGGTGACAGGCCGCGTCGGCGAGCTGAACTCCGTCTTCATGATGGCTCATTCGGGCGCACGCGGGTCGAAGAACCAGATGAAGCAACTCGCGGGCATGCGCGGCCTGATGGCCAAGCCGTCGGGCGAGATCATCGAGACGCCGATCGTGTCGAACTTCAAGGAGGGCTTGACGGTTCTCGAATACTTCAACTCGACGCACGGCGCCCGGAAGGGTCTCGCCGACACGGCGCTGAAAACGGCGAACTCCGGCTATCTCACGCGTCGTCTCGTCGATGTGGCGCAGGACTGCATCATCACCGAGGAAGACTGCGGCACCGACAAGGGCATTACGCTCTCGGCGGTCATGGAAGGCGCGGACGTCATCGTCTCGCTGGGCGACCGTATTCTCGGACGCACCACGGGCGAGGACGTCAAGCATCCTCTGACCGGAGAGATCGTCGCTCCCGCCAACACCTATGTCGATGAAGACGTCTCGGCGGCCTTCGAAGCCGGCGGCGTCGACCGCATCAAGGTGCGCTCGGTGCTGACATGCGACACCCGCAACGGCGTTTGCGCGAGCTGCTATGGCCGCGATCTCTCACGCGGCGCGCGGGTCAATGTGGGCGAAGCGGTCGGCGTTATCGCGGCGCAGTCGATCGGTGAACCCGGCACCCAGCTCACGATGCGGACCTTCCACATCGGCGGCGCGGCGCAGGTCGCCAACGACTCGTCCATCGACGCGGCGTTCGACAGCGAGCTACGCTTCGAGAACGCATCTACGGTGGAACGCGAGGATGGCACGCTGGTCGTCGTCGGACGCTCGATGGAGGTCAAGCTCTTCGACGCCGAAGGCCGGATGCGGCAGTCGTTCAAGCCGGTCTATGGCGCGCGAATTCACCTCAAGGAAGGCGCGAAAGCCAAGCGCGGCGAGCGCGTGGCCGACTGGGACGCTTTTGCGACGCCCATTGTCACCGATCTCGCCGGGACGGTGAAGTTCGAGGATCTGGTCGAGGGGGTTTCCACCCGCGACGAAACCGACGAGGCCACCGGCATCGCCAACAAGGTCATCATCGACGGCCGCACCAGCTCGCGTCAGGCGGAACTCAAGCCCGCCATACTGCTGGTCAACGCCAAGGGCGACACCATCAAGCACCCGACCGGCGCGGACGCGCGCTACTTCCTGTCGCTCGATTCGATCCTCTCGGTGGCGGAAGGCGATGAGGTGAAACCGGGCGACACGCTCGCTCGCGTCCAGACCGGCGGCGCCATGACCCGCGACATCACGGGCGGCCTGCCGCGCGTGGCCGAGCTGTTCGAGGCTCGCCGTCCCAAGGACCACGCGATCATCGCGGAAGTCACGGGCCGGGTCGAGTTCGGTCGCGACTACAAGAACAAGCGCCGCGTGCGCCTCGTTCCCGAGGACGAGACCATCGAACCGATGGAGTACCTGGTTCCCAAGACCAAGCACTTGATGGTCCAGGAAGGCGACCTGCTGAAGAAGGGCGAGTATCTCCTTGAAGGGAACCCGGCGCCACAGGACATCCTGACCATCCTGGGAGTCGAGGCGCTGGCCGACTATCTCGTCAACGAGATCCAGAAGGTCTATCGCCTGCAGGGCGTGCCGATCGACGACAAGCATATCGAGGTCATCGTTCGCCAGATGCTGCAGAAGGTGGAAATCACCGACTCGGGATCGACCACGATGCTGGCTGGCGAAAACGTTGAATCGCTGGACTTCGAGGAGGCCAACAACGCGGCTCGCCGCGCCAACCGCGAAGAGGCCAAGGGCATCCGCGTGCTGCTGGGCATCACCAAGGCCAGCCTGCAGACCCGTTCCTTCTTCTCGGCGGCGTCCTTCCAGGAGACCACTCGCGTTCTTACCGAGGCGGCCATCCAGGGCAAGATCGATCCTCTGGAAGGTCTCAAGGAGAATGTCATCGTGGGCCGGCTCATCCCGGCAGGCACCGGCGGCGCGCTGCGGAAATACCGCAAGCTCGCTAACGACCGCGATGCGCGTCTCAAGGAGCAGCGCAAGGTCAACGCTCCGGTGGCCGCACTGCCGGCGCCGGAGTAGGGGCCAGGCCAAGCCTGGCGAGAGTTCGGGCGCGGCGTCCCCCGGGGGATTCCGCGCCCGGTCTATTTTTAGGTGGTGAAATTTGAGCCCGGGAGCCATTTGCGTCGTGCGCGTCGGATCAGGCGGGAGCGTTGCAGAAATGGAGGAGGGAACCGCAAATTCCGGGGCTTCCAACACTTGACCCCGCGCGGCCGCCCCTTTAAGACCGCGCTTCACATCGCCGGACTGGCTGTCGGACGTAGCTCCCAAACGCTGTTGTGACGATGTGACTTAAGAGAGCGAAAGCCTCCATAAGAGTTCGGCCGGGGCAGGCGCAGGTCTGTCGCGGCCCAAGGTTTTGGAAAAAGAGCGTCGTTCCGGCACATCCTTTCTGTCGGCGCGCGGGTTTGACGAGCGAGGGCTGATGCCTACGATCCAACAGCTGATCCGCAAGCCGCGGACCGACAAGCCAAAGCGGAACAAGGTGCCCGCGCTCAAAGCCTGTCCCCAGCGCCGCGGCGTCTGCACGCGCGTCTACACGACAACGCCGAAAAAGCCCAACTCCGCTCTTCGCAAGGTCGCCAAGGTTCGTCTGACGACGCAGCACGAAGCCGTCTGCTACATCCCCGGCGAAGGCCACAATCTGCAGGAGCATTCCGTCGTGCTCATTCGCGGCGGCCGGGTCAAGGACTTGCCGGGCGTGCGCTATCACATTCTTCGCGGCGTCCTCGACACGCAGGGCGTCAAGGATCGCAAGAAGCGCCGGTCGCATTACGGCGTGAAACGCCCGAAATAAGCAGGTCAGATCATGTCCCGTCGTCACCGCGCAGAAAAACGCCAGGTTCTTCCCGACGCCCAGTATGGCGATCAGGTCATCACCCGCTTCATGAATCAGGTGATGTACGAGGGCAAGAAAGCCGTCGCCGAACAGATCGTCTACGGCGCGCTCGAAGCGATTTCGACGCGCGGCAAACGGCCTGCGCCCGAGCTGTTTCACGAGGCGCTGGAAAATGTGGCGCCATCGGTCGAGGTCCGCTCGCGCAGGGTGGGGGGGGCGACCTACCAGGTTCCGGTCGAGGTCCGTCCCGAACGCCGTCAGGCGCTGGCGATCCGCTGGCTGATCATCGCCGCCCGTTCGCGCTCGGAAAACACGATGCAGGAGCGTCTGGCGGCCGAGCTGCTCGACGCGGCCAATGGGCGCGGCACCGCAGTCAAGAAGCGCGAAGACACGCACCGCATGGCGGAAGCCAACCGGGCCTTCTCGCACTACCGCTGGTAGCCGGCGGACAAGCAACAGAACGAACAGGGCGCTCCCCCATGCCTCGCACCCACCAGCTCGCGGACTACCGCAATTTTGGAATCATGGCGCATATCGACGCCGGCAAGACGACGACGACCGAGCGCGTGCTGTTTTACAGCGGCAAGTCGCACAAGATCGGCGAAGTCCATGACGGCGCCGCGACCATGGACTTCATGGTGCAGGAGCAGGAACGCGGCATCACGATCACCTCCGCCGCGACGACGTGCTTCTGGCAGGACAAGCGCCTCAACATCATCGACACCCCCGGCCATGTCGACTTCACCATCGAGGTTGAGCGCAGCTTGCGCGTGCTCGACGGGGCGGTCGCCGTGCTGGACGGCAACCAGGGCGTCGAGCCGCAGACCGAGACGGTCTGGCGTCAGGCCGACAAGTACAACGTTCCGCGCATCGTCTTCGCCAACAAGATGGACAAGATCGGCGCGGATTTCTTCAACTGCGTCGATGATCTTGTGAAGCGGCTTGGCGTCAAGCCTGTCCCGCTGCAGCTGCCGATCGGCATCGAACACACGTTCAAGGGCGTGGTCGATCTCGTCGAAATGCGCGGCATCGTCTGGCGCGATGAGACGCTGGGCGCGAAGTACGACATCGTTCCGATACCGGATGATATGGTGGAGCAGGCGGCCGAGTATCGCGGCAAGCTGATCGAGGCAGTGGCGGAACTCGACGACGACGTCATGGCGGCTTTCTTCGAGGGCAAGGAACCGGATGTCCCGACGATCAAGCGCCTCATCCGCAAGGCGGTTCTGACCAGCGCTTTCTATCCGGTGCTGTGCGGCTCGGCGTTCAAGAACAAGGGCGTGCAGCCGCTGCTCGACGCGGTGGTCGATTATCTGCCCTCGCCTCTGGACGTGCCCGCGATCAAGGGTATCGACCCCAAGACGGACGCCGAGATCGAGCGCCTTCCGGAAGACGACCAGCCGCTGTCGATGCTGGCGTTCAAGATCATGGACGATCCGTTCGTCGGCTCGATCACATTCTGCCGCATCTATTCCGGGACGCTGAACTCCGGCACCACGCTGCTCAACTCCACGAAGGAGAAGAAGGAGCGGATTGGCCGCATGCTGGAAATGCACGCCAACGACCGCAAGGACATAAAGGAGGCTTTCGCCGGCGATATCGTCGCTGTCGCGTCCCTCAAGGAATCCACCACGGGCGACACGCTCTGCGACCCGGCAAGGCCCGTGATCCTGGAGAAAATGGAATTTCCCGAGCCAGTCATCGAGATCGCGATCGAACCGAAGACCAAAGCCGACCAGGAGAAGCTGGCGCTCGCGCTGCAGCGTCTCGCCGCCGAGGATCCGTCCTTCCGCGTTTCGACCGACCATGAATCGGGCCAAACGCGCCTCAAGGGGATGGGCGAGCTGCATCTCGACATCAAGGTCGACATCCTGCGCCGGACCTACCATGTGGACGCCAATATCGGCGCGCCGCAGGTGGCGTATCGCGAGACGCTCGGCCGCGCGGCCGACATTGACTACACCCACAAGAAGCAGTCGGGCGGCACGGGTCAGTACGCCCGCGTCAAACTCACCTTCGAACCCCTGCCGCCTGGCTCGGGCTTCATCTTCGAGAGCGCCGTCGTCGGCGGCTCGGTCCCGAAGGAATTCGTGCCGGGCGTCGAGAAGGGCCTGAAGTCGGTGATGAATTCCGGTCCGCTTGCCGGCTTTCCCGTCATCGACTTCAAGGTGACGCTGACGGACGGCGCCTATCACGATGTCGATTCAAGCGTACTGGCGTTCGAGATTGCCGCCCGCGCCGCCTTCCGGGAGGCTTCGGACAAGGTGCAGATGAAACTGCTCGAGCCGATCATGAAGGTGGAAGTAGTCTCGCCGGAAGACTATGTCGGCACGGTCATCGGCGACCTCAACTCGCGGCGCGGCATGATCCAGGGCCAGGAGATGCGCGGCAACGCCACCGTCATCAATGCGATGGTGCCGCTTGCCAAAATGTTCGGATATGTGAACAACCTCCGCTCTGCCACGCAGGGCAGGGCGAACTATACGATGCAGTTCGACCATTACGAGGCGGTTCCAAGTGCAGTCGCCAAGGACGTGATCGAGAAACTCAGCGGCTGATCCAGCGGGCCAACAGGCCCCTCGGCCGGAAACGAAGTTACGGAGTGGAAGAAGAGATATGGGCAAGGAAAAATTTTCGCGTAACAAGCCGCACGCGAACATCGGCACCATCGGTCATGTCGATCACGGCAAGACTACGCTGACGGCGGCGATCACCATCATTCTCGCCAAGTCCGGCGGCGCGACCGCCAAGAAGTATGACGAGATCGACGCGGCGCCGGAAGAGAAGGCGCGCGGCATCACGATCAACACCGCTCACGTCGAGTACGAGACGAAGGCACGTCATTACGCTCACGTCGATTGCCCCGGTCACGCCGACTATGTGAAGAACATGATCACGGGCGCCGCTCAGATGGACGGCGGCATTCTCGTCGTGTCGGCTGCCGATGGCCCGATGCCGCAGACCCGCGAGCATATCCTTCTAGCCCGCCAGGTCGGCGTGCCGGCGCTCGTCGTGTTTCTCAACAAGGTAGACATGGTCGATGACGCCGAGCTTCTCGAACTCGTGGAACTGGAAGTTCGGGAGCTTCTGACCTCATACAATTACCCTGGCGACGACATCCCGATCATTCCCGGTTCGGCGCTGGCCGCCGTCGAGGACCGCAACCCCGAGATTGGCGAGCAGGCGATCCTCAAATTGATGGAAGCGGTGGACACCTACATCCCCACGCCGGCCCGTGCGCTCGATCAGCCCTTCCTGATGCCGATCGAGGACGTTTTCTCGATCTCGGGCCGGGGCACGGTCGTCACCGGCCGCGTCGAGCGCGGCATCGTCAAGGTCGGCGAAGAACTTGAAATCGTCGGCATGCGCGATACGCAGAAAACCATCTGTACGGGCGTCGAGATGTTCCGCAAGCTGCTCGACCAGGGCCAGGCGGGCGACAATATCGGCGCCCTGCTGCGCGGCATCGACCGCGAGCAGGTCGAGCGGGGCCAGGTGCTGTGCAAGCCCGGCTCGGTCAAGCCGCACAAGAAGTTCGAGGCCGAGGTTTACATCCTTACCAAGGAAGAGGGTGGCCGTCACACGCCGTTCTTCGCCAATTACCGTCCGCAATTCTACTTCCGCACGACGGACGTGACCGGCATCGTGGAGCTTCCCACGGGCACCGAAATGGTTATGCCGGGCGACAATCTGAAACTGAAGGTCGAGCTGATCGTCCCGATCGCGATGGAGGAAAAGCTCCGCTTCGCCATTCGTGAAGGCGGCCGCACCGTCGGCTCGGGCGTCGTGGCGAAAATCCTCGATTAGCGCATTTCCTCAACGGAATAAATGTCAAGGGCGCCGGGCAACTGGCGCCCTTTGCTTTTTTGGGTAGGGCGGCCGGCGAGGGGGAGTAATGACGGAGAACCGATATATCCGGATTGTCAGTCTCTGGCTGCGGGATGGGGACGTTGCAGCGTTCGAATCGTTCGAGCGGGAGGCCGCACGGCTGATGACCCGGCATGGCGGCCGAATCGAACAGCCTGTCCGCGTGACGCAGGGGGAAGGGAGAGACGATCCCTTCGAGATCCATGTCGTCAGTTTTCCCCACGCGGCCGGTTTTGAGACCTATATGGCCGATCCGGACGTCGCAGGTCGAAAAGCCTTGCGGGAACGTGTAATTTCTCGAAGCGAAGTGCTCGCCGGCCGGCCTGCCGGCCCTTATTGAGCCTTGGCGGCTTAAAGTCCGCTGCTTAGCCCCAAAACTATTTACGCTTTCCGGCGCCCGGCGCTTGACGCGCCAGTGGGGGGAATCTAGAACCCCCGCTCGCTCTCAGGCGCTGGCAGTGGCAAAGCCAAACGTAGCGCTTGTTGGCAAAAGGCAAAATTCATCTGCTCGACGGTCCTCGGGGAACATGTCCCCGCTTGGCCGTCTTGTGCTGTTTCGGTGGACCTGATGGAACGTCAGAACATACGCATCCGGCTCAAGGCCTTCGATCACAGGGCCCTCGACCAGTCTGCCCGAGAGATCGTCTCGACCGCCAAGCGCACGGGCGCTCAGGTGCGAGGACCCGTTCCGCTCCCCACGCGCATCGAGAAATTCACCGTCAACCGCTCTCCCCACATCGACAAGACCTCACGCGAGCAGTTCGAGATCCGCACGCACAAGCGCGTCCTCGACATCGTCGATCCCACTCCGCAAACCGTCGATGCCCTCATGAAGCTGGACCTCTCCGCCGGCGTCGCCGTTGAGATCAAGCTTGAAGGACGGGGCGGCTGATGCGCACCGGGGTCGTAGCCAAGAAACTGGGCATGACCCGGGTGTTCGGCGCCGACGGCGCCCACATTCCGGTGACAGTGCTGGCCCTTGAAGGGTGTCAGGTCGTCGGCGTCCGCACCAAGGCGGACCGCAGCGTGGATGTGAAGAAAAAGGGCGAGACGGTCGGCAAGCGCACCGCCAATGACGGCTACACGGCCGTGGTGCTGGGGGCAGGAACCCGCAAGGCCAAGAACGTATCCAAGCCGCTTCGCGGCCAGTTCGCCAAGGCCAATGTCGAGCCCAAGGCGATCGTGCGTGAGTTCCGCGTCGACGAGGACATGCTCCTCGAAGTCGGCGCCGAAATTTCGGCGGATCATTTCGTGCCGGGCCAGCTGGTGGACATCGCGGGCGTTTCCAAAGGCAAGGGCTTCGCCGGCGCCATTAAGCGTTGGAGCTTTGGCGGTATGCGCGCCTCGCACGGCGTCTCGATCACCCATCGCGCCCACGGTTCGACTGGCCAGCGCCAGGACCCCGGCAAGGTGTTCAAGGGCAAGAAGATGGCCGGCCATTACGGCGTCGAGAAGCTCACCACGCAAAACCTTGAAATCGTGCGCACGGATGTCGAGCGCGGCCTGATCCTGGTCAAGGGCGCCGTCATCGGCTCGGCCAATGGCTGGGTTGAGGTTCGCGACGCGGTCAAGTCCAGGCGTCCCGATGGCGCGCCGACGCCGGCTGGCATCCGGGGGGCCGCATCAAGCTCCGCCGACGCCGGGTCCACGGAAGGGCAGGCCTGATGAAACTCGCCGTCACCAAGCTGGACGCCGCGCAGGCCGGCGACATCGAACTCGATGACGCCGTCTTCGGCATTTCCGAGATTCGCGCCGATATCCTGCAGCGCATGGTCCGCTACCAGCTGTCAAAGCGCCAGGCTGGAACGCATTCGACCAAGTCGCGATCGAACGTGGCCCGCACAACCAAGAAATTCGGCAACCAGAAGGGCTCGGGCGGCGCGCGCCATGGCTCGCGAAACGCGCCGATCTTCGTCGGCGGCGGCACGGCCCATGGCCCCCATCCGCACAGCCACGCCCACAGCCTGCCCAAGAAGGTCCGGGCTCTCGCTCTGAGGCACGCCCTTTCGGCCAAGGTGAAAGACGAGGCGTTGATCGTACTCGACACCATGGCGATGGACGCTCCCAAGACAAAAAACCTGACGGCGCAACTGAAGGCGCTGGGCATCTCGAACGCCCTGGTCATTGGCGGGGTCGAACTCGACGTCAACTTCGCCCGGGCCGCCAGCAATATTCCGAACATCGACGTGCTGCCGCTGGCCGGGCTCAACGTCTATGACGTGCTCCGCCGCAAGACGCTCGTGCTGACGCGCGAAGCGGTCGATGGCGTGCACGCGCGCTTCGCCGAGAAGGCCTGAGATCATGGCTGAACCCAAGACCATCCATTACGGCCTGATCACGTCGCCGATCATTACCGAAAAATCGACAATTCTGTCCGAGCTGAACAAGGTCGTGTTCCGCGTGCCGCTGACGGCGACGAAGCCGCAGATCAAGGAAGCGGTCGAGGCGCTCTTCAAGGTCAACGTCGTTTCGGTCAACACCCTGGTGCAGAAGGGCAAGACCAAGAATTTCCGCGGCACCGCCGGCCGTCGTTCGGACATCAAGAAAGCCATCGTGACGTTGAAGGACGGACAGTCCATCGACGTGGCGACGGGCCTTTGAGGATCGGCATCGCAACATGGCTCTGAAACACTACAACCCCACTTCGCCGGGCCGACGTCAGCTGGTGCTGATCGACCGCTCCGGCCTGCACAAGGGCCGGCCCGTCAAGGCGCTGACCGAGGGTCTGACCAACAAGGGCGGCCGCAACAACATGGGCCGCATCACGGCGCGCCGCATCGGCGGCGGCGCCAAGAAGCTGTACCGCATCATCGATTTCAAGCGCCGCAAATGGGATATGCCCGCGACCATCGAACGCCTGGAGTATGACCCCAATCGCACGGCTTTCATCGCGCTGATCACCTACACGGACGGCGAGCAGGCCTACATCATCGCCCCTCAGCGCGTCGGCGTTGGCGACGTGGTCATCGCGGGCGAGGGCGTCGATATCAAGCCCGGCAACGCCTTGCCGCTGAAGAACATTCCCGTCGGAACGATCATCCACAATGTCGAGATGAAGCCGCTCAAGGGCGCACAGATGGCCCGCTCCGCCGGCGCCTATTGTCAGCTGGTCGGCCGGGCCGACGGGTATGCGCAAATCAAGATGGGTTCGGGGGAGGTGCGGCTCGTTCCCGAACTCTGCATGGCCACGATCGGCGCAGTGTCCAACCCCGACAATTCGAACACCAATCTCGGCAAGGCCGGCCGCAAGCGCCACATGGGCAAGCGTCCGTCGGTGCGCGGCGTCGCCATGAATCCTGTCGATCACCCCCATGGCGGCGGCGAAGGCAAGACTTCGGGCGGCCGTCACCCGGTCACGCCCTGGGGCAAGAAGACTAGGGGTCCCAAGACCCGCAACAACAAGTCGACCGACCGCCTGATTGTGCGTCGGCGTCACAAAGCCAAGTAATCGGAGGGATCACACATGTCGCGCTCCGTCTGGAAAGGCCCGTTCGTCGATGGCTATCTTCTCAAGAAGGCCGACGCCGCGACCGGCGCCGCGCGTCCGACGCCGATCAAGACCTGGTCGCGCCGGTCCACCGTGCTGCCGCAGTTCGTCGGCCTGATCTTCCAGGTTCACAACGGCAAGACCTTCGTGCCGGTGAACGTCAGCGAGGAAATGGTCGGGCACAAGCTCGGCGAGTTCGCGCCGACCCGCACCTATTACGGCCACGGGTCGGACAAGAAAGTGAAGAGGAAGTAGGATGGGCAAGCCCAAATCTCCTCCCAAGCAGGCGACGAATGAATCGCGCGCGGTTCTGAAGATGGCCCGTATCTCGCCGCAGAAGCTCAATCTGCTGGCGCAACTGATCCGCGGCCACAAGGTGGACAAGGCGATGGCCGAGCTGGAATTCTCGCGGAAGCGGGCAGCCTCCGACGTTTTGAAACTGTTGAAGTCGGCCGTCGCAAATGCTGACAACAATCACGGCCTCGACATCGACAGCCTGGTCGTTGCGGAAGCCCATGTCGGCAAGAACCTCGTGATGAAACGTATGCACGCGCGCGCACGAGGCCGGGGCGCCCGCATCGAAAAACCCTTTTCACAGATCACCATCGTCCTTCGCGACACCTCCGCCGTCGCGCAAACGTCCGAGGCCGCATAATGGGTCAGAAGATCAATCCGATCGGTTTTCGCCTCGGCGTCAACCGCACTGCGGACAGCCGCTGGTATGCGGACAGCGCCGATTTCGGGCGCCTGCTCCATGAGGACATCAAGATCCGCAAATACATCAAGGAAAAGCTGAAGCAGGCTGGCGTCTCCAAAGTCGTGATCGAGCGTCCGCACAAGAAGTGCCGGATTTCGGTTCATACGGCCCGTCCGGGCATGGTCATCGGCAAGAAGGGCGCGGACATCGAGACGCTGCGCAAGGAAATCTCGCGGCTCTGCACGGACGAGGTGTTTCTGAACCTCGTCGAAATCCGCAAGCCGGAAGTGGACGCCAACCTCGTCGCCGAGGATGTCGCCCGCCAGCTTGAGCGGCGGGTGTCGTTCCGCCGCGCCATGAAGCGCGCGATGCAGACCACGATGCGCATGGGCGCCCAGGGCATCCGTCTCACAGTCGCCGGTCGGCTCGGCGGCGCGGAGATCGCCCGCACCGAATGGTATCGCGAAGGCCGCGTGCCGCTCCACACGCTGCGCGCCGACATTGATTACGGCACGGCGGAGGCCACCACGACCTACGGCATCATCGGCATCAAGTGCTGGATCTTCAAGGGCGAGATCATGGAGCACGACCCGATGGCCCTGGATCGCAAACAGGAAGCGGCCGGCGATAGCCGTCCGCGCCAGGACCGCGATCGTGGCGACCGCGGTGATCGTGGCGATCGCGGCGACCGTCAGCGTACGAACGCATAGGATTGAGGACCCAGTTCGATGCTGCAACCGAAACGGACCAAGTTCCGCAAAGCTTTCAAGGGCCGCATCAAGGGCGCGGCGAAGGCTGGATTTTCGCTGTCGTTCGGCTCCTATGGGCTGAAGGCTTTGGAGCCTGAGCGCGTCACCGCGCGTCAGATCGAAGCGTCGCGGCGCGCCATCACGCGTGAAATGAAACGCGTGGGCAAGGTGTGGATCCGCATATTCCCAGACGTGCCGGTTTCGAAAAAACCGAACGAGGTCCGCATGGGCTCCGGCAAGGGCGCCCCGGAATTCTGGGCCGCCCGCGTGAAGCCAGGACGTATCATGTTCGAGATCGACGGCGTGCCCGACGCGGTTGCTCGCGAGGCGTTGCGCCTTGGCGCCGCCAAATTGCCGATCAAGACGAAGATCATCTCGCGCGTGGGGGTGCTCTGATGGCCGCGCTCAAAGTGGAAGATATCCGCCTGAAGACGCCTGACCAGCTTCGCGACGAGATGACCCGTCTCAAGAAGGAGCAGTTCAACCTGCGCTTTCAGAAGGCGACGGGTCAGTTGGAGAAGACCTCGCGCGTGCGTGAAATTCGCCGCGACATCGCCAGGATCGAGACGATCCTATCCGAAAAAGCCAAAGCCAGCGCAGCCTGAGTCGAGGAACAAGAAGTCATGCCCAGGCGAATCATGGAAGGCGTCGTCGTTTCCAGCAAGATGGACAAAACCGCCGTTGTGCGCATTGAGCGCACTTTCATCCATCCGCTGTTCAAGAAAATCGTGCGCCGCTCGAAGAAGTATCATGCGCATGACGAGACCAATTCCGCTGTTGAAGGCCAGATCGTGTCGATCCGCGAATGCCCGCCGCGCTCGAAGCTGAAGCACTGGGAAATCGTGTCCGCTGAAGGCGACGCCCAATGATCCAGATGCAGTCAAATCTCGAAGTCGCCGACAATTCCGGTGCGCGTCGCGTCCAGTGCATCAAGGTGCTCGGCGGCTCGCACCGCCGCTATGCCTCGGTTGGCGATGTCATCGTCGTGTCGGTCAAGGAAGCCTCGCCAAAAGGCCGCGTCAAGAAGGGCGATGTGCGCCGCGCTGTCGTGGTTCGGGTCGCCAAGGACATCCAGCGCCGCGACGGATCGGTAATCCGTTTTGATTCGAACGCCGCCGTGCTGGTCAACAACGCCAACGAGCCCGTCGGCACCCGCATTTTCGGGCCCGTGCCGCGCGAGCTGCGGGCCAAGAACCACATGAAGATCATCTCGCTCGCCCCGGAGGTGCTGTGATGGCCGCCAAGATCAAGAAGGGCGACAAGGTCGTGGTGTTGACCGGCAAGGACAAGGGCAGGACCGGCGAGGTCGTGCGGTCCATTCCCGACGAGAACCGCGTCGTCGTTTCTGGCGTCAACATCGCCGTCAAGCACCAGAAGCCTTCCCAGTTCGACCAGGGCGGCATCAAGCGCATTGAAGCGCCGATCCACGTATCAAACGTCGCGCATGTCGATCCTCGCGACGGCAAAGCGACGCGCGTGGGATTCAAGACTGACGACAGTGGCCGCAAGGTGCGTTTCGCCAAGCGGTCCGGGGAGAACATCGATGCCTGAGGCCAGGAACGAAGAGGCGCAATACGAACCGCGGCTCAAGGCGCTCTACAAGAGCGCCATTCGCGAGAAGCTGACCGAGCAGTTCAAGTATACAAATCCCATGCAGGTTCCGGCCCTCGACAAGGTCGTCATCAACATGGGCGTGGGCGAGGCCGTGTCGGACTCCAAGAAGATCCGTTCGGCCCTGGCAGACCTTTCGGCCATCACTGGCCAGAAGCCGGTCGAGACGAAGGCGCGCAAGTCGATCGCGACCTTCAAGGTCCGCGAAGGCATGACCGTGGGCTGCAAGGTGACCCTCCGCCGTGAGCGCATGTATGAGTTCGTTGATCGTCTGACCAACATCGCGCTCCCCCGTGTGAAGGACTTCCGCGGGCTCAACGGCAAGAGCTTCGACGGACGCGGCAATTTCGCGATGGGCCTCAAGGAGCACATCGTGTTCCCGGAGATCAACTACGACCAGGTCGACCAGGTCTGGGGCATGGATATCATTGTGTGCACGACGGCGCGCACGAACGACGAGGCGAAGGCGCTCCTCACGGAGTTTGGCTTTCCCTTCCGCACCTAGGCGCGCTGGAGAGACGAGATGGCGAAGAAAAGCTCGATCGAGAAGAACAACCGGCGCAAGCGCCTGGTCGAACAATACGCTGACAAGCGCGCGGACCTGAAGGCGATGGCGCTCGACGAGAGCCTGTCGCTCGAGGAACGGTTCGCGGCCCGCATGAAACTGGCGGAACTGCCGAGGAATTCCGCTCCAAATCGCGTTCGCAACCGCTGCGAGATCACGGGTCGCCCGCGCGGCTTCTACCGGAAGCTGAGAATGTCGCGCATCGCGCTTCGTGAATACGGCGCAGCGGGTTTCATCCCCGGCCTTGTCAAGTCGAGCTGGTAGAGGAGGTCGGGCGCATGATGATGAACGATCCCATCGGCGATCTGCTGACCCGGATCCGCAACGCGCAGCAGCGCGGACGGTCTTCGGTGTCATCGCCGGCCTCGAAGCTGCGTGCGCGCGTGCTCGATGTGCTGCAGCGGGAAGGCTATATCCGCGGGTATTCCGAGGTCGAGAAAGACGGCTTCAAGGAACTCGACATCGAGCTCAAATACTATGACGGCGCTCCGGTGATCTCGGAGATTCGCCGCATCTCCAAGCCAGGCCGGCGGGTCTATTCGTCGGTCGGCGATCTGCCGCTGGTCCGCAATGGCCTTGGCATCTCGATCCTCTCGACGCCCAAGGGCGTCATGTCGGACAACGACGCCCGCAGCAACAATGTGGGCGGCGAAATTCTTTGCCGCGTCTCGTAAGGGAGCGGAGGAGCAAGCCATGTCACGGATCGGAAAACTCAGCGTGGCCGCGCCGGCCGGGGTCGATGTCAAGCTGACGCCCGAGCAGATCACCGTCAAAGGCCCCAAGGGCGAGCTCAAGCTCGCGCTCACCGAACTCGTGGTGGTCAAGTTCGACAAGGGTGAAGTCACCGTCGAGCCGCGCGACGCGGAGGATCGCCGGTCGAAGGCGATGTGGGGCACGAC
Organism: Alphaproteobacteria bacterium; assembly: GCA_034439955.1. Classification (GTDB taxonomy): domain Bacteria; phylum Pseudomonadota; class Alphaproteobacteria; order Caulobacterales; family Hyphomonadaceae; genus UBA7672. The sequence goes on from JAWXBJ010000090.1 coordinate 49,052, forward strand.
GCGCGCCAACATCTCGAACATGGTTCGCGGCGTCACCAAGGGGTTCGAGCGCGATCTCGAACTTCAGGGCGTCGGCTACCGCGCGGCGCTGAAAGGCAAGGACCTCGAACTCAGCCTCGGCTATTCGCATCCTATCGTCTACAAGGCGCCTGCCGGGATCACCTTCGCTTCGGCCAAGCCGACCGAGATCAAGATATCCGGCGCCGACAAGCAGACAGTGGGACAGGTCGCGGCGGAAATACGCGGCTTCCGTCCGCCCGAGCCCTACAAGGGCAAGGGTGTTCGCCGGGCCGGGGAATTCGTTCGTCGCAAGGAAGGCAAGAAGAAGTAAGCCATGTTGTCCAGCCGCGAAAAAACAGCCCGGCGCGCCCAGCGTGTCCGCACGAAGCTCCGCCAGGGCGCGGGGGGCAAGCCGCGTCTGTCGGTTGCGCGCTCCGCCAAGCACATCTCGGTGCAGGTCATCGACGACGCACAGGGAGTCACGGTGGCCGCCGCATCGACACTGGAGAAGGATTTCAAGTCCGGCGGCAAGACGGGAGCCGATCGCTCGGCGGCCCAGACCGTCGGCAAGCTCATCGCCGAACGCGCGACGAAGGCAGGCGTCACCGACGTCGTGTTCGATCGCGGCGGTTACCTGTTCCATGGCCGCGTGAAAGCGTTGGCCGACGCCGCCCGTGAGGGCGGCCTGAAATTCTAGGGAGAAGCTCATGGCGCGCGAAAGAGGCGAGCGGGGCGGCCGCAAGAACCGGGACGATGACCGCGAGCAGTCGGACATCATCGACAAGCTCGTGGCGATCAACCGCGTCGCCAAGGTGGTGAAGGGTGGCAAGAACTTCGGCTTCGCGGCGCTGGTCGTCGTCGGCGACCAGAAGGGCCGTATCGGCTTTGGCCATGGCAAGGCCCGTGAGGTTCCCGAGGCTATCCGCAAGGCCACCGAGGAAGCCAAGAAGACGATGATCCGCGTCCCGCTCCGGGAGGGGCGTACACTGCATCATGACGGCAAGGGCCGCTGGGGCGCCGGCAAGGTGTTCCTACGGTCAGCGCCGGCTGGAACGGGTGTGATTGCCGGCGGTCCGATGCGGGCGGTGCTTGAAGTGCTGGGCGTGCAGGACGTGGTCGCAAAGTCGATTGGGTCCTCGAATCCTTACAACATGGTTCGCGCGACGGTTGACGCCCTCAAGCACCAGTCCTCGCCGCGCCAGATTGCGTCGAAGCGCGGGCTGAAAGTGCAAGACGTCATCGGACGGCGCACGGATGGCGCCGGCAATGCTGAAGTCGTTCAATAGGCTGATTGGAAACGGGAGACCGCCAGATGGCGACCAAAAAAACCGTGACCGTCCGCCAGGTGCGGAGCCCGCAGCGCCGCGACGGGACCCAGCGCTCGACCCTGATCGGGCTTGGCCTCAACCGCATCCAGCGGACCCGCGAACTTGAAGATACCCCGGCCGTCCGGGGCATGATCGCCAAGGTGGCTCATCTCATCGAAGTCGTCGAATAGACGGCTGATACTTGAAAGCCGGTTGGCGTCAGCCTGCCGGCGACCCGGAGCGTGACATGAAACTGAACCAGATCGCCGACAATCCGGGCGCCCGCAAGACGCGCGTGCGTCTCGGGATCGGCGTGGGCTCCGGCAAAGGCAAGACGGGCGGCCGCGGCGTCAAGGGGCAGAAGGCCCGTCGCGGCGTCGCGATTAATGGTTTCGAAGGCGGCCAGATGCCGATCTACATGCGGCTGCCCAAGCGCGGCTTCACCCCGCCGAATTCGTCCAAATTCGCCTGGGTCAATATCGGGCGGATCGACGCTGCGGTGAAGGCTGGCAAGCTCGACGCCGGCAAAACCATTGATACGGCTGCGCTGATCGCGGCGGGCCTCGTCCGCCGGGCGAGGGACGGCGTGCGCCTCCTTGCAAAGGGTGAGATCAAGTCCAAAGTTGATCTAGTTGTCGCCGGCGCCTCCAAGGCGGCTGTCGAGGCGGTCGAGAAAGCTGGCGGCAAGGTCACCGTGACGATGGTCGTGGCGGCAGAAGCAGCCGAATAGGTTCACCCCTTTCGGGGCGACCGACCGCGTCCACGGGTTGCCGCTCATCGGCAGCACGTAGCGGCGCGATCTGGAGGGTGGACGTATGGTTTCGGCGGCCGAGCAACTCGCGCGCAACATCAATTTCTCCACCTTTGGCAAGGCCAAGGAACTGCAGGCGCGGATCTGGTTCACCCTGGGCGCCCTGCTGGTCTATCGCTTGGGAACGCACATCCCGATTCCCGGCGTCGATCCGGTTCAGTTCGCCTCCGCCTTCGGCAATGCGGCCAACGGCATCCTTGGCCAGTGGAACCTGTTCTCGGGCGGGGCCGTCGAGCGGATGGCGATCTTCGCGCTCAACGTCATGCCGTATATTTCTGCGTCGATCATCGTCCAGATTCTGACGACGGCCGTTCCCGCCCTGGAAAGGTTGAAGAAGGAAGGCGAGGGCGGCCGTAAGCAGATCAACCAGTACACGCGCTATCTGACGGTCGTGCTGGCCATCGCCCAGGCTTTCGGAATAGCCGTCGCGCTCAACGCCGTCGATCCTTCGTCCGGAAATTCGATGGCGGTGGACCCCGGGGTCTATTTCATGTCCTCGACAGTGATCACCCTGGTTGGTGGAACCATCTTCCTGATGTGGCTGGGCGAGCAGATCACCGCGCGAGGCGTGGGCAACGGCATTTCCCTGATCATCTTCGCGGGGATCGTGGCCGAACTTCCGCGCTACGCCTTCCAGTCGCTGGCCCAGACCCGTCAGGGCAGCCTGTCGATCATCGCCCTGATCGCGATTCTCGCCCTGTCGATCGCCTTGATCGTGTTCATCGTCTTCATCGAGCGATCCCAGAGGCGGCTGTTGATCCAGTACCCCAAGCGCCAGCAAGGCAACCGGATGATCGGCGGGGAATCGTCTTTCCTGCCTCTCAAAATCAATACGGCGGGGGTCATTCCGCCGATTTTCGCCTCGTCGCTGCTGCTCCTTCCCAACACGATCGCCGCCATGTCTGCGAGCAGCGGCGCGTCCGACGGCTGGTGGGCCAGTTCTCTGCAGTTCCTGCAAGCCTACATGGGCAATGGCCAGCCGCTGTTCATAATCTTCTATGCCGCCCTCATCATTTTCTTCTGCTTCTTTTACACCTCGATCGTCTTCAACCCCGAGGAGACCGCCGAAAATCTGCGCAAGTATGGCGGTTTCATTCCAGGCTACCGTCCAGGCAAGCGAACGGCCGAGCATCTCGACTATGTGCTCACCCGGCTCACGGTGATCGGCGCAGCCTACATCACGGCTGTTTGCGTGCTTCCGGAAATCCTCCGCGCCCAGTATTCGGACATGTTCTACATTGGCGGCACCTCGATCCTTATCGTGGTCTCTGTGACCATGGACACAGTCGCGCAGATCCAGTCCCATCTCATCGGGCACCAGTATGAGGGCATGATCAAGAAATCGCGCCTCGGGGGTCGGAAGAAATGAACTTGATCCTCTTCGGGCCGCCAGCGGCGGGCAAGGGAACGCAGGCCAAGAAACTGGTTGCCGAACGGGGATTCGTTCAGCTTTCCACCGGAGACATGCTGCGCGCCGCCAGGTCGTCGGGAACCGAACTTGGCGTACGGGTGGCTGAAATCATGGATTCCGGCTCACTGGTCTCCGACGAGGTCGTTATCGCGCTGATCGAGGAACAGCTCGATCTCAACGCCAAGGCGCCAGGGTTCATTTTCGACGGCTTCCCCCGCACCATCCCGCAGGCGCAGGCTCTTGACGAGATGCTGCGGCGGCGGGGCGCGCACATCGACGCCGTTATCCGGCTCAAGGTCGATGAACCGGCGCTGATCGCTCGGGTGACGCGGCGCTTCGAGGCGGAAGGCCGGGCCGACGACAACCCCGAAGCCTTCAAGAAGCGGTTGACCGCCTACAACAGCCAGACGGCTCCGCTTCTGCCGATCTATGCGGAGCAGGGAAGGCTGAAGGAGCTGGATGGAATGCAGGATGTAGGCGCAGTTTCGGCCGCCATTTCGGGCGTGATCGACGCTGTTCGTCAGGGCGCCGCCGGACGGGAACAGACCCTTAAATAAGCGGTTGACGGCAAGGGTTCGCCCCCTATAAGTAGCCGCTTCCGCGACGGGCACAGGCCACGCCGCGCCGCTTTGGCGTCGGGCGCTTATACGTGTCGCCCGGAAATTCGCGACGGACTCAACAGCCGGTTCATTGATACTGGCGGACTTTCAGGAGCGGCAATTGGCCCGTATCGCAGGCGTCAACATTCCCACCGCCAAGCGCGTCGAGATCGCGCTGACCTATATTCACGGCATCGGTCCAGCGAAGGCGAAGGAAATCTGTGAGAAGGTCGGCATCGAGTCCGCGCGCCGGGTGAACCAGTTGTCCGATTCCGAGGTGCTCCGCATCCGTGAGACGATCGATGGCGATTACATGGTCGAGGGCGACCTGCGACGCGAAGTGGCGATGAACATCAAGCGCCTCATGGATCTCGGCTGCTATCGCGGCCTGCGTCATCGCCGCGGTCTGCCGGTCCGCGGTCAGCGCACGCATACCAACGCGCGGACGCGCAAAGGTCCGGCGAAGGCTATCGCCGGCAAGAAGAAATAGTCAGAGGACACCGATAGATGGCTCGCGAAGCGACCCGGGTAAAGAAACGCGAACGCAAGAACATTGCGTCGGGCGTGGCGCATGTAAACGCCAGCTTCAACAACACGATCATCACCATCGCGGACGCTCAGGGCAACACGATTTCGTGGTCGTCCGCTGGAATGATGGGCTTCAAGGGCTCACGCAAATCGACGCCTTACGCCGCCCAGGTCGCCGCAGAGGATGCGGGCCGCAAGGCGCAGGAACACGGCATGAAGACGCTGGAGGTTCTGGTCCATGGACCAGGGTCTGGCCGCGAATCGGCGCTGCGAGCGCTTCAGTCCGTTGGCTTGTCGATAACGACCATCCATGACACGACATCCGTTCCGCACAATGGATGCCGTCCCCCGAAACGCCGTCGCGTCTAGACGCGGCCGCGAACGATCGGGACTGATAGCAAGTCTGAGAGGCGATACATATGGCGCAACCCGCCGCTTCCGTGAACGATAAGAACTGGAAAGATCTGATCCGTCCCAACCGCCCGGTTGTGGAGCACGATCACGATCCCCAGCGCAAGGCCAAGCTGATCGTCGAGCCGCTGGAGCGCGGTTTTGGAACAACTCTGGGCAACGCCCTGCGCCGGGTGCTGCTGTCCTCACTGCAGGGCGCCGCGATCACGGGCGTGCAGATCGACGGCGTCGTGCACGAATTCTCTTCCATCCCCGGCGTCCGCGAGGACGTGACCGACATCGTGCTGAACCTGAAGCGGATCGCGATCCGCATGGTTTCCGAAACGCCCAAACGGGTGATGCTGAAGGCCAGCGGCGCTGGCCCGGTGCGGGCTGGCCAGATTGAAATGTCGGGCGACATCGAGATCCTCAATCCCGACCACATCATCTGCACGCTGGACGAGGGCGCGGAAGTCCGCATGGAATTCACGATCGCCACCGGCAAGGGCTATGTCCCGGCCGACCGCAACCGGCCGGAAGACGCCCCGCTTGGATTTATTCCGGTCGATTCCATCTTTTCGCCGGTCGAGCGCGTCGGCATCTTCGTGGAAGACACCCGCGCGGGCCAGGTGCTGGATTATGATAAACTCACGCTGGACGTGCAGACCGATGGCTCTGTGACGCCCGAGAATGCGGTGGCCTACGCCGCGCGCATTCTTCAGGACCAGTTGCAGCTGCTTATAACCTTCGACGAGCCGGTCACGGCTTCCTCTGCCGACGACGAACCGGACCTCGGCTTCAATCCGGTGTTGCTGAAGAAGGTCGACGAACTCGAACTGTCCGTGCGTTCGGCCAACTGCCTGCGCAACGACAACATCGTCTATATTGGCGACCTTATCCAGAAGTCCGAGGCGGAGATGCTTCGCACGCCGAACTTCGGGCGCAAGTCGCTCAACGAGATCAAGGAAGTGCTTGCCAGCATGGGTCTGCATCTCGGCATGGAAGTGGCGCAGTGGCCGCCCGAGAACATCGAAGACCTCGCCAAGAAATACGAAGACCACGCTTAATCAAGGAGCGGTTCCGAGAGGGACCGGCTAGACCTCATGCGCCACGGCTTTGCGCTTCGCAAACTCAACCGCACGCACGAGCATCGCAAGGCGATGTTCGCGAACATGGCTGGCGCGCTCATTCGCCATGAGCAGATCACGACCACGCTTCCCAAGGCCAAGGAATTGCGCTCGGTCGTCGAGAAGCTGATCACGCTGGCGAAAAAGGGTGATCTCGCGGCGCGCCGTCAGGCGGCTGCAGCCCTCAAGGAAGACGATCTGGTCCAGAAGCTCTTCTCGACTCTGGGCGAGCGCTATCAGGACCGGCCGGGCGGATATACCCGCGTTCTCAAGGCTGGGTTCCGCCATGGCGACAACGCTCCGCTGGCGGTGATCGAGCTGGTGGACCGCGACCCTGACGCCAAGGGCATGGTCGATCGTGAGCGCCTCGAGCTTGAGGCCGAACTCGCAAACGCCTGATCCATCGCACGAGTGGACATTTGCAATGGCCGCCTGCAGGGGCGGCCGTTGAATTTCTGGCGTGGGGGGCCGCACCTACCCAGCCTGCCTTACGCGATACCTGTCCAGCCTTACCATGAAGACAATGGGTTGAACTCCGGTGGGCCTTGTTTGCGCCGGAATCTGGCCCTTATCTGCTAGGCATCCAGGCGGCGCCTCCAGCGTCGGCCGAGCGGCGGCAGGGTTCATGAACAGGCAGAACATCCTACTGGTTGCGGCCGCCTCGGCCGTCACGGCTCTGACCATGCTGGCCGTGCCTGCGATGGGTCAGCTGGTCCAGGAAGAGTCGCCCGCCGAAACGGCGGCGCCAGCGCAATTCGCGCAGGCCCAGCCTTCGCCTGCCATTGAGCGCGTCGTCCCCGCCTCTCAGGCCTCGATGGCGCAGTCGTTTTCTCCGGTCGTCCGCACGACCGCTCCGGCCGTCGTCAACGTTTATTCCAGCGTCGAGGTGCAGCGCTCGAACTGTCCCTACGCCAACGACCCGTTCTTCGCGCAGTTCTATTGCGGACGCGGATCGAGCGTCACGAAGGAGCGGGTCGAGAACTCGCTCGGCTCGGGCGTCATCGTGGGTGAAGATGGCGTCATCGTCACCAATAACCATGTCGTCGAGGCGGGCGACCAGTTCCGCATCGTGCTTCAGGACCGCCGAGAATTTCCAGCCACCCTCGTCATGGCCGACCAGCGCTCGGACCTCGCCGTCCTCAAGATTGACGCAGCGGGGGTAAGATTCCCGACACTCTCCTTCGCCGACACGCGCACCATGCTGGTCGGCGATCTCGTGCTCGCCATCGGCAATCCGTTCGGGGTCGGACAGACGGTCACCAGCGGCATCGTTTCGGCGCTGGCTCGCACCGATGTCGGTGTCTCGGACTATGCGTCCTTCATCCAGACCGACGCCTCGATCAACCCCGGCAATTCCGGCGGCGCGCTGGTCGACATGCAGGGACGGCTCGTGGGCGTCAACACCCTGATCTTCTCTAAGGGCGGCGGCTCTAACGGGATCGGCTTTGCCATTCCGTCCGAAATGGTCAAGCGCGTGGTCGACGCGGCCATGAATGGCGGCGCGCTGGTGCGTCCCTGGCTGGGCGCCAAAGGCGAGAGCGTCACGCCCGGCATCGCTCAGGGCCTGGGCCTCGACCGGCCCAAGGGCGTGCTGATCTCGGAAATCTTCCCGGGCGGACCCGCCGCCAAGGGCGGGCTGAGGAAGGGCGATCTGGTGCTGACCATCGACGGCCGCGAAGTCTATGACGAGAAGGGTCTTAAGTTCGTCGCCGCGACCAAGGCGGCCGGAGAGAGCGTTTCGCTTCTGGTGCTGCGCGACAGGCGACAGCAGACGCTTTCTGTGAAACTCGCCGCGCCACCCGGCACGACCGACGCCGAGCTGAAACAGGTGCAGGGCCGCAACCCCTTCGCCGGCTCGGTTCTGGCCGAATTGTCGCCCGCGCTGGCCGAGGAGATCGGGCTCGATCCATTCCGCTATGAAAGCGGCATGCTGGTCTACCGCGTCCCGCGCGGCAGCATCGCCTCGCGCCTGGGGCTGCGCCAGGGCGACATCGTCAAGGAGGTCAATGGCGCGCCGATCCGCACAGCGCGCGACCTCGACGGCGTGCTGTCACGAGCACAGACCTCTGACGCCCAGGCTGTCTGGCGCCTCGCCATCGAGCGCAATGGCGAACGCATCGAGACGTCGGTCAGGGTGTAAAAGCACGCCTCGCTGGAATGAAGGTCGGCGGAGCGCTACATCTTTCTTGTGACCGACCTGTTTCAAGCCGCTGGCCTTGACGCCGCCGCGCCGCGCCCGCTGGCCGATCGCCTGCGTCCCGAGGCGCTCGAAGAAGTGGTGGGTCAGGAGCACCTGCTGGGGCCGGACGGTCCGATCGGACGCATGCTGGCGCAGGGGCGGCTGGCCAGCCTCATCCTCTGGGGACCACCCGGCGTCGGCAAAACCACCATTGCGCGCCTCCTCGCAAAACATGCGGACCTAGAGTTCGAACAGCTCTCGGCGATCTTCTCCGGCGTGAAGGACCTTCGCGCCGTATTCGAAAGGGCCGAAGCCAAGCGCGCGATGGGCAAGGGCACGCTCTTGTTCGTCGACGAGATCCACCGCTTCAACCGGGCGCAGCAGGACGGTTTCCTGCCGTTCGTCGAACGTGGCGTCGTCACTCTGGTGGGCGCCACCACCGAGAATCCCAGCTTCGAGCTCAACGGCGCGCTGCTGTCCCGAACGCAGGTGATGGTGTTGAAGCGCCTCGACGAACCGGCGATGGAAAGACTGATCGCCCGGACCGAAGCGCATATGGGAAAGCCGGCGCCGCTGACTCCAGACGCGCGCGTCGCGCTTATGGCGATGGCGGATGGCGATGGGCGCTATCTGCTCAATATACTGGAGGAGATGTTCGCCTGGCGGCTCAGTGCGCCGCTCGATGCGTCGGCGCTGCAAGCGGCCTTGCAGAAGCGCGCCCCGGCTTATGACAAGGATCGGGAGGAGCACTACAATCTCATCTCGGCCTGGCACAAGGCGACGCGCGGATCTGATCCCGACGCGGCGCTCTACTGGTTCTGCCGCATGCTGGAAGGCGGAGAGGATCCGCTGTTCCTGGCGCGTCGCATGATCCGCGCGGCCAGCGAGGATATCGGGCTCGCCGATCCGACCGCGTTGATGATCTGCAATGAGGCGGCGGCGGCCTATGAGCGGCTGGGGTCGCCCGAGGGTGAACTCGCTCTTGCCCAGGCGGCGATCCATCTCGCGACGGCGCCGAAATCGAACGCGGTCTACAAGGCTTTCGCCGCCGCCCGGGCGGCGGCTCGGGAGACCGGGTCGCTGGCGCCCCCCGCCCACATCCTCAACGCGCCGACGAAGATGATGAAGGATCTCGGCTACGGGTCCGGCTACCAGTACGACCATGACGCCGAAGGCGGGTTTTCCGGCCAGAACTATTTCCCTGACGCGATGGAGCGGCAGAGCTTCTACCGGCCCAAGGGCGCCGGGCGCGAAGGGCCGATCCGCGAGCGGCTGGAGAAGCTGTCGCAAGTCCGCGAGGCGAGGGCGGATGACGAGGCCCCGCCAGTCGTGGTAAACTCAAAGGATGAGTGAATCGGCTCTCAAATCTGCGTTCGAAGCGGTGCTGAACCTGCCGGAGGAAAATCAGGCGGAGGTCGCGCAAATATTGCTCCGATACGTCGAAGAACAGCGGTCACCGTCCCTATTGACGGGAAGTCAACGGGCGGAAGTGCGGCGCAGGCTCTCCGACCCGGACCGGGAAATGGTTCCCCATGAAGAAGTTGTTGCCGCTATTCGTCGGCGCATCTCCCTAAAATGAATGTCTTCTGGTTAGGGGAGGCGGAGCGCGACTATCTCCGTATTGCGGACTACCAGATGCAGGAAAGTCCTCGACAGGCTGTGCGAGTGCTTGACCGTATCGACGCCGCAGCAAAAAATCTCGCCGACTTTCCAGACCGCTTTCGACGGGGACCAGAGCCCGGCACGCGCGAGCGTGTTGTTCAGGGACTGCCTTACATTCTCGTCTACCGCATGCAGGACGATTTCGTGGAGAAACTATCGATCTTCCACGCTGCCCAAGACCGGCCGTGTGGCGGCTGACATGGCGAGGCGCGACTACCAACAGTCCGGCGTCAGCGACGAGGACGACGCCTGGATCCGCTCTTTCGTGATCCACGAGGACGAGGCGCTCCTTGCGTTCAACAAACCAGCCGGACTGCCAGTGCAGACCCGCAATCCCGACGATCGCACTCTGGACAGCCTCCTCGCGGCGTTTGCAAAATCCAATGGCAAGCGTCCCCGGCTCGTCCACCGGCTGGACGCACAAACGTCCGGGGTCATCCTCGCCGGCAAGACCCAGCCAGCGGCGGCGGCGCTGAGCGCGGGGTTTGCGGGCCGGGACGTTCGGAAAACCTATCTCGCCGTGGTGTCCGGCGCGCCTCTGGCGCAGCATGGCGGTGACATCTCCATCGCCCTCGCGCGCTACCGGCCCAGGCCAGAGCTGGAGCTGATGCGGGCCGCGCGACCGGGTGACGGGAAGCCACAGGAGGCGCTGACGCGCTGGACGCTGCTCGCTTCGAACGGAATGCACCATCTGCTGTCGCTCGCTCCGGAAACGGGGCGCATGCACCAGATCCGGGCGCACCTGTCCTTGATGGGCCGTCCCATTCTCGGCGACCCGTATTACGGCGGCGCGACCACTTTGCGGGGCGAACCGGTCCAGCGGATGATGCTTCATGCGGTACGGATCGCGGCCCCGCATCCCTCGGGCGGGCGGTTCGCTCTTTACGCCGCTCCGCCGCAGGATTTCGCGGCGGCGTTGACGATCGCGGAGCTCGATCTGGCCACGCCGCCGGTACGGGGCTAAGACACCCTCAGCATGTTGAATTTCCTTGTTGTTGCGATAGGCGGGGCGGCGGGCGCCGTCGCGCGCTATGGCGTCAGCCTGGCGGTCGCGGGCCGGTCGGATGGCTGGCCCTGGCCGACCTTCGCCATCAATGTTTCCGGCAGCCTGTTGATCGGGGTGCTGGCCGGCTGGTTCGCGACGCGCCAGACGGACGGCGGGTCATGGGCGCTGCTGCTTGGGACCGGCGTGCTGGGCGGGTTCACGACATTCTCGGCCTATTCGCTCGAGACGGCGAAGATGATGGAACGCGCGGACTGGTGGGGAGCGTCAAGTTATTCACTGGGTTCGATCGCCGCCGGCCTCGCGGCGGCGCTTGCTGGACTGGCGATCGCCCGCCGGGCGTTCGCATGACCTGGAATGCTGGTCAGGTGGTCAATCTCCCGGTCGAGCCGGGCGAGGACGACACGCGTCTCGACCGGTGGCTGAAGCGGAAGTTCCACGGCCTCACCCAGGGACAGATCGAGAAGACGCTGCGCAAGGGCGAAATTCGCGTCGATGGCGCGCGGGCGAAGTCCAACACGCGGCTCAAGGCCGGGCAGACCGTGCGCGTGCCGCCAATGGCCTCGGCTGGCGATGCAGACGACCGGCCTCGACCCGAATCGGCCAGGATCAAATCCTCCGACGCCGACCTGATGCGCACCCTCGTCATCTACGAGGATGACACGATTATCGCGCTCAACAAGCCTGCCGGGCTGGCGGTGCAGGGAGGGACGGGCACGACGCGGCATATCGATGCGTTGTCCCGCGCACTCGTGCCGGACACCGCAGAAAAACCAAGACTGGTCCATCGCCTCGACCGCGAAACGACCGGAGTGCTGATCCTGGCCAAGACGGTCGGCGCCGCCAACAAGCTGGGCGCGCTTTTTCGCGGGCGCGATCTGGAAAAGATCTACTGGGCGGTGACCATCGGCGTTCCCCATCCGCAGGATGGGGATGTTCGCGGCTGGATGATCAAGTCCGTCGGCCCGGGCGACGACAAGGAAAAGATGCGCGCCGCAGAGCAGGGCGAGAAAGGTTCGGTGCACGCCTCGACCCAGTACACCGTCATCTCGAACGCCGGACAGAAAGCGGCCTGGGTCGGACTGAAGCCCGAGACGGGCCGCACCCACCAATTGCGCTTTCACATGGCGGGAATGGGCTGCGCCATCGTCGGGGACCGCAAATACACGTCCGACCGGCTGGTCCCCAGCGGACTTGCGGAGGGTCTCCATCTGCACGCCCGGGCCATTCGCTTGCCGCCTCTCAGCGAGTTCGGTCGCCCGGTCGAGATCGTGGCGGTGTTGCCGGCGCATATGGAGGCGACATTCGCTGCGCTGGGGTTCAACGCGAACCAGGCCGGAGACCCTTTCTTCCATTTGAGGAAGATCCGGCGCAGATGACGCGAATTTCCGAGGATTGCGAAAACGTCACCGGGGAGAGTTGCGGTTGAAGGGCGTAAAGGGCGAGATTGACCAACGTCCGAAACGTTTCTACCGGACGGTGGACATTGCGCGGGCCGACCGCACATGGGCCGTGACGCTGGACGGTCGGGCGATCAAGACGCCCGCCAGGCATTCGCTGGTGTTGCCGACCCAGGCGCTGGCCGAGATCGTCGCCCAGGAATGGCGTCGGCAGGATGAGCGTATCGACCTTCAATCCATGTTCGCGACCCGCATGGCCAACGTCTCCATCGACCGCACGCCGGGTTGCAGGGGCGAACTGGCTGATGAAGCCGCGTCCTTCGCTGAGACGGATCTCGTGTGTCACGTGGCGGAGGGACCGGCAGACTTGCGGCGCCTTCAGGAGATAGCCTGGACGCCGCTGCGGAACTGGGCCGCAGAAACGCTTGGAGTGCGCCTCGTCGTGGTTGAAGGCGTGATGGCGGCCAAACAGCCCCGGGATTCGCTTGAAGCCGTCCGGAACCACGCCGCTGGTCTGGACGATTTTCGATTGACGGCGCTTGTTTACGGAGTGGCGCTGCTGGGATCGGCGGTGCTCGGTCTGGCCGCCGAACGCCGCCGTCTCACGGCGGTAGAGGCTCACGAGATGGGGCGAATCGACGAAGCTTTCCAGGCTGGATTATGGGGCGAGGACGACGAGGCGGTGCGCCGGACCCAACGCAGCCGGGATGAAGCTGCCGCGCTGGATCTGTGGTTTGATGGACTTGACCGTCCGGCTGAGGCCGCGCCCGGATAGAGCCAGAGGACATTTCGGGATTCAACATGCGATGAAGGTCCGCGCCATCATCATCTGTCTGCTGGTCGCCCTTGCGTCGGAGGCGTCCGCGCTGGCCCAGACCCGGCTCTTCAAGCGCGAGGACTATGAAACCTTTTTCGCGCCGGGACGGTTCAAGAGCCACGCCGCCTATTATGCCAGCCATGGCCTTCTGGAGATCGTCAAGAACCGATCGACCATCTTTGCCGGCCGTTACTTTCTCGAACAGACGATGCAGGCCCTGGACGTTTCGGCCAATTACGACACGCTGAGCGCCAACCCCTACTACAAGATCGAATCGCGCGGGGCGGAAGTGATGGTTTGGGACGACCGGCTGAAAGCCTATCTCTACGAATATTCCGCTGCGGATTTCGACGGCAACGCCTCAATCGTCTGGGAGTCCACGAACGACCAGATCGAAATCACACCTGACGATTCAAGCTCCGGCGACCTGCACGAATACTACCGCGCCGCTGACGTGAGGGCTTCGCAAGACGTCGATGCCCTGCATAGCCAGTATAGGCGCGACGTCGTCGGCGGGTGGAGCATGCAGTGCGGCTATATCAGGGACGATGAATGGGACGTCGAGTGCAAGGTGCTGCACCAGCCCACGCAGCGGCTTGAGCTCTATTACTACCGCAAGCTCGACCTGATCAGTTGAGCTGCAAGCTGAAGGCGGTATTCAGGTCCGGTTCGGTCTGCGGGGTGCAGCCTGCCCTCATGAGCAAGCAAAACCACTTCCTGAGGATGTCCGTCGCGGCGTTGGCAGCGGCGGCGTTTCTTTCCTCTCCCGTCGCGACCGCGCAAGGCGTTTTCTTGAAGGTTCAGTCGCCTCAGAACAATGAACTTGCTGGCGGACCCGCCCGCCAGCCGCAGGACTGGCGCGGCGGTGGAGACGATGATCGCCGCTACGACGACGCGCAGCGGGGCGATGACGGGGACTGGCGCTACGGCGAGGACCGTCGCTATGGCGACGATGACTGGCGTGGCCGCCGCCGAGCGCCGGATTTCCAGACTGTGCAGGCGTCATGCTCGCGCGCGGCGATCCAGGAAGCATGGCGGACAAACGCCTATTCGGCGCAATACGACGGGGCGCCACGGCTTGTCGAAGGTCGGCGCGGCTATGAGCTCGTGGGCCGGGTCCGCGTTCATTCGCGCAAGGGCTACACGACTGGAGCGACCGTCTGCGAATTGCGAGGCAGCGACGCGGTGCGTTTCGAATATCTGCGGTAGAACCGGATCGCTTCAGGCGGATCTTCCATTGAAGCGAGAAATTTAATCGAGGCCGGCGCGCTGCGCGCACGCATAAGAGAACCGCGCGAGCGGCGCGACCCGTCCCTCATTTTCCGCCGCTGCGGCGTTGGAGGCCGTGCCGTCGCGCACCCGCCCCACAATGCCTTGCAGAATGCCCGCGAGGCGAAAGGCGTTGTAGGCGAAATAGTAGTCGAGCTCCGGCAGGCTGGATCGGCCCGTCAGCTCGCAATAGCGGTTCACGTATTCCTCGCGTGTCGGGATGCCCTTGGCTGCCTTGTCCTCGACCTGCGCGAGCGAGGGACGTGTGGGGTCCGAAGAAGGTATTTCCCACGACATCAGGTGATAGGTGAAGTCGGCGAGGGGATCGCCTAGCGTCGATAGTTCCCAGTCGAGAACGGCGATCACGCGCGACTCGGTCGGGTGCAGAACCATGTTGTCGATGCGATAATCGCCATGGACAATGGTCGTGCGCTCATTTGGCGGAATGTTCTTCGGCAGCCACTCGATCAGTCTGTCCATCTCCGGAATCCTGGCGGTTTCAGACATCTGGTACTGTTTGGTCCAGCGGTGGATCTGGCGCGCGATATAATCGCCTTCCTTGCCGAAGCCCTCCAGTCCGGCTGCGCGCCAGTCGACATTGTGCAGCCGCGCAAAGGTCGAGATCTTGGCCTCGAAGATCGCGTGGCGCTGGGCCGGCGTGTACTCCGGCAGGGTTGCGTCCCAGAGGATTCGTCCCTCGACCATGTCCATCACATAGAACATCGTGCCGATGACGGCGTCGTCCTCGCAGAGGCCATACGGCCGCGCGACCGGAAAGCCGAGCGGATAGAGAGCCGAGATGACGCGAAACTCGCGATCGACGGCATGCGCGGACGGCAGGAGCTTGCCGGGCGGCTTGCGGCGCAGGACGTATTTCTTGTTCGGCGTAATGAGCTGGTAGGTGGGGTTGGACTGACCGCCCTTGAACTGCCGCACCTCAAGCGGCCCGCGATAACCCTCGACATTGTCCTCCAGCCAGCGCACGAGATTCGCCTCGTCGAACCTGTGTGTTTCGGCGACTTCCTTGGTGCCGGAGAATTGTCCAGCCGGGTCGGGCGTATCGGTCATTGCCTGCCTTCGTCCGCTTGATTGTGCATCAGGAAAGCATACGCGCAGTTCTGCTGGCGAGAAATCTTTCGGCGCGCGCGACTTTTCAGGTCGGTCAGGACCGCTCCAGCGCCCGCCATCCGATATCCCTGCGACAGAAACCGTCCGGCCAGTCGATGAGATCGACGGCCCGATAGGCCCGGGCGACCGCTTCGGAGAGGGTGGGGGCGATGGCCGTGACGTTCAGCACACGTCCGCCATTGGCGATGATCTCGTCGTCGCGGCTCATTGTAGCGCCGTGAAAGATCGTGACTCCGGGGACGCCGCCCGCTTGCCTGAGGCCGCCGATGACGCCGCCTTTTCTGGAGTCGCCAGGATAGCCCGCCCCGGCCATCACGACGGAGACCGCATGGTCGGTGAAGCGCTCCAGCCGCGCGCACCCGTCCAGACCGCCGGTCGCGCAGGCAAGCAATTGCGGCAGGGGATCGTCCTTCAGTCGCGCCATGATCACCTGGCATTCCGGGTCGCCGAAACGGCAATTGTATTCGACGACGCGCGGACCCGTCTTGTCGATCATCAGGCCGACGAAAAGCACCCCTCGATAGGGCCGGCCCTCCGCCTTCATGCCCTGCAAGGTGGGAGCGACGATCTCTTCCATCACACGTCGCTGCATCGCTTCGTCGAGGATTGGAGCCGGGGAATAGGCGCCCATTCCCCCGGTGTTGGGTCCCGTGTCTCCCTCGCCCACGCGCTTGTGGTCCTGCGCGCCGGCAAGCGCCACAGCGGTCTCGCCATCGCAGAGCGCGAAAAAGCTCGCCTCCTCGCCGGCCATGAACTCCTCGATCACGATGCGCGCCGAGGCGGTTCCGAACTTTCCCGCCAGCATGGCGTCGATCTCGTCCTCCGCCTCGCGCCGCGTTTGGGCGATCACAACGCCTTTCCCGGCGGCAAGGCCATCGGCCTTGAGAACATAGGGTGCGGAGAACCTCCCCAGGAACGCCTTGGCCACTGAGGGATCGGAGAAGCAGCCATGGGCGGCGGTCGGGATGGCGTGTCTCGCCATGAAGTCTTTCGAGTAGGCCTTCGACCCTTCGAGGATCGCCGCCCTAGCTGACGGCCCGAAAACCGGCACATCGATGGCTCGGAGGCGGTCGGCGAGGCCGGCGACCAACGGCGCTTCGGGTCCGACAATCACGAGGTTCGGGCGCTCCCGTTTCGCAAGCGTGACCTGACCTTCGACATCGTCGGCGTTGACTGGCTCGCACCGGGCCAGCGCCGCCATGCCGGGATTGCCGGGCGCGCAGACGATTTCCGTGACGCGCTTGCTGGCCGCCAAGCGCCAGGCCAGGGAATGTTCGCGGCCGCCGCTACCCACGATCAGTATTTTCATGTGAAATCGTCCGATGGGATTATCGCCGCGTTGGGCGCTGGCGTTGTTGGTGGCGCGGCGGACCCGAGACCAAGGCAGGACGGAAATGTGAGCGCCAAACAACACGCGTTCTCGCGAGAGGGCAATCTGACCGGGCTCTGGTCGGGAGAATACTGGTATGGAGGCGTGTCATTCCCGACGCCCTTCTCGGCGCATTTCATCGACGCCGACGGCAGCCTGACGGGCACGACCCTGGAGCCCCAGGTTTTCGGCGATCATGGGCGGGTCGAACTCTCGGCGAGCCTCACCGGCTGGCGAGGCGATCTCTCCGTGCGGTTCACCAAACTTTACGACCCCGCGCCCGACACGCACGCTCACCCGATTTTCTACTCCGGGACCGT
Organism: Alphaproteobacteria bacterium; assembly: GCA_034439955.1. GTDB lineage: Bacteria > Pseudomonadota > Alphaproteobacteria > Caulobacterales > Hyphomonadaceae > UBA7672. The sequence continues at coordinate 66,372 of JAWXBJ010000090.1, forward strand.
TGACGCCAAATTTACCTTGATCGACGGCGACTGGAATTTTGGGCGCGCCGATCCTGCGGCGGGACGTTTCGTTCTGGTCCGCGTCTCGCGTGGCGCGAAGGCGGAGATGGCCGAGGCTTCGGCGGTGATCGCGCTGCGGAGGTAAGCGCGTGCTGGGCTGACGCCGCGTCCTGAGCGGCTATACTGCCGCCATGGACGATCCCATCGATTCCCTTGCCCCCATCGCCGACGCGCAGAGCAACGCCCCGGAGATGTCGGTCTCCGAACTGGCGAATGCGCTGAAACGAACCATCGAGGACAATTACGGCTTCGTGCGCGTGCGCGGCGAGCTGGGGCGCGTTGTCGCGGCGAAGTCCGGGCACCTCTATTTTGATATCAAGGACGACAAGGCCTGCATCAATTCGGTGATGTGGAAGGGTCAGGCGGGGCGCCTGCCGTTCAAGCCCGAGGAAGGGTTGGAGGTCGTTGCCGAAGGCAAGCTGTCGACCTATCCCGGTCGCTCCAACTATCAGCTGATCTGCGAGCGCATGCGTCCTGCGGGTCTTGGCGCGCTGATGCAGCTGCTGGAAGAGCGCAAGAAAAAACTGGCGGCCGAAGGCCTGTTCGACGCGGACCGCAAGAAGCCCATCCCCTATTTGCCGACCGTCATCGGTGTGGTGACCAGTCCGACCGGCGCGGTCATCCGCGACATACTCCATCGCGTGCGCGAGCGCTTTCCGGTGCGCGTCCTCATCTGGCCGGCACTGGTGCAGGGCGAGCGCGCGTCGTTCGAGGTCGAGGCGGGCATACGCGGCTTCAACGCGCTCCCGGCGAGCGGGCACATCCCGCGTCCTGATGTCATCATCGTCGCGCGCGGCGGCGGGTCGATCGAGGATCTCTGGCCGTTCAATGAGGAGCGCGTCGTGCGCGCCGCCGCCGACAGCGTGATCCCGCTGATCTCGGCCGTAGGGCACGAGACCGACACGACGCTGATCGATTTCGTATCGGATCGCCGCGCGCCGACACCCACCGGGGCCGCCGAAATGGCCGTGCCAGTGCGGGCGGAGCTGCTGGCGACGGTCATGGATTATGGCGCCAGATCCGGGCGATGCCTGACGCGCCACCTCGAAAAGCGACGCCTCGAGTTTCGCTCGATCGTCGGGCGCTTTCCCAGGCTGGATGCGGTGCTGCAAGGACCGAGGCAGAGGCTGGACCGCAGCGGCCAGCGATTCATCGGGGCGCTGGACAGGGCGCTGGCGCGCAAGCGCGCGGGGTTAGACGCGCGCGCCGGCCGCCTGCAACCAGCCGCCCTTAAACGGGATCTTTCCCGCAAGCGTATCGAGGCGGAACGTTTGTCCGCCCGGCTGAAGCCAGCCGTGCTGCGCGAGATGGCTCAGCTCCGGCGGCGCCTCGATGGTCAGGGACGTGTGCTCGCGACGCTTTCCTATGAAAGCGTTCTCGGTCGAGGCTTCGTGCTGGTGACGGGCCACGACGGAAAGCTGAGGCGTTCTGCGGCTGCGGTCGCGCAGGGCGAGGCCTTGAAACTGCGTTTCTCCGACGGGGAAATCCTGGCCATGGCAGGAGGCGCCCTGCGCCGCCCGCGCAAGCCCGCCAGCCCCTCGCAACCTGAAGAGCCGGCGAGGACCGTGCCGGCCGCGCCTCCGGAATCTCAGCGTCCCCGCATTCGGCGGCGCGGGCGAAACGACCAGGGCGACCTCTTCTGAAGTATCGATCCTCGCCGATCGTGGACCGGCCGATGGAAACATGCTGACCTGCGCCGTTCTCCATTTCCGTTCAAGGCAAACCGCCATGCGCTCAACTACGTTCCCGGCGATTGTCGCGACTTGCTTCGCGCTCTCCGGATGCGTTGCGACACAGACGCCAGCGGCCGGCCTCGACGCCGACACGGCTGCCTGGTGGGAGATCACCGGCGATCTCTCCGGCGACGCCATGGAAGGCCGGGACACGGGATCCCCCGGTCACGCCCGCGCCGTCAACTATGTGATCGATCGGTTCGGCAAGGCCGGGCTCAAGCCTGCGGGGGATGCCGGCGGCTGGACACAGACGCTGCCCCTGAAGGAGGTGCGCGTCGAAAAGGACGGGACGAGTTTTGAGGTGCTGGCTTTGCAGCCAGGCGCCACGCCCACCCGGCTTTCCTTCCTGCACGAGATCAGCGTGCGCGCGACGGACGAGCTTCCGGCGTCCATCGAAGGCGCACTCAGTTTTCGCGGCTACTGTTCCCCTGCGGAGATGGGAGAGGTGCTCGGGCGCGTGGTCGTTTGCTTCGGCGCGAGGCGGAGCGGACTTCCGGGTGGGGCCGACAGGATGCGCGCGGTGGCGGACGCGGGCGCAGTGGGGCTGATCAACATCGACGATCCCGGCTTCACAGTCGAGCCGGCGCGATGGCCGGACGCCTATGCGCGGTCGGTTTCGTTGCGGAGCGCGCCGTCGCCAGCCTTTGCAAACCTTCCGGTGATGCGCCTCTCGCCGGATGGTTTTGAGAGGATGCTGCAGTCCGCTGGTCACGCTACGCCGTCTGCGGACATCCTGGCCAGCGGCGCCGCGTCAAGGCCGCTCGCGGCTTTCGACCTGGCGCTCCGGATGCAGGCGACCTTCAGCCTGTCGCGCCGCGAATACACGTCGGACAATGTCCTCGCGATGCTGCCGGGAAGCGATCCCGCGTTGAGCCAGGAGGTCGTGATCGTCTCCGCCCACATCGACGGCTATGGTTTTGGCGAACCGGTGGAAGGCGATGCACTCTACAACGGTGCATTTGATGACGCGGCCTATGTCGCAACAATAATCCGGTTGGCCGAGCAGCGCGCCGGCCAGGGCTTCAGGCGCAGCGTGCTGTTTGCCGTCTACACCGGCGAGGAAAAGGGACTGCTCGGCTCCAACTGGCTGAGCCGAAACCTGCCGGTTCCAAAAGAAAACCTGGCGGCGGTCATCAATCTCGACCAGCTGCGGCCTTTGTTCCCGCTGAAAATCCTGACCATGCACGCTATCGGCGACACCACGCTGAAAGCCAATGTTGACCGCGTCGCGGCTGGCATGGGCATCGAGATCCGCCCCGACCTTGAGCCCGAGCGAAACCTCAACCAGCGCACTGACCACTGGCCCTTCCTCAGCATGGGCGTGCCCGCAACCAACTTCGTCTTCGGCTTCGATCCGGGCACGGAAGCCGAAGCGCGTTACCGCGAATGGTACAAGGTCCGCTATCACCGCCCGCAGGACGACATGAGCCAGCCGCTCGACTTTCAGGCGGCGGCGGACATGAACACATTCTTTTACAGGCTGACCGGGGATGTCGCGAACGATCCGGCGCGTCCGGCGTTTCTGCCAGGAAGCCGTACCATCCGGAGTAAGCTTCTCGCCGGGAGGATCAGGCGTTCAGTCGCCGGACAAACCAGTCCGTCAGGTGCGACCACACTGCGTTCTTTTCGGAGGCGTCCTCTATACCGTGTTCGAGATTGGGGTTGTCGTTGATCTCGATGACCACCGGGCCGTCCGGTCCCGTCTTGATGTCGACGCCGTAAAAGCCGTCTCCGATCAGGTTGGCCGCGCGGACGCCCACATCAACCACGTCCGCAGGCGCCTCGGCAACGGAGAGCGACCGGAAGCCGCCCTCGATCGAGCGGCCGTCCAGCTTGTGGTTGATGATCTGCCAGTGGCCGCGCGCCATCTTGTACTGGCAGACAAAGATCGCGCGCCGGTCCAGCACGCCCACGCGCCAGTCAAAATCGGTTGGCGTGAACTTCTGGGCGATGACGAGGTCGGTGTCTTCGAGAAAGTCATGAACGATGGTCCGCAGCTCGGCCATGTCGCCGGCCTTCTTGATTCCGCGCGAGAACGACCCGTCCGGGATCTTCAGCACGAGCGGGAAGCTCAGCCGGTCCGCGACTTCCACGAGGTTGGTCTTGTCCTGAACGATCATGGTCTCGGGCGAGGGGAGGCCGGCGCCCGTGAGGCGCTCCCAAAGATAGACCTTGTTGGTGCACCGCATCATCGAGATCGGATCGTCGATGACCGGCATGCCCTCGGCCCAGGCCCGTCTGGCGAACCGGTAGGTATGATTGGTGATTGAGGTCGTCTCGCGGATGCAGAGCGCGTCGAATTCGGCCAGCTTGGCCAGGTCCTTCTTGGTGATCGGTTCGATCTCGACGCCGTCCTTTTCGGCGAGGCGGGCCCAGTGCTTGAGGGATTCGACGCTGGACGGCGCGAGCTGCTCGTTCGGATCGTAGAGAACGGCGATCGAGTGTTTCGCCACAGTTCGGGCCTTGGGCGATTTCCAGACCCTGCCTGTGTACTTCGTGAGGGCCTCGATAAAGAGCTTGAGGTCGTCGCCCTTGAGCTGGGTGAAGGGCGTCAGCTTGATGCGCTTGATCTTGACCCATGGCGAGCCATTCACGGCGGTCGTGACGACAAGGGCGGGCGCCCGATACCAGTCGAACAACAGGCGGCCGAAGCGCTTGAAACGTTCGTCCTCGGTCTCGCCAAAGCATATGACGATGCGCTCGGGGATGGCCAGCTTGTCGCTGGCCCTCGTCCGGTCCTTGTTGAGAGCCTCCTCGGGGTCGGGGACGGCCTCCTCCGATCCGTCGGCGTCGTAGAGGTCCAGCATCGTCTCGACGCTCGGCACCACGCGGTGGCCGCGCGCTTCGGCCAGCAGCGACGCGTAGTAGCCGTCCGTCTGGTAGTTGTAGTTGCGGGTGAGGTTGATGATCTTCGGCCGCGACCCGGACAACAGCTTTGGCTGCAACACGTAGTCGCGCGTCGTCATCATGCGGAATGGCGCGCCAAGGGTCGCGAGATCACGCAGATCGTCCGCGATCAGTATCCAGTCTCTCATGCGGCCCGGACCCCCGACCGCGCACCCAGCGGTTTTTCCAGACGCAATGCGGGCGATCCATCCTCGTAATAGTTTTCATGCCGCCCAAACTGCACATAGCCCAGCTTTCGATAAAGCCGGATGGCGGCGTCATTGTCGATCCGCACTTCGAGACGCAGGACCGAGCAACCCCTTCTCGATCCAGCAGCTTCGCAGGCATCGATGAGGGCTCTGGCAATGCCGGACCCGCGCGCTTCGGGTGCGGTGGCGATCGAATAGAGCCGGGCGATGCGCGTCGTCCGCCGGTAGAAAACCAGGCCATACCCCACGACGTCCAAATTAAGCTCGGCAACAAGCACGTCGCACGTCTCCGAGGCTATGTGATGGCTGAGACTGCGGCGAGACAGGCGATCGGCGACGAACGATGCCGCTTCGATCCGCTCCACGGACTCGATATCATTCAGTCTTGCGGCGCGAACCGCCACGCGCGACCCGGAGGGGTCCATGGAAATATCGCTCCAGCAACAAGGTCGCCGAATAACGCTCATGGGCGGGCACTGTCGAGTGTCTTTTGATTGAGCCTCTCAGGAAATCGCAGCGGGCTGTGGATGGCAGCGCCAAAGCGACCAGAATCCCTGCGCCACATGCTGAAACCCTTGTCGTCAGCCAAGCGTATTGCAATGGGGCCAGAAGGAGACAAAGGGCGCTAATGGAACGCAAGATCGAGGCGACAAGGCGGAGCATGCAGGTACACGCGGAGCTGGCTGTCCGGCTCATGGACATCATGTTGCGAACCACAAGGCCCGAGGAAAAGATCCAGGCAGAGCACCGGCTTGAACTGATCGAACGCACACTTTGGCGCAACCACGCCACGCTCCGGCGTTTGAGGGCCGACCCGCGCGCCCCGCCGGTTTAGCCAAGCAGCTCGGCCGCGCGCTCGGCGAAATAGGTAATGACCCCTGCGGCGCCTGCCCGCTTGAAGCATGACATCGTCTCGATGATGGCGCGATCTTCGTCGAGCCAGCCCTCGCGCGCCCCGGCCTTGATCTGCGCGTATTCTCCGGAAATCTGGAAGGCGAGCGTTGGCACGCCAAATTCCGCCGAGACGCGCTGCACGATGTCGAGGTAGGGAAGGCCCGGCTTCACCATCACCATGTCGGCGCCTTCCTCGATGTCCATGGCGACCTCGCGCAGAGCCTCCTCGGTGTTGCCGAAGTCCATCTGATAGGTTTTCTTGTCGCCCTTGAGTACCGCCGAGGTGCCGACCGCGTCGCGGTAGGGGCCATAGAAGGCCGAGGCGTATTTGGCGGCGTAGGACAGGATCATCACCCGCTCGAAGCCTTCGCTGTCGAGGTGATCGCGAATGGCGCCGATCCGGCCATCCATCATGTCCGAGGGCGCGACGATGTCGGCGCCGGCCCGGGCCTGCACGAGCGCCTGTTCGGTGAGCGCCCCGACGGTTTCATCGTTCACGACATAACCGGTCTCATCCAGCAGCCCGTCATGACCGTGGCTGGTGAACGGGTCGAGCGCGACATCGCAGGCGACGCCTATGTCCGGCGCGGCCGCCTTGATGGCCTTGATGACGTTGGGGATCAGTCCGTCCGGATTGCCGGCCTCCGACCCGGCCTCGTCTTTCCTGGCGGCGTTGATGTGTGGAAAGATTGCGAAGGCCGGTATCCCGAGCTCGCGCGCCCGGACAGCCATCCGGGCGGCCTCGTCAATGTTGAGGCGGTCAAGCCCCGGCATCGATTTCACCGGGATGCGTTTTTCCGCGCCGTCATGGACGATCATGCCCCAGACGATGTCGTCTGGCGTCGGACGGGTCTCGCGCACGAGCCGCCGCGTCCAGTCATTCTGTCTCAGGCGGCGAAGGCGGGTCGCTGGGAAAGCGCCGGTGACGATCGATCGGGGCATGACTTCCTCGCTCGCTGGACGCCATCGGGCGGAACGCTGTCGTCCGCCAGCCCGACTTGAATTGTCAGCGATCGGTTGCGGCCTTTACCGGTCGCTGCATAAAGCATCTCAGCCGGACGTCCATGGTCAGCGTCTGGAGCTGCCGGATGTCGCGCTGCCAGTCTGCCAGCCGCCACTCCGGAATCTCACGGAAGCCCAGCTTGCGGTAAAAGGGACCGTTCCACGGCACTTTCCGAAACGTCGAGAGCGAGATTCGCCTGTGGGTCCGGCTTTCGGCTTCCTGGAACGCCCGCCGCACCAGCCTGCCGCCGAGGCCTTGCCGGCCGTGTCGCGGCATGACCGAGAGCTGGTCGAGGTAAAGGTCCGCCCCGCGGTCGGAACAGAGCGCAAAGCCCGCCAGCTCCTCCATCTCATCGACCGCGACCCAGACCAGCCCGTCTCCGAAGCCCTTTCTCAGGCGATCCTCGGGGATGGGCTCGCCCGGCTCGCCAGAGGGTCCGAAGTCGATGAGGCCGCTGCCCCGGAAAAGGGTCGCGGAGGCGAGATCGATGTTCTGGAGTTCCCCCACCTCGTTCCCGCGCGCGGGGCGGATACGATATTGCGGGGCCGTTTCTGAGATCAGGGTCGCCATCGGATCTTTGCCAGCCTGTGCGCCAGTCTTGGGGAGGTCTATAGGAGAAACATCGGTTCGGACTTGCTAAGCAAGCCTGAAGAGTAACGCACGCCGCCGCGTCGGGAACAGGGCAGATGACAGCTGAATTCACTGACGAGCAAAGGCTGATTCGCGAGACGGCGTCTTCCTTTGCGACCGCTCGCCTTCGGCCGTTCGCGGCGCAATGGGATGAAAACAAACACTTTCCTGTGGACGTCATCCGCTCCACCGCCGAACTCGGTCTGGCGGGACTTTATGTCGGTGAGGATGTGGGCGGCTCCGGCCTCAGCCGGCTCGATGCCGTGATTGTGTTCGAGCAGCTTTCGATGGGCTGCGTCTCCACCGCCGCCTTCCTTTCCATCCACAACATGTGCGCCGGCATGATCGACCGCTTCGGGACGGAAGAGATGCGCCGGGAATGGCTGCCCCGCCTCACCTCGATGGAGCTGATGGCGAGCTACTGCCTCACCGAGCCAGGGTCGGGGTCGGACGCGGCGGCCCTGCGCACACAGGCGGTCCGGCATCGCGGCGCCAAAGACGAGGGAGACTATGTCCTCAACGGCTCCAAGGCCTTCATTTCGGGCGCCGGGGCAAGCGACCTCTATGTCGTGATGACCCGGACAGGCGCCGACGGCCCGAATGGCGTCTCGGCGTTTCTCGTTCTGGCGACGGACAGGGGCGTCTCGTTTGGCGCTGCCGAAAAGAAGATGGGCTGGCATTCCCAGCCGACCCGCGCCGTGATCCTGGAGGATGTCCGCATTCCGGCCAGCCGGCGGATCGGGGCGGAAGGCGACGGCTTCCGCTTCGCCATGGCGGGGCTGGACGGCGGGCGCCTCAACATCGCCGCGTGTTCGCTTGGCGGCATGCAGGAGGCGCTGGACAGGACGCTGGCCTATACCAGAGAGCGCCGCCAGTTCGGCCAGGCCATCGCCGATTTCCAGACCGTCCAGTTCAGACTCGCCGACATGGAGACCGAGACGCAGGCCGCCCGCGTGATGCTGTATGCGGCGGCGCGGGCGCTGGATGCAAAAGCGCCTGACGCCACGCGCTGGTGCGCCATGGCCAAGCGCTTTGTGACGGACACGGGGTTCAAGGTCGCCAACGACGCTTTGCAGCTTCATGGCGGCTATGGCTATCTCGCGGACTACGGGATCGAGCGCATCGTCCGCGACCTGCGCGTGCACCAGATTCTCGAAGGCACGAACGAGATCATGCGGGTGATCATCTCGCGCGACATGCTGAAGCAGTAGATGGCAGACGTCATCATCCACCGACAGGGCGTCGCCGGGCGCATCACGCTCAACCGCCCATCGGCGCTGCACGCCCTCAACGAGGAGATGTGCCTCGCCATGGACGCCGCCCTGATCGCCTGGCGCGACGATCCCGAGATCGAGCTGGTGGTGATCGACCATGCTGACGGCACAAGGGGCTTCTGCGCCGGCGGCGACATCCGCATGCTGGCCGAAAGCGGTGCAGCCGATAGCTCGGCGGCGATGGCGTTCTTCGCGGCCGAGTACCGGCTGAATGCGCGCATCAAGAACTACCCCAAGCCCTATGTCGCCTTCATGGACGGCGTCACCATGGGCGGCGGCGTTGGCATCAGCGTCCACGGCTCGCACCGTGTCGCGACGGAGCGCACGAACTTCGCCATGCCTGAGACGGGCATCGGTCTTTTTCCGGACGTTGGCGGCGGCTGGTTCCTGCCGCGCCTTGGCCCACCGCTCGGCATGTGGCTGGCGCTCACCGGCGAGCGGCTGAAGGGCGGCGATGTTGTGGCGGCAGGGATCGGCACCCACTTCGTCGAGGCGGCGGTGACCGGCGTCGTCAAGGACTCGATCTGCGAGGGGGGCCTTGCGCTGCTCGACGCGATGGACTGGGACGAGACCGCCACGTTCGAGACCTATATCGACGCGATCCAGCGCTGTTTCTGGAAGCCGGGCGTCGAGGAAATCTTCGCGGCTCTGGAGGAGGAAGGCGGAGAATGGGCGGCCCGCCAGCTCGCGACCCTGAAAACCAAATCGCCCCAGACGCTGAAGGTCGCGCATCGCCAGCTGGCGCTCGGCCTCCACGCCAGGACGTTCGAGGACAATATGCGGATGGAGTTTCGCATCGGCTCGCGGGTCGTCTCGCGCCATGATTTCCAGGAGGGCGTCCGAGCCATCATCATCGACAAGGACAATGCGCCGGCCTGGAATCCGGCGACGCTTTCTGGCGTGACCGACGAGATGCTGGACGAAATCTTCGCCCCGCTGGATGGCGGCGAGCTTCAGTTCGATTGACTGGCACTCCCCGCGCTTTGGCTCCACTAGACTTCTGAGTGAGGCATGAGACCTCGCCAGATACGTCAAACTTCGAAAGGGGCGTTTACTTCCCGCTCACAATAAAGAACAAATCTAAACTGCCGGAAATCTAAGATAAACTACAACAAAATTGTCTTTCTTAGCGATTGTTTAGCCATCCCCATGTAGTGTCATCATCAAGCCCAGACAAAACGGGCGCGACACAAAAAACAAGAATAGTGGTGGTGATGATGTTGAACGCGAAAGTCCGGGTCGCTGGCAATGAAGACGTTGTCGAGCAGTCCTTCCTGAAGGCTCTCTCCTTGCTGGAGCAGGCGCATCGCCGCCTGCATGACGTCGTCAAGGACAATCTGGAGCGGGGCGGCGAGCGCTCGCTGACCGGCGTTCAGGCCCTCCTGATCTATGAGATCGGCGAGACCGAAACGCCTGCCAGCGCGCTGCGCGCTCGCGGGTCCTTCGCCGGCACATCGATGTCCTACAACGTCAAGAAACTTCAGGATGGCGGTTATCTCATCCAGACCCGCTCCAGCGACGATCGCCGCACGGTTCGTCTCAAGCTGACGCCTTCGGGCAAGGCTGTCCGCGCCCGCGTCGCGCAACTCTTCGAGAAGCAGGCCTCGGCGCTTGAGCCGACCGCCAGCGTTCGCGCGGACGATCTGGAACAGTTCAACAAGACGGTCGCCCGCCTGGAACGCTTCTGGTCCGACCAGATCCGCTACCAGCTCTGATCGGTCGTCAGAAGTCCTTCAGCGCCCGCCTCGTGCTCCGACAGGTTTAGCATGAGGCGGTTTGTCAAAATCATCCTGATCCGCCTTCAGATGAAATCGTCTGAAGGCGGCTGATGTGGTCATCCGGCCAGACCCGGAGCAACTGGCGCAAGACTGGTTGTCAAAAGACTGGATCGGCCTCTCCGCCGGCCTCGCCTTGCGAGCGCCGGCGGTTTTGTTTTCACGGTTTCGCTTTCATAGCCCGCGTCTCGACCACACGGGCGCCAGAAAGAATGTTGGCGAGCGAGTAGTTGCCCTCATGGCAGCTTGCTTCGAACATGCGCGCCTTGGTGCGGACCAGAGTGAACGCGACGCGCATCGGGGCGATAAACATGCCGGAGTCCTCAAGTGTATATTCGTATGAAAGTTCGTTAGGTTCACTGAAACGCAGGCTCTCGGTGAGTTTTCGTATTGCTTGCCCTTCCGTCCCCGGCGGAGAGGCAGGATCGGGGCGAAGCAGTCTTGTTTCTATGACCAGGACATCGCCTTCCCAGTGACCGGTCGATTCGCCCATAGTCGACACAAGCGCTGCTGGTCTATTCCGAGCGACAAAGGCGATGATCCGCGCTTCAGCCATGTCTTCGGTGTTGATCACGACATGATCGTCCGTTTGGACGATCAACCTGTTCATGTTGCCGGGCGAGATCGAGAGCGGTGTGTTTCCGGGACCGCGTATGCATCGTTCCCAAAGGTTGCGAGCCTCCGGGTCTTCCGCCCGATCGCGAACATCCTTGATGGTCTTCGCCCAGTCCCGGGCCTCTGGGGTCAGCGGAAGTTTTCCGTCCGCCGGCTCGACAATCAGTGACGTGCGGAAGCCGCCGCCAGCCGCCGGCATCAAGGTTCCCCAGTCGAAGTCCTCATCGGGATGAAGACCTGTCAAGGCGGCAGCGCGCTTGTCCAATGCTGCGATGAGGCCCCGGACCTGCTCGGCATGGACAATGGGACCATCGGCCTCATCCAAGCGTTCGAGCGGCGTTCGCCACCTGCTTTCCCATACGCCGTGGAAGTCGGGGCGTCCGTCGGTGGTGCGGGGGATGTCATGCGACTGCGCATGGGCCTGAGCGACCGACCCAACCAGAGTCGCCAGAACCAGAAGCCGCTTCAACATGATCCTGTCCCCGCCCCGGTCGGGGCGATGGGATTATTGCTCAATCGCATCGGGGCGGCCAGTGGCTGACAGACCCCGCAGTTGCGAACCGTTCGCAAAAAATCCAGAGATGTGAAGGCGCTACACGCAGTTGCGTTTGACATGCGTCTAGGAAAGGAGAGGCTTGGGCGCTAACTTGAACGTCACGCGCCCGGCAGAAGCGTGCATGTCGGCCAAAGAGAAACGACCCATGAAGCATCTGGCAGCTTTCGAGGATGTGATCCAGGACATCCGTTCCGAGGGTCGCTATCGCGTCTTCATCGATCTCAAGCGTCATCGGGGCAGGTTTCCGCTTGCGTCGGTCCGCCATGAAGACGGGCGCGAGCAGGACGTCACGGTGTGGTGCTCCAACGACTACCTGGGAATGGGGCAGGATCCGGACGTCATCCAGTCCATGCATGAGGCTGTAGACGCTTTCGGCGCAGGATCCGGCGGCACCCGTAACATATCCGGTACGACGCGCTATCACGTCGATCTCGAGCGCGAATTGGCCAGCCTGCATGGCAAGGAAGCGGCGCTGCTGTTCACCTCAGGCTATGTCTCGAACGATGCGACCCTGTCGACGCTGGCCAAGATCATGCCCAACGTCATCATCTATTCCGACGAACTCAACCACGCCTCGATGATCGAGGGGATCAAGCGCGCCAACTGCGCCAAACGGATTTTCCGCCACAACGATGTGGGGCATCTGCGCGCCCTGATCGGGAACGATCCGGCGGAATCCCCCAAGGTCATCGCCTTCGAGTCCGTCTATTCGATGGATGGCGACGTCGCCCCTCTGGCCGCGCTTTGCGACATCGCCGACGAGTTCGACGCGATCACCTATCTCGACGAGGTCCATGCCGTGGGGATGTACGGCCATGAAGGCGCCGGTGTCGCCCAGCGCGATGGGGTGATGGACCGCATCACGATCTGCGAGGGCACGCTGGCGAAAGGGTTTGGCGTGATGGGGGGCTATATCGCCTCCCGGACCGTCGTCATCGACGCCATCCGGTCGATGGCCCCGGGGTTCATCTTCTCGACGTCGACATGTCCCGTACTCGCGGCAGGCGCCCTTACATCCATCCGCAAGCTCCGCGGTCCTGCGGGTGTGGATCTGCGCACACAGCATCAGGCCAAGGCGGAAATGCTGCGGCAGAAGCTGGTGGCCGCCCGGCTGCCGGTCATGATCACCGACACGCACATCGTTCCGTTGCTGGTGGGCGATGCGGAGCGCTGCAAGGCGCTGTCGGACACGCTCCTGTTCGATTTCGGCGTCTATGTGCAGCCGATCAACTATCCGACCGTCCCCAAGGGGACCGAAAGGCTGCGGTTCACGCCCTCGCCGCATCATACCGAGGCGATGATGGATGATCTGGTCGCGGCGCTGCTCGCAATCTGGGCGCAGCTTGGCCTCAAGCGCGCCGCCTGATCCGGTCGGAGAGCCATGCCAGACGATCCGGACCACGAGATCTTGCTGGAGTACAACCGTATCGGCCCGGTGATGGAAGTTCGCGCGGTGTCGGGAACGGATGGGTTGGAAATCAGATTTGCTGTACCGGCCCGTACCGCGAGGGCTGATGTGGAGCAACTGGCCCGGAACAAGCTCTCCTATGCTCGCGGCAGGAGCGATAATCTGGCGCCCTCGCCAACCTCCAGGGCCGGCCCGCGCGGCGGAATTCTTGTTTGAGGATGATTGTCCAATTCGCCAGACCCTACAGGGACCCAGGCCCTACAAGGGGGCCAGACCCCAAAATGGACGGGGTGCTGAGTGAGCCGCGCGCGATTGTGGTCGTGGCTATCGAATCCCTCAGGCGCTGACTGAACGAATGCCGGTCGGCGTCACGGCGTTTTCCGCACGCCTCGACCAAGCCCGATTTTTTTCGCGAACTCTGACCGTCGCTCCGTATAGCTCGGCGCGACCATCGGATAGTCAGGCGCAAGGCCCCAGCGCCGACGATACTCATCAGGCGACATGTCGTAGCGCGAGTGCAGGTATCGCTTGAGCATCTTGAGCTTCTTGCCGTCTTCGAGGCAAATAATATAATCGTTGGTGATCGATTTTCCGATGTTAACCGCAGGCTTTGGCTTGTCCTCGACCTTCAGTTCACGCGCCTTCGACAAGCTCGCGACTGTTTTATGAACCGAGCGAATGACGTCAGGCAGACCCTCAGTTGTAACTGGATTGTTCGATACAAACGACGAGACAATCTCAGAAGTTATACGGAGGATTTCGTCATTCGATAGTTCAAACAAGTCTGATGATTCATTCATCGCATCTACCCAGCCCGCCCCATCGACCAGAGATAGAGGCTTAATTAGACGAAAAATCAACCACTTTACCAAGCGCGTCTACGTAACTTGGAAGATATACTGATTCTGGCTCAAATATGCGTCAAAACGCCCTGCAATGACCGAGCTTGCCAACCTTGCATGAAGGCCCTATCGCCGACCTGATCACCCGAAACGCTCGGAGGGGGCCATGGGCCATTCGAATCCGCAGGCCGGATCCCAGCAACGCTCCTTTTTTTCGACCAGCCTCAACGAGGCGGATCCCGCCGTCGGCGAAGCGATTTCGTTCGAACTTGGCAGACAGGTTCAACAGATAGAGCTGATCGCTTCGGAGAACATCGTCTCACGCGCCGTAATGGAGGCGCAGGGCTCGGTTTTGACGAACAAGTATGCCGAGGGCTATCCCGGAAAGCGCTATTATGGCGGCTGCGAGTTCTTCGACGAGATCGAGAATCTGGCAATCGCCCGCGCCAGGAAGCTGTTTTCTGCAGGTTTTGCGAACGTCCAGCCCAATTCGGGCAGCCAGGCCAACCAGGCTGTCTTTCAGGCGCTGCTGAAACCCGGTGATGCAATTCTGGGCATGAGCCTCGACGCCGGCGGGCATCTTACCCACGGAGCGTCGCCCAACCAGTCCGGCAAGTGGTTCGCAGCTCACCAGTACGGTGTCCGGCGGCAGGATGGACGCATAGACCTCGACGAGGTCGAAAGGCTGGCTTTGGAGGTGAGACCAAAGCTGATCATCGCGGGCGGGTCGGCCTATTCTCGGGTGATCGACTTTGCGGCGTTCCGTGCGATCGCCGACAAGGTTGGCGCGATCTTCATGGTCGATATGGCGCACTTCGCCGGCCTCGTCGCGGCTGGTCTTCATCCAAATCCGCTGGCCGATGCGCATGTTGTCACCACGACGACCCACAAGACCCTTCGCGGCCCGCGCGGGGGGATGGTTCTGACGAACGACGAGAAGGTTGCGAAGAAAATCAACTCAGCCGTCTTTCCGGGGATCCAGGGCGGACCTCTGATGCATGTGATCGCCGGCAAGGCCGTCGCGTTCGGCGAGGCGCTGCGTCCGGAATTCAGACTCTACGCGCAACGTGTCATCGACAATGCGCGCATGCTTGCCCAGACCCTCGAAACCGGCGGCGTCGATATCGTGTCGGGCGGCACCGACACCCATCTCGCCCTCGTCGATCTCCGGCCCAAGGGCGTCAAGGGTAATGCGGCCGAGAAGGCGCTGGAGCGCGCCTTCATCACCTGCAACAAGAATGGCGTGCCGTTCGATCCCGAAAATCCCACTGTTACGTCCGGCGTCCGCGTCGGCTCTCCCGCCGCCACGACGCGTGGATTTGGGGAGACGGAGTTCCGCCAGGTGGGGCTGTGGATGGTTGAGATCATCGACGCGCTGGCGGCAGGGGGCGACACTTCCGCCGTCGAATTCAAGGTCCGCGAGGAGGTCACGGCCCTGACCGCTCGTTTCCCGATTTACGGCGCCGCCTGGAGCTGAACCTTTGCGGTGCCCGTTTTGCGGCTTTGCGGACTCGGTCGTCAAGGACAGCCGGCCCGCCGAGGAAGACACGGCCGTGCGCCGCCGCCGGGGCTGCCTGAAATGCGACGGGCGATTCACGACCTTTGAGCGTGTCCAGCTCCGCGAGCTGATGGTGGTGAAACGCGACGGCCGGCGCAACGTGTTCGAGCGCGAGAAGCTCCGGCGCTCTCTCACCATCGCTCTGCAGAAGCGTCCCGTGACCGAGGAACAGCTCGACCAGATGATTTCTGGCATTGTGCGCCGCCTCGAGAACATGGGCGAGCCCGAAGTGCCGACGTCGGCCATTGGCGAGATGGTGATGACAAGCCTGGGCGGCCTCGATCCTGTCGCCTATGTGCGTTACGCCTCGGTCTACAAGGACTTCAAATCGCCCTCCGATTTCGCTCGCTTCATCGAGGATGCTCTGGCGCGGCGCGAGATGGACGACGGCGAGCGCCAGAAATGACGGCCGGCACGGTGATCGTCGGGTCGCGCCCATCCGTCACGCTGAAGATCGCGACGTCGCTGGATGGGCGTATCGCGACGGCTTCCGGAGAAAGCAAGTGGATCACCGGGCCCGAAGCGCGCTTCGAAGCGCATCGACTGCGCGCCGCCCATGACGCTGTCATCGTCGGCTCGGAAACCGTGCTTACCGACGATCCCGAACTGACGGCGCGGCTTGATCCGGCGCCCGACCGCCAGCCGCTTCGCATCGTCGCCGACAGCCGGGGCCGCGTGCCGGCGAGCGCCAGGCTCTTCGCCACCCTGGAGATTGGGCCGGTCGCCATCGCGACTCTGGAGACAACCGACCTTGATGTGCGCTGGCCGTCCGCGCGCGGGCTGCAGTTCTGGATGTTGCCGCCGGACCCGGTCAGCGGCAGCGTCTCCCTCCCTGATTTGCTTGACTCGGCCACGCGTGCCGGCGTGACGTCCCTCATGGTCGAGGGCGGCGGCAGGCTTTCCGCGTCCTTCGTGCGCGCCGGGCTGGTGGACCGCATCGAATGGTTCCGTGCGCCGATCCTGCTGGGCGGGGACGGGCGAGAGTGTATCGCCGGGCTGGGCTTGGAGAATCTCGTCGCGGCGCCCACCTTCGCGCGAAGCGGAGTGCGGCCCGTTGGGCAGGACCTTTGGGAAAGCTATGAGCGGAAAACCTGAGCCATGTTCACCGGTCTCGTAACCGACATTGGCCGCATCGCCTCCATCGAGGATCGCGTTGGCCTTCGCCGTCTCACGGTCGCATCGCGCTATCCGGTGACGTCCCTGCAGCCCGGCGCTTCCGTCATGCACTCAGGCGTCTGCCTCACGCTTGTGGAGTTCGGCCCCGACGATGAAGGATCGTGGTGGACGGTCGAGGCCATACCCGAGACGTTGTCGCGCACGACGCTTGGCCGATTGGTCGCCGGGTCGCCGGTAAACCTGGAACTGTCGCTCAGGCTCGGAGACGAACTCGGCGGCCATCTCGTGTCGGGCCATATTGACGGAATGGGCGAAATCCTCGCCGTTGCCCAGGAAGGCGAGAGCTGGCGGATGCGAATCGGCATGGCGCCCGGGCTGGCGGGATTCATTGCCGAGAAAGGCTCCATCGCTGTCGATGGTGTTTCCCTGACCGTCGCGGCTGTCGGACGCGACGCCGGCGCCGACTGGTTTGATATCACCGTCATCCCGCATACGCTGAAGGTGACCACGCTGGGCGATGCGAAAGCCGGCGGCTGGGTCAATCTGGAAGTGGACATGCTCGCGCGGTATGTGGCGCGCACGCTTGAGGTGCAAGGCCGATGAGAGACGCTTCGCAATGAGAGACGCTCCGATGACGCACGATTTCAGCGCGGCGATTTCTCCCATCGAGGAAATCGTCGAGGAGGCGCGCAATGGCCGGATGTACATTCTCGTCGATGCCGAGGCCCGCGAGAACGAGGGCGATCTGATCATTCCATCGCAATTCGCGACGCCGGCGCAGGTCAATTTCATGGCCAAGCATGGCCGGGGCCTGATCTGTCTCGCCCTGACGCGCGACCGCGCCGGCACGCTTGAACTCGACATGATGGCGCGCGAGAACCGGGAAAGCATGAAGACGGCGTTCACGGTCTCGATTGAGGCAAGGGAAGGCGTTACCACCGGCATATCGGCCCACGACCGGGCTCACACCATCGCGGTCGCCGTCGATCCCACCAAGGGCGCGAACGACATCGTCTCGCCCGGACACATTTTTCCACTGGTGGCGCGCGAGGGTGGCGTGCTGGTGCGCGCGGGCCATACCGAAGCCAGCGTGGACATATCGCGCCTGGCCGGCCTCGCCCCGTCCGCCGTGATCTGCGAGATCATGAACGACGACGGCTCGATGGCGCGACTGCCGGAGCTTGTAAGCTTCGCCCAGCTCCACGGCATGAAGATCGGCACCATCGCGGACCTGATCTCCTGGCGCCGGCGTCATGACCGCTTCCTTGAACGCCGCATAGAGGCGGATTTCGACAGCGCCTATGGTGGAAAGTTCCGTGTTGTCGTCTTCCGCAACACGCTCGACGGAGCGGAACACGTTGCCGTCGTGAAGGGGCGGATTACCGGCGAGACGCCCACGCTGGTGCGGGTTCACCGGGTCGATTTTCTCGCCGATTTCCTCGGCGAGGCAGGTGAGCGCGAGGGGCTGGTCAAGCGCGCCATGACCCGGCTGGCCGCGAGCGGTATTCCCGGCGTCGCGATTTTCGTCCGCATGGGGATGGGCGAGGACATCGCCCGTTCCCTCGGGGACGTCCAGGCCGCCAAGGCCGCCCATGTCGAGGGCGCCCATCCGCTGCGGGAATATGGCGTCGGGGCGCAGATCCTGAAGGATCTCGGAGTCCGCCGCATGATCCTGATGAGCAATACGCGCCCCAACCAGCTTCCCGGCCTTGACGGATACGGGCTGACGGTCGAGGGCTGGCGCAGGATCGATGCAGACGAGGATTAGATGTCCGCACCCAGAAGCGATGCCGCGAGCGTCCTCATCGTCACGTCGCGCTACTATGCCGACATCGCAGCGGAACTCGAAGCCGGAGTGACCAACGCCCTCGACGCCGCCGGCGTCGGGCATGAATTCCTGGTGGTGCCGGGCGCCTTCGAAATCCCCGGCGCGATCGCGCTGGCGTCCCAGGTTCAGGAGTTCGACGGCTTCGTCGCGCTCGGCTGCGTGATCCGTGGCGAGACCAGCCATTATGATCTCATCTGCGGCGAGGTCGCTCGCGGCCTGATGGACCTTTCGCTATCCGGCGTTCCGGTCGGCTTCGGCGTCCTTACGTGCGAGAACGAGGACCAGGCCAGGGTGCGGGCGGATCGCAAGCAGAAAAACAAGGGGCGCGAAGTCGTCGAGGCGGTCCTTCGCATGATCGCGCTCTCACGCACCTTCGGAGACATCGAAGCGTGACGGGCGCCCAGAAGGCCTTGTCGCCTGAAGCCGAACGGGCGCTGCGCAAGGCGCGCCGGTCCGGGGCCAGGCTCGCGGCGATCCAGGCGCTCTATCAGATGGAACAGACGGGACAGAGCGCGCGCTCCGTCGTTGCGGATTTTCTCGACGACCGGCTGGGGCTTGGCGAGGCCGGCGCGCCGATCGAGGAGGCCGACCCGGACCTCTTCAGGACGATCGTGACCGGCGTGGTCGATCGTCAGGACGACGTGGACCGGGCGATCATGAAACGCCTCGCCGAGGGCTGGAAGATGGACCGCCTGGATGCGACCTCGCGGGCCATACTGCGCGGCGCGGTCTATGAACTGGTCGCGAACACCAGCCTGCCCCCGCAGATCATCCTCGATGAGTATGTCTCGATCGCCCACGCCTTCTTCGAAGGGGCGGAGCCCAAATTCGTCAACGGCCTGCTGGATGCTGTCTCCCGCGATGTGCGTGGCCCGCACTCCGGCGCACCCTGCGCCTGAAGGCGATGGATGAGTTCGACCTCATCCGGAAGTGGTTTGTTCCCCTCGCCCTGTCGCCAGGCGCCGACAATCTGCTCGACGACGTCGCCGAGATCGTACATGGCGGATCGCGGCTGATCGCGACGACGGACGCGATCGTCGAGGGTGTGCATTTTCTGCCGGACGATCCGATCGAGACGGTGGCGGCCAAGCTGGTCAGGGTCAATGTTTCCGACATCGTCGCCAAGGGCGCTGTTCCTGACGGCGCCTTCCTCACCCTGGTCTGGCCCCGGTCGCGGCCCGTTGCGGGAATCGAGGGCTTTGCTTTGCGCCTGGGGGAGGAACTGGCGGCGAGGGGCGCATACCTTCTGGGCGGCGACACCAGTTCGACGACGGGCCGGCTGACCCTGTCCCTGACGCTCCTGGGTCGGTGCGGGGCGCGTGGTCCAGTCCGTCGTTCGGGCGCAAGCGCGGAAGATGACCTCTGGGTCACCGGCGATATCGGCGAGGGCTGGCTGGGACTCCAGGCTGCGCGCGGCAAGCTACCGATGCTGATGCCGGTCGAGCGTGCGCGTCTCGTCGAGCGCTACCGCGTTCCCGAGCCCCCTGTGGCGCCATTCGCTTCCGTGATTGCGGCGCATGCAACGGCCTCGATCGACGTGTCCGACGGCCTCGTCGCGGATGCCGGCCATGTCGCCAGAGCTTCCGGGCTGGCGCTTGTCATCGACTGCAGGGACATGCCATTCAGCGAGGCAGCCCGATCCTGGCTGGCGACAGGACGCCGATCCGGTATCGCAAAGCTCCTGACCGGCGGAGACGATTACCAGACTTTGTTCACCGCGACGACGACAAGGCGCGACGCCGTCCGTGAGGCGTGCGACGCGATCGGTGTCAAGGTCAGTCGCATCGGTCGGGCAGAATCGGGCGAAGGCGTGCGCCTCTTGCATGGCCCCGGCTCAGTCTCCCTCATGTCAAGGGGCGGCTGGCGGCATTTCGGCGCGTAGATAGGGGCGTACTCCTGAACGCCGGTTGCTTAAACGCCTCTCAACCAATCTCGCGCAGGGTCCAGGGAGAAGGAGCCACCCATGCGTGTTCTTGCTGCTTTTCTCTGTCTGGCCCTCGTCGCATCTGTCCAGCCGGCATTTTCCTCACCGCCAAAGGCGGGCGCCGAAAAAAAGGACGGACAAATCGATAGCGTCGAAGAAAAAGAGGTGGCGCGCTCCGTTAAGCTGGCTGGCTTGGCGTTTCCGGTGTTCGACGCCGAGGGGCGGCTGGAGAACTACCTCTTCATCGACGCCCGCATGCGGGTCAATGACAGCAAGGACCACTGGAAATACCAGGACCAGGCGCACTTTATCCGGGATGCGGTGCTGCGCGCTGCCCATCGGGTGAGCTTCAACGTCAAGGGTGACGTGACCCGGCTAGACGAGAAACTGGCCGCCAAGGAGTGCCTCAAGGCAGCCAATGAGACGGTCGGCGAGCCGGATGCGCTCGTCACCATGACCTTCACCCAGATCGCCAGTCAGAACTGACGACCGGTCCCGCAAGCCAGGACGCCGACGAGCTGTTCTAGTTGCGGCGCTGGGGAGCGTCTCCCGGCTGGTCCTGGCCCGGCTGGGTCTGGCCCGGAAGCTGCTGGGGCAGTCGGCCGATCGTCCCGAAAAGCTGTTCGAGAATGCCGAGTTCGCGGCCCCGGGTCGGCGTCACGCTGGAATTGTAATCGACGACCTGCCCATCCTCCACATCGTAGACGAGAACGTCCGACACGACATCCTGATCGTCGAACTGGATTGCAACGATCTCCCGCGCCACGACCTTCGGATAGTAGAAGGCCAGCAATTCGCGGGTCGAGGACATGTAGACCCAAAGATTGTCATCGAAGATGCTGCTGGTGGACGGGGAACCGAGGCGCGCCAGCACCGTCGAGCGCGTATCCACGGTGGGCTGCACATCGGTCGGCAGCGCCTGGTCGGGCACATAGCCGTGAAAGTCACGCGTCGCACGGCAGCCCGAAACCGCGAGGATCGCAACGAAAGCTATCGCAAGAGTGCGCGTCGCCATATGTGAACTCCAGTGCTTCGGGCTAAAGCAACTCGCGTCGAACCGGACGCCGACAAGTTGCTTTGGAATTCTGAAATAGATCAGCTCAACCGCTTTCAGCCGATTCCGGTTTCAGGCGGGTTGATCTAGGTAGCGGGCGGGTCGCGGGTTTGGCAAGCGTCGAGGGCAGGATGGGCATCGCACAGTGGTTCGGACGCGGGTTCGGCCGCGCCAGGCGCAACAAATGGGCCGTGGACAGGCTGCACCAGCTGATCCTGGCCCAGGCGCTTCGCCCGGAATTCTATGTGCCAGGCGCCGCCCGTGACAATTTCTCCGGCCGGTTCGAGGTGACCTCCCTGCATGCCGCTCTCGTGTTTCGGCGGCTGCGTTCGCTGGGCGGGACCGGCAAAGCGCTCGCCCAGGACTGTTTCGACGCGCTGTTCGAAGGTTTTGACGAGGCCCTCAGGGACATTGGCACGGGCGACCTCAGTGTCGGAAAGAAGATCCGGAAGATGGGTGAGGCCTTCTATGGCCGCGCCAGGGCCTATGATGAAGCGCTGGCGCAAGACGCTCCTCCAGACGCTCTGGCGGGCGCTCTTGGACGCAATCTCGGGCTATCGGAAGATCTGTCTGAACGGCTGGCCCGCTATGTCAAATCGGTTGAGGACACGCTTGGCCGCCATTCCGACGAGGCCCTGCTGGCGGGTGAAGTCAACTGGCCCAAGCCCTCGCTGGCTTGAGGCGTTTGCGCCTCGTCGCCGCAACAGGCTATCCGAGACTGGCGCACATGGTATTAGACGCCTGGAGCCTGATGCGATCAGCCTGAATCACGTCGATCGTTGAATCAGTTTCTACACTAGTGAATCTAGAGCAACCTCTCGTCAGCCTCGACGCAGACAAGCGCGGCGCGATCATTGCGGACAGTGGAGACCTTCGGGCCGGCATGAGTGAGCGCAAGGTCATTTCCATCGATGGGATGGGCGGAGACAATGCGCCTGCGATCGTCGTCGAGGGTGTGGAGGCGTACGCCCGCCGGCGGCCCGACATCGGGTTTCTGCTCCATGGCGACGAGGCCCGGCTGAGGCCCCTGCTGGCCTCCGCGCCGACCGCCTCTCCCCGCACTTCGATCCGGCACACCGACAAACAGGTCGCGATGGACGCGAAGCCGGCGCAGATGATGCGCCAGGGCAAGGGCTCCTCGATGTGGAACGCCATCGAGGCGATCAAGTCCGGCGAGGCGATCGC
This sequence comes from Alphaproteobacteria bacterium, assembly GCA_034439955.1. Taxonomy (GTDB): domain Bacteria; phylum Pseudomonadota; class Alphaproteobacteria; order Caulobacterales; family Hyphomonadaceae; genus UBA7672. The sequence goes on from JAWXBJ010000090.1 coordinate 88,922, forward strand.
CGCGTGCTCGGCTGGAAACACCGGCGCATTGATGGCCATGTCGAAGCTGATCCTCCGGACGGTCGAGGGCCTGCACCGGCCTGCCCTGGTGGGGACCTGGCCGACGCGCACCGGCGTCAGCGCCGTGCTCGATCTCGGCGCCGATATCGCCGCCGACGCCGAACAACTGGTCGAGTTCGCCATCATGGGCGAGGCGTTCGCGCGCGCTGTCCACCACAAGGCCAATCCAACAGTGGCGCTGCTCAACATCGGGTCGGAGGATCTCAAGGGCCACGAGGCGATCCGCGAGGCGGCCAGATTGATCCGCGCGTCCAATCTCAACATGACGTTCGAGGGTTATGTTGAGGGCGACGACATCGGGATGGGAAAGGTCGATGTCGTCGTAACCGACGGCTTCACCGGCAATGTCGCCCTGAAAACGGCCGAGGGCATGGCCAGGATGATTTCGGAACTCCTGAAGGAGTCACTGACATCGGGCTGGAGGGCGAGGCTCGGCGCGCTGGTTGCGATGCCGGCCCTGAAACGCTTCCGTGCGAGACTTGATCCCCGGCAGGCGAATGGCGCGGTCTTTCTGGGCCTCAACGGCGTCGTCGTCAAAAGTCATGGCGGCACGGACGGCGCCGGCTTCGCTCAGGCGATTTCGGTGGCGGCCGACATGGGCGCCAGCCGCTTCAAGGCCGAGATAGAGGACAATCTGAGGCGACTGGCCGCTAGCGTCACGGGCGCGCCGGTCATCGCGGCGAGTGAGGAAACCGCCCAGTGAACGAGTATGTATCGGTCGTCCGGGGAGTCGGGGGACATCTGCCCGCCAGGGTACTGACGAACGCCGATCTCGGAGTGATGGTCGATACCAGCGATCAATGGATCACCGAGCGCACAGGAATCAGGAAACGCCATATCGCGGCGGATGGCGAGACGACGTCGGATCTAGCTGCGGCCGCTGCCCGCAAGGCGTTGCACGCGGGTGGGCTTGGGCCGGACGACATTGATCTGATCGTCCTCGCCACGGCGACCCCCGACTACACGTTTCCGGCGACCGCGACGATCGTCCAGAACAAGCTCGGCATAACGCGCGGGGCAGCCTTCGACGTCCAGGCGGTCTGCTCCGGCTTCGTCTACGCCCTGGCGACGGCGGACAATTTCCTGGCGCGGGGTCAGTTCGAGCGCGCGCTGGTCATTGGCGCCGAGACATTCTCCCGCATCATCGACTGGTCGGACCGGACGACGTGCGTCCTCTTCGGCGACGGCGCCGGGGCCCTGGTGCTGGAGCGTCAGGACAAGGCGATAGCCGGCGATCGCGGCGTCAAATCGGTCCACTTGCGGTCGGACGGACGATACAAGGACATGCTTTATGTAGACGGAGGACCGTCCACGACCCAGACGGTCGGCCATCTGAAGATGATCGGCAACCAGGTCTTCAAGCATGCCGTCTCCAAGATCTCCGAGAGCGTCCGGGCGGCGGTCGATCAGGCCGGGCGCCATATCGACGAAGTCGACTGGTTCGTCCCGCATCAGGCCAATCAGCGAATACTCTCCGCCGTCGCCGAAAAACTGGGTCTGGACGAACGCAAGATCGTCTCGACGGTCGCTGATCACGGCAACACGTCGGCGGCGTCCGTTCCGCTGGCGCTGGCGGTTGCGGTTGAAGACGGCCGCGTCAAGCCCGGCGATCTGGTGCTGATCGAGGCGATCGGCGGCGGGTTGACCTGGGGCGCCGCCCTGATCCGCATTTGACTAAGAAACTGTAAACGAATGAAATTTTTCGGGATTTGATCAAATCCCCCCTTAACAGGCTCGCGCCTGGCAGGTAGTCTCTGCGGTCCCTGGCCGGAGGCTTCGCTTGCAGGAAAAAACCCTCACGCGCGCTGATATCGTCGATATGCTTGTCGCCAAGATTGGGCTGACCAAGCAGGACTCCAGCAACTTTCTCGAGCGAGTGTTGGAAATGGTCTGCGCCGAACTCGAGAAAGACGAGGACGTGAAATTCGCGCGCTTCGGCAATTTCGTGGTGCGCCGGAAAAAGGCTCGCGTCGGTCGCAATCCCAAGACCGGTGAAGAGGCCCCGATCACGGCGAGACGGGTGGTGTCGTTCAAACCCTCGCCGCTGCTTCGGCAGCGGGTCGAAGCCGCGCTTGGCGCCCGGAGAAGCTGATGGTCCTCGCCCGCACTGTCCTTGCCCCGACTGTCCTGGATTGTCCTGACGCCGATCCCGAGGCGCCCGAAGGGGTGGAGATCTCTCTTGCCCGCGTGAAATCGCTGGATGCGTTTCGCACCATTGGCGAGGCCGCCGCCGAGCTGGGTCTCAAGACTCACGTCCTGCGCTTCTGGGAAACCAAATTCTGCGATCTCAAGCCGATGAAGCGGGCGGACGGCCGGCGGCATTACCGGCCAGAGGACATGCAGCTCCTGCGCACCCTGAAACAGCTTCTCCACGTGCAGGGCCTCACTATTCGCGGCGCGGTCAAGGCGCTGGACGACCGCGGCGCGGTCAAAATTTTGAGTGAGCAGGGCCTGGCGGTCTCGGTCTCCGACACCATCGATCATCCGGCCGACATCGTCGAAACCGGAGCGTCTGTCCGCGACCTTCAGAACGCGGTGCGCGAAGCCGTGGAACGCGGCGATTTCGCGGTTCCGGTAAGCGAAGCAGGCGCGATCGCACGCCAGCGGCTCGAATCCCTGCTGAGCGACCTCTCGGGCCTCAAATTGCGTCTCGACCAGGTCCGCAGCGCCGCCTGATCCCCGGTAACGACATGTTGCCCACCAGAGCCCAGGCGCCTATAAGGGCGCTCTTGAATTGGCGGAGCGTGGCGCAGCCCGGTTAGCGCACCAGTCTGGGGGACTGGGGGTCGGAGGTTCAAATCCTCTCGCTCCGACCATTCAGGCGCATTTCCTGGCGCCTCCGGGCGGTTAGCTCAGCTGGCAGAGCATCTCGTTTACACCGAGAGGGTCGGCGGTTCGATCCCGTCACCGCCCACCAGTCGATCCGGGCGCCGAGCGTACAGCCACCTCCAGCGAATGCCCGCCGGCGCGCGCTGCAATCGCCCCCATGTATCCCGGCGCGGGCTCGAAATGGTGCAGCGACCACACCTCGCGCGCGTTGCCCTCGTCCGCCATGCGCAGAACCCTCGCCGGTTCGCCGGCCCCCAGCGTAACGTCGAAACGATCCAGCGGCAGCGACAGCCCCTCGCCAATCGCCTTCACGACCGCCTCCTTGCGCGTCCAGCACCGGTAGAATCCGGGGAGCCAGTCGTCGGCCGACAGGCGCGACAAGGCCGCGTATTCGGCGCCTGAGAAATGGAAGCGGGCGACATCGTCCTCGATCGGTTTCACGAACTCTAGATCGACGCCGACTTCGACATCGACCGCAACCGCCAGCGCCGCGATATCCCCGGAGTGAGCAAGGTTAAAATGCAGTCGGCCATCGGCAAATTTCCCGTCAAGTGCCGGCTTCCCGTGTTTCCCGTAAGCGAAACGCAATGTCTCCGGCTTTTCACCGAGGCGTTCGCCTAGGATTTCGCGGAGCCGGCCTCGTCCGGCAATGAACCGGTTGGCGTGGACCGGAAACACAAACCGGGCGGCGCGGGCTCGCTCGTCCTCGCTCAGCATTGCGCAAAATTTGCGCAGCTCGCTCGCACCGACGTCGAGCGGCCAGATCCTCAAATCGATGGCGGCTGTCGTCATTTCTTCGTCGCCCGATGCATGGCTTCGCCCACAACCCGGCATGCGACGGTCCCGTTCGGCAATGTCGGGACCGCTTGTATCATCGTCGCTCCAAAACGCTTCGTTAGCCGATATCGGTTAGGAATCTGGCTGAGTCTGGGCCGAATGCACCATGGGTTTCGCAGGATTTATGAGGCGTGGACTGGCGACCCAGCGTCTGGGTTCTGCCTTGCGCACGATTCCGGCACTTGAAGCGGCTTATGCGCGCCGCGCCCTGCAAAGGCGCGATGCGGCGGGTCTCTTCAGCGGTGTCTATGACACGTGGGAGGAAGCGCTGGCCGCCGCTCCGGCCGGCCGCGAG
>JAWXBJ010000091.1:0-8910 GCA_034439955.1 Alphaproteobacteria bacterium
ACGACGCCACTCAACGCTTGGCTATTTCAGCCCGGTTGCGTTCGAAGAACAGGCGGCGTTAGCTTAGGTGCGTGTCCACGAGACCGGCAGCAGGCCACTGGTCGAAAAATTTATCAAAGTGGCGCCTGAAATTTTCAAGGCTAAGTTCGATCTAGCCAGTTATATTTCTTTCACTCCGTTCATCGGTTATATCATCAGAAAGGTCGGAATGAACTTACGACCGGTGAGCGCACCGCCCTACTTACATGAACGGCTGGCTGCCGCGATCCGCGAGGTGATCGGTGACGAAAACGCTTCGTTGAAAATGTCTGAGATGGATCAGGCGCTAGCAATCGTGACAGTAAGTTATACTCACGCACGCCCAACCGTATTTAGGACTAGAGGCTTAGACCCATTGAACCCAGCCGAAGTTACCCTATGCGACGCCCTTGTCGCGAGCGCTTCAGCTCCCACGTTTTTTCCGCCTAAAGCTATTGAATACAAAGGCAGCGTTGAACACTTTATAGATGGTGGTGTAGTTGCAAATACGCCTGATATTGTCGGCGTTACGGAGGCTGTTGGAAGACTTTTTTGTGATCCCATAAATGTCTACATGCTGTCGATCGGAACAGCGGGTAGCGACAATTCAGGCGGCCCGATAGAGCCCAAGAATACAAGCGCTTGGAGATGGCTAACTAAGCATAAATTGATTCCTAAAATTATTGCTTCGCAAGAAGTTCTTGCTCAAGAACTTTCGCGCACTTTGCTAGCACATCGATATCAGAGGATTGATCACAATCCGCCCGAAGTATTCAGCAAGCACATTCGCGATATGGATGTTTGCGACAACAGGGCTGTGGAAACGCTACAGCTTCTGGCCGACAGGGCCTGGGAAGATGCGGCTCCAAGACTGCGCGACGCCGGCATCATTCGTTAGTCCTGCCCTTCGAGCGTCGCGAGACGTTCGGCCTGATCGACCTGGATCAGCGCGTCGATCAGTTCCTGCAGGCCGTCGCCGGAGAGCACTTCCGGCAGCTTGTGCAGCGTCACATTGATCCTGTGATCGGTGACGCGGCCCTGGGGAAAATTGTATGTGCGGATGCGCTCCGAGCGGTCGCCCGAGCCGATCTGCGATTTGCGCGCCTCGGAGCGGACCGCATCCTTGGCGGCGCGCTCGCGTTCGTAGAGGCGGATCTTCAACACCTCCATCGCCTTGGCCCGGTTGTAGTGCTGCGACTTTTCCGAAGAGGTGACGATGATGCCGGTGGGCAGATGGAGGATGCGAACGGCCGAGTCGGTCTTGTTGACGTGCTGGCCGCCCGATCCCGACGCGCGCATGGTGTCGAGGCGGATGTCCTCGGGCTTGACCTCGATGTTGACCTCCTCGGGAGCAGGCAGCACCGCGACGGTCGCCGCCGAGGTGTGGATGCGGCCGCTGGCCTCGGTGGTGGGCACGCGCTGGACGCGGTGGACGCCGCTTTCGAACTTCATCCAGCCGAAGACGCCCTTGCCGGTGACGCTGGCGATGATCTCCTTGTAGCCGCCGGCGTCGCCCTCCGAGGCCGACACGAGTTCGACCTGCCAGCCGCGCCGGCCGGCATAGCGCTCATACATGCGGTAGAGGTCGCCGGCGAACAGCGCCGCCTCGTCACCGCCGGTTCCGGCGCGAACTTCCAGCACGGCGTTGGCGTCGTCGTCGGCGTCCTTCGGGATCAGCATGAGCTGGAGTTCGCGCTCAAGGCCGGGAAGCTGTTCCCGCAGCAGGCCGACCTCGTCATAGGCCATCTCGACAAGGCCCCGGTCGGCGGAGGGGTCCGAGATCATCGCCTCGGCCTCTTCGTGCTGGGCCCGCATCGAGCGCAGTTCGCGCGCCTTGTCGGCCACGGGTTTCAGCTCGGAATGCTCGCGCGCCAGTTTGACGATCTCCTTCGAATCGTTGGCGACGCCCATGCGGGCCTCGACCTGCTCGAAGCGGTCGACGATCTGGCGAAGGCGGGATTCGGAGAGCGTGGCCATAGGAGGGCATATGCGGCAGCGGCGGGTTGAGGTCCAGCAGGCTGTTGAAGAATGACTTGTCCTCCCAGAAGGGAGTGACGCCCTCCCAACTCTTTTCGGAACCCTGCACGGCCAGGCTCATTTCATGTGCACGGCCACAGGAGAGACCCATGCATCACATGCAAAAGATGATCGCGACCCACCCGGATGTGCAAGGGAGCACAAATGATGTTCTGATCCGCTGCATCGAGGAATGCTATTCGTGCGCCCAAATATGCACGTCATGCGCTGATGCTTGTGTGGCGGAGGAAATGGTTGCCGAGCTGCGGCAGTGCATCCGGCTCAACCTTGACTGCGCCGACATTTGCCTGACGGCGGGCACCCTCGGTGCTCGCCGCGCTGGCAGTAACGAGCCGGTAATTGTGGCGGCGCTGCAGGCCTGCGCCATTGCGTGCGCACGCTGTGCGGAGGAATGCGAGAAGCACGCGGGCATGCATGAGCACTGCCGCATCTGCGCGGAACATTGCCGTCGCTGCGAACAGGCCTGCAACGATGCCGTCAAGTCGATCCATTAGTCTGGTTGGGGAGGGGTTGCGTCGGCAATCCACTCACGGCGCTCACAACCGTCTAATCGGCGCGGGCGCCGACCGTGCATTCCTGATTACCTCCAGTGTTCTAGACTGCGGCGGCGGTGACGATCAGGGCCCAGACATTGCGCGCCGTCATCACCATCAGCATCAGGGTTGCCGCAGCAAAAATGTAGAAGCGAACCGGCACGTAATTGCTTGTCGCCTGCACCAGCGAATGAACCACCCGGAGCGCCACATAGGCCCAGGCCAGCGCGACATTGAGTTCGTCCTTGACGCCGACGAGGTGGCTGTAGATCGCCAGCGCGTAGAACACGGTCGGCTGCTCGTGCAGGTGGTTGTAGTTGTCGGCGACCCAGTTGACCCTCGCCGGCAGGAGGGCGAGCGCATCCTTGCCTTTCACGCTGGCGGGATCGATGCCGGCCTTGCGTATCGCGGGAATGCGCGTCGCGTACATCCAGATCCATAGGACGAAGGTCCAGACGATCAGGGCCAGCACGGGCGTCATCATGGATTGCGGCATCGGTTCCTCCCAGGGCAGCTCACTTCGGCCAAACGGATCCGATTTGACCCAGGGCTATCGCATATGGCGGTGGAGTCGTTCTCAAGCTTGACTCGAGAATCTTTCGTTTCCTCGTCGCGAGGAATCCAATTGTGGCAAGCAGGGAAAGATTCCCGGGTCGCGCTTCGCTTGCCCGGGAATGACTCACCTGAATGCTTCGCTTGCCCGAGAATGACGTCACTGAATGCTCTGCGCCCGGATGCCATAGCCCTGCCGTGTAACCGAAGGATGCTCTGGCCTCGGCGCCATGGAGTTTCAGGCCATTTTGCGGTAGAGTAATCTCACGTCCGTCTGGACGCAGACAAGTTGCTCTACACTTTTGAGATAGAGCATCTTTCGTCGGTCAGACTGATTCAGTTTTACCGAAGGAGCCGCAAGGAGACGCATTGTGGGGATGAGAAAACTGGTAGCTGCGACAGGTTTAGCAGCCGCCTTGATGGCCGGGGCGCCGGCGACGGGGCAGCAGACGGGTTCCACCGAGCCGGTGCGCCAGCCCGATCCCGCCCGTGCCGTCCAGCGCGTCCTCGGCGCCGACTACAAGGTCGCCGAGGGGCTCGATTTCCGGCCGGTGACGATCCTCTCGGACGGCATCCGCCTGCACGGCGAAGTCTTCACGCCGAAGGGAATTCCCGCCGGCCAGAAACTCCCGGCAGTCGTCATGGCGCATGGCTGGGGCGGCACGGCCGCGGGGCTGCGCAATGACGCCGCCGATATCGCGCGCGCCGGCTATCTCGTGCTGACCTTCGATTATCGCGGCTGGGGAGAGAGCGGCTCGCCGGTCGTTCTGGTGGAGGCCGAGGCGCTCCAGGCGCCGGGAAAGGCCGAGGCGTTCACCGCCCGCGTGCAGCCTCTGCGCGAATACATCAATCCGCTGGAACAGGCCGAGGACTGGTTTTCGGCGCTCGACTGGATCATGGGCGAGCCGTTGGCCGATCCCGCCCGCGTCGGCATTCGCGGGTCGAGCTATTCAGGCGGGCATGTCGTCCATGTCGCCGCCAACGATCCGCGCGTGAGGGCGGTGGTGAGCCAGGTGGGCGGCTTCAGCTCGCGGCCTGCTGCGGGCAAGGAACAGCCCGGCCGCGACGCCGCGACCCGCATGGCGCGCGGGGAAACGGGGTATCCGGCGCCGCGGGCCTCCGCGATCCAGGGTCTGATCGGCTCGCCCATCGGCCACAAGGGAGAACGCTACGCGCCGGTCGACGACGCCGCGAAGGTGACCTCGCCGACGCTGATCATCCTTGTCGAGAACGAAGAGTATGGCGGCAATCCCACGGCTCTGCGCGCCTATGAGAGCCTCAAGGGACCCAAGAAGCTGCACGTCATTCCGCAGGCCACGCATTATGCCGTCTATTCGACGGAACGGGCGGCGGTGATCCGTATGGCGATCGACTGGTTCGACCAGAATCTCAAGGCGAAGTAAGCCGCCATGACGCAGGATGTATCGTTGCAGCGCGTCTCGCCACGGACATTGGCGGCGGTCCGGGCGAGCGTGCCGGCCGGATCCGTTGGCGCGGCTTTCGGGCCGCCGCTCGACAAGGTCTGGGCCTTCCTGCGGCGGAATGAAGGGCTGCGGACGGACGGGCACAACGTCTTTCTCTATCATCACGAGCCCGAGCTTGCGCAAACCTCAACCCGCAGCCTGATCGATTTCGGCGTCGAGGTGACGCGCGCTTTCGAAGGTGAGGGCGATGTCGCCTGCGTCGAGACGCCTGGAGGCGAGGCGGCCGTAGCGGTGCATCGCGGGCCCTATCTTGGGATGAAAACCGCCCATGACGCGATTCATCGGTGGTGCGCCGAAAACGGCCGGGGCATCGGCGCCTTCAGCTGGGAAATCTACAGCGACTGGAACGAGGACCCGGCGCGGCTTGAGACGACGATATTCTACCTGCTTCGACCCATCAGCGACGATCCGGTTCTCGCGGGCTGAACCAGACGTCGAGAAAATCGAGGAAGTGGTCCCAGTCCACCTGACGCACGCCATGGCCGCCGGCGCGGATGAAGAAGTCGATCTCGCCGCGGGTGTCGGCATCATTCATGCCTGCCTGCGCAAGGCCTGTCGCGCCCATCAGCTTGTAGGCCGGGTCCGCGCCAAGGGCGGCACGAAACGAGCCGTTCGGATCGGACCAGACATCCTTCCAGCCATTGCCCAGCAGCACAGGACGCGGCGCCAGCATGGCGACCAGCTGGTGCTGGTCGACTGGAATGTCGGCCTCGCGATCCGACCAGGCGGCGTAGGCCGGCGCGAACCAGAAGCCATAGGCATCGGTGATCTGCCTGACGGTCTCGCCGGCATAGGACCGGGTCAGCGTCGCCCCGCCCTTGCCGGACTGGTGAGAGATGACCGCCTCGATGCGCGGATCGAGGGCGCCGGCGATCAGCGCAGCCTTGCCGTGGCGGGAGTGGCCGTAGGCGGCGGTCCGGTTGGCGTCGATGCGCGGATCGACCTCCAGCACGTCCAGCGACCAGCCATAGGAGGCCGACCATACGCCGAGCAGGCTGTTGGGCGCCCGGTCCGGCGGCAGGAGTGACGCGAAGCGGGCGATGCCGGCCGGCGCTTCGCCGGCATTGTCAGCGACGAGTTCGGAGGGAAAAACGTTGGCGTAAGCATAGCCGCGCGCGAGGATCTGCGCGTTGGGGCTCTCGATGATGTATTTGCCGAAGATCAGGCGGACGATACGCGCCACGAAGCCGGTGTTCTGACAGGCGCCGCTGGCGGTCTCGGGCGACAGCTTGTCCGACCCCGCCGTGCCCCGGTTGCCGCAGAAGTTCTCGCCGAGAATGAGGGGCGCGGGCGCCGCCGCCGTCGCCGACCTCGGCAGGGCGAGCGCGATCCGGTAGGTCCCGGCGTTATCGCCCTCGCCGACCTGCACGTCGATTTCCTCCAGCGTGCCAAGACCGCCGGCATAATCCGGATCGACAAGCCGGCGGGCGATCTCGACGCCCTTCAGTTCGGTCGGGACGGGGCCGTAGAGATGCCTCTCGAACGCCGCGCGCAGTTCGGGCACTCGGCGGCTGGTCCAGTCGCCAGGCGTCGCGATCGCGGGTCCGGTTTCGGTCGCCGCGAGGACGAATGGCGAGGCCGGCTCCTGGCGCTGGATGTTGGCGCTGGCGGTGTTGAGGCCAAGGGGGGTGCAGGAGGAGAGGACCCCGGCGCACAAGAGGGCCGCGACCGAAATCGCGGCTTTCCGGCAAGCCTTCGGGCGAGGCCAGGCATGTGTTGTCCACCGCATGGATCCTGGTCCCTGCCCGCCCGCCCGCCAAACGATTATTTCGCAGCCTTGAGATCTTTGGTTACACGCATCTCCGCCGCCTTCGCCTCGACCTGGGCGACGATCCGCTCGACCATGTCGGCGTTCGACAGCTTGTGGTCGGCGCGGCCGGACACATACATCATGCCGGCGTCCTTGCCGCCGCCGGTGAAGCCCAGGTCGGTCATCGACGCCTCGCCCGGACCGTTGACGACGCAGCCTATGATCGAGAGCGAGATCGGCTCCACGATGTGAGCGAGGCGCCGTTCGAGCTGTTCGACCGTGGAGATCACGTCGAAGCCCTGCCGGGCGCAGGACGGACACGAGATGATGTTCACTCCGCGCGAGCGGATGCCGAGCGACTTCAGGATGTCGAAGCCGACCTTGATCTCCTCGACCGGATCGGCCGACAGCGACACGCGGATGGTGTCGCCAATGCCCGCCCAGAGCAGATTGCCCATGCCGATGGCGGATTTCACGGCGCCGGTCCGCAGCCCGCCGGCTTCGGTGACGCCAAGATGAAGCGGCGCGTCGGTCGCCTCGGCGAGGAGCTGGTAGGCGGCGACCGTCATGAAGACGTCGGAGGCCTTCACGGAAATCTTGTAGTCGTGAAATCCGTGATCGTCGAGAATGCGGGCATGGTCGAGCGCGCTCTCGACCATCGCCGCCGGACAGGGCTCGCCATACTTCTCCAGCAGATGCCGCTCCAGGCTGCCGCCATTGACGCCGATGCGCATGGAGCAGCCATTGTCCCTGGCAGCCTCGATGACTTCTCTCACCCGCGCTGCCGACCCGATATTGCCCGGATTGATCCGCAGCACGGCGACGCCGGCCTTGGCCGCCTCAATGCCGCGCCTGTAGTGAAAATGGATGTCCGCGACGATCGGGACTTTCGCCGCCCGAACGATGGCGGGCATGGCGGCGGTCGATTCCTCGTCGGGACAGGAGACCCGCACAATGTCCGCTCCGGCCTCTTCGAGCTGGCGGATCTGGCCGATGGTGGCGTTGGCGTCCGAGGTCGGCGTGTTGGTCATCGACTGGACGAGAATCGGGTTGTCGCCGCCCACCAGCCTGTCGCCGACGCGGATCACCCGCGAGCGGCGGCGCTGGATCGAGCGCCAGGGCCGGAACTGGTTGATGTCGCTGTTCATCCGGAAACTCCCGCAAGGGATTTGGCCCGAGACGGGCGCGCCGTAAAGGGCGGCGTGAGCGTCTGGCTGCGCCGGGCGCCCGCCTTCAGTTCGCGGGATAGGCCAGGATCGAGGGATCGGTCACAGCCGCAGGCGGAGGGGTGGTTTCGGTGGGCATGGCCACCGGGGGCGTGCCGATGATGGGCGCGGACGCGGCCGTCTCGGCCGGAGGCAGCTGCGGCAGAGCCCGCGGCTGAGCGCGAGGCCTGGGAGGCGTGGCGACGGAGACCGACGGCGGGGCTGCGCGAACATTGGCGTCGGTGGGCGAAGGAAGAATGATTTCGGGGACGCCTGCATCCGGGACCGGAAGCGCCTGTGTCACGACCGGCTGGCGTGTCAGGGCAAGGTCCACGCTCTGGGCGTAGACTGGGCCGCCCTCGGCGGCGAGAAGTCCCAGCGAAGCCTCGCCAAGCCTCCATTCGAACGCCGCGCCGTCCGTCGTCGTCACGGTCCAGCCGGCGCCGACGCGCGGTGAATAGCTCTCTCCCGGCGAGAAGAAACGCGCGAGAAACTTCGTGCCGTCCGAGCCGCGCACTTCGATGCGGGCGCGGGTGACGGCGACGATCCGCAGGGGCGTCGCGGCGATGGCGGGGCCAGGCGCATCGACGCTCGCGACGACCGCAGGCTGGGCTCCGGACACCGTCGTCTCAGGCGCGTCCTCGCCGCCAAAAATGGCGAAAGCGACGGCGCCGCCGATCAGGGCGATGATCAGGATGCCAAGCACCGGCAAGGCGACGGGAAGCTTGCGGGCGTTCGTTGGCGGCGCGATGTCCTGCTTCTCGGGGTCCGCAAGAATGGCGCACTCGGCCAGATAGCGGGTGAGCGTCGCGTCCGGATCAAGCTTCAGATGGCGGGCGTAATTGCGAATATAGCCCTTGGCGTAAACGGGAGCGCCCAGGAGGCTCGGCGTCATGTCCTCGATGGCGCGCAGATGACTGAGATGGATGCGGGTCTCGCGGCTGACCTGCTCCAGTTCGAGACCAAGATTCTCGCGTGCGACGCGAATCACGGCGCCGATGCGGCGGCCGGGCGTGTCTGCAACTTCGCCTGACGCCTCGGATGCTGCGGCGTTGTCGGCGACCACGCGCAGATGGGACGCAGCGCGACGTGCAGGCGTTGCACGCGGCTCACCGTCGGAGGGCTCGCGGCTCGCGGCGTCTCGACTGGCAATCGTATCCGGGCTTGAGTCTGGGGAAGCATCGACGACGTCGAGCGACGCGCCGTCAGCGCTGTCAACCTTGGGCGTCGAACCGGGGTCGTCTTTTGTCACGCCGCTCATTCAACTGTCCACAACGGAGGGATACGTCCCATTGGACACACCGTTCCGCCTTACGCCTTGCGCACCTAAT
>JAWXBJ010000092.1:0-22469 GCA_034439955.1 Alphaproteobacteria bacterium
GGTCGCCCGCCCGGCGCCGCCAGCGGCCGCGCGCCCCGCTCCGCCGCCGCCGCCTCCGGCCGTTCCGGCTGTGCGTCCCCAGACGGATGTCCGGCGCCTGGGAGAGCTGTTCGCGGAATACTATCCGGCGGCTTCGCTGCGCGCCAAGGAAGAGGGCACGGTCGAGGTCGACATGTGCGTCAGCATCGACGGGCGGATTTCCGACGTCAGGTTGGTCAGGACCAGCGGCTTTCCGCGTCTCGACGAGTCGACCGTGAAGAACCTCTCGAAGATGCGCCTCAAGCCGGCCAAGGATTCGGCGGGCAAGAACGTCGCCTGGTGCAATCCGCGTTTCCCGCTGGCGCTTACATGGCAGCTGCCGGAATGAGCGAAGCGAGTTGAACAGGGCCCGAACGCGCTGGCGGTCGGGCCTGTTGCGATGAGTGTGTTAGCAGAGACTGGTTGTTGAACTCGATCGGGCCATGCGAAGGGATAGCTTCGCGGGGTCCGGCGGGCAGGATCGGGGAAACCCGAATGAGGAGAGGGAAGATTATGAATACGGCGTATCTCGGTGACGGTCCTTCGCGACACGGCTCTCCGATCAAATTCCTGGTTGCCGCCATTGCGATGGCGTTCCTGCCGCTGGGTGCGATGGCCCAGACGCCGCCGGCGACGCCTCCGACCGACACGACCGCTCCGGCGCTCGACGTCGACACCAGCATACCGGGTCTCGAAGAGCCGGTTCCCGCGCCGCCCGTCGCCGCAGCGCCGCTGACGACGGCGGCTGAGCCGACCGAGACGGCCGAAGCGCACAATCCCTTCTCGATCCAGGGCATGTGGGCCGCCGGGGATATTGTCTCGCGTACAACGCTGATCATCATGATCATCATGTTTGCGGGCACGATCTACATTGCCGCCACCAAGGTCGTCGATCAGACGATACTGATGGGACAGGTCAAGCGGATCGGCGGCTTCTGGGAAGCGAATTCGCTCGACGAGGGCCTTGACGCGCTCGGCAACAAGAGCGCCTTCCGGTCCGTCGCCGAAGGCGCGATCGCGCAGGCGAACAGTTCGCAGGCAGGTCTCGGCGCGCGCATCAGCCGTTCGGACCGCATGTCGCACCAGGTCGGGATCGAGCTGGAGCGAATCAACGGACGCCTTCAGGGCGGAATGGCCTTCCTGGCCACGGTCGGCGCCATCTGCCCGTTCGTCGGCCTGTTCGGCACCGTCTGGGGGATCATCAACGCCCTCGTGCGCATCGGCCTCACGGGCGACGCCTCCATCGAGAAAGTGGCTGGCCCGGTCGGCGAGGCGCTGATCATGACGGCCATCGGCCTCGGCGTCGCGGTCCCGGCGGTCATCATGTACAACCTGCTGGGACGCCGCAACAAGGCGATCTCGGACGCGGCCCGTCACTTCGCTTTCGACGTCGAAAAACTGATGTCGACGTCAGCCAAAGCCTGAGAGGGCGTCAGCCATGTCGATCGATAGCACGGGCGCGAGTGGTATCTCACTGGTCGAGGAGGACGAGACCCCTCTCAACTCCTCGATCAATACGACGCCGCTAGTCGATATCATGCTGGTGATGCTGATCATCTTCCTCATCACCATCCCGGTGGTGGTCGGATCGATCGACGTCACGCTGCCGGAAGAACAGAACCAGGCGGTCATTCCCCGTCCGGAAAACGTCAACCTCTCCGTCGATACAGCCGGAAACGTGTACTGGAACATGTACAGGCTGCCCAATGACGAGGAATTGGCGCGGCGCCTTCGGGACGCAGCTGTCATCGTGCCTCAGCCCGAGGTGCATATCCGCGGCGACCAGAAAACCGAATACCACAATGTCGGGCGGGTCGTCGAAGCGGCTCAGAAGGCCGGTATCGCGAAGATCGGCTTCATCACCAAGAACCCCAACGCCGGCGGCTATTAGCCTGCGCGCGACACCAGCGGGAGCGTAAATCATGGCAATGCAAGTCGGTGCGACGGCGGAAGGGGAACCGCTATCGGAAATCAACACCACTCCGTTGATCGATGTGATGCTGGTGCTGCTGATCATGCTGATCATCACGATTCCGCCGCAGCGGCACGCCGTGAAGCTCGACACGCCGCGTCCCCCGCCGCCCGATGCGCCGCCGCCGCCGGAAAACCCGATCGAGCCGGTCCGTATCCAGGTCGATTTCGACGGGTCCTATTACTGGAATGGCAGCCCCATCGATCGGCCGACGATGGAGCGGCAGATGACGGTCGAGGCGCAACGCAGCGAGCAGCCCGAAATCCATATCGAGCCGCATCGTCTCGCCCAATATGAAAGAGTTGCAGGCGTGATGGCTTCGGCCCAGCGTCTCGGCCTTACGAAGCTTGGCATTATTGGGGGAACCCAGTAGCGCCTTATTTGTTCGATGCTGGTCACATCGACGGCGCCTTTGGTTGGGCGACCGTTCATGCAGCAAGTGCTGTAAAAGGATCGTTGTGGTCGGTGGATAGCCATCTATATCGAGACTGAAGGTGGAGGTTACACAATGAACTCTTTCGGCAAAACCCTGCGTAGCGGCGTGCCCGCTCTCGGCCTGGGACTGATCAGCGCTTTTGGACTGGCTGCGGCGACGGGGCTCGCCGCTCCCGCCGCCTACGCCCAGAAGCAGATCAAATCGTCTCAGGAATTCGCCAAGCCCATGGGTGAGGCTCAGGTATTGATCGGCGCCGGCAAATACGCCGAAGCGCTCGCCAAGATCGACCAGGCGGCGCCGCATGCCAAGGCGGCCACGGAGAAGCTCGGTGTCGAGCAGTTCCGCACGGCGGTCTACGCCAACACAAGGAACAACGCCAAGCTGATCCAGTCGCTTGAAGCCCAGCTCGCTCTCGGCGTCGATGACAACACCAAGAAGCGGCACCGCGCGACGATCGCGGGCACGTATTCGGTGCTCGGCCAGGACGCCAAGGCCGTTCAGCTCACCAAGGCCTATGTAAACGATTACGGCGGGACGGCCGACCAGTATGCCTATCTCGCCAGCTCCTCTCTCAAGGCCAAGAGCTATGACGAGGCGATTGCCTATGGTCAGAAGGCGATCGACCAGGGCCGCAAGGAAGGCAAGAAGCCGTCCGAGAAGTGGCACAGCATCGTCATGAAGGCCCAGTTCGACAAGGGCGATATCCCAGCCTATTACACGTCGCTCGAGCGGGCGGCTGCGGAATACCCGAAGGAAATCTACTGGCGCGCTCTGATCGAAAGGGCCGCCAAGGAACCAAAATACAGCCGTACCGCGACCCAACTCGACGTCTTCCGCGCCATGGTCGCGGCAGGGGTCAAGCTGAAAACCGAAGAGCAGATGGCGATGGCGGAAGCGGCGCTTTCGCGCGGCCTGCCGTCGGAAGCGGAAAAAGTCTTCGAGCCGCTGTTCAAGACGGGCGCTGTGGGCGGCGCGGATGACAAGAACGCGGCGCGGAACAATGGTCTTTACACACGGGCCAAGGCGGACGCGAAAGCTGATGCGGGCGGCGGGCTGGCTGACAGCGAGAAATCTGCCGCAACGGCCACCAGCGGCCAGGTCTTCGTCGAAACCGGCGAGGCCTATATGGGGCTCGGCGACCATGCCAAGGCGGTCGAGCTGATCAACAAGGGCATCGCCAAGGGCGGCATGGACGAGGGTCAGCTTGCTCTCGCCAAGCTCCGCCTCGGGATCGCCCAGTTCAAGGCCGGCCAGAAGGACGACGCCCGCAAGACCTGGGCTGAGGTCAAGGCTGACAATGGCGCGGCCGTGCTGGCCAAGAACTGGACCGGCATCTCCAAGCTCTAGCATTGGTGGTCCAAACGATCTGG
The DNA here is from genome assembly GCA_034439955.1 of Alphaproteobacteria bacterium. GTDB lineage: Bacteria > Pseudomonadota > Alphaproteobacteria > Caulobacterales > Hyphomonadaceae > UBA7672. The sequence continues at coordinate 3,797 of JAWXBJ010000092.1, forward strand.
AAGGCCCGGCTTCACCGCCGGGCTTTTCTTTTTTGTCTGCGGAGCGCCCCCATCGCGCCCGACGCCCTCAACCCGACGGGTCCTCAGGGTCGAGGCTCGACAAATCCCGTCCCGATGCCGGCCTTACCGATGCTGGCGTGAGTGGGGCGCCGGCAGCCGCTGGATCGCGAAAGAAACGGTCGGGACCGAGTTCAACCCGCATGGGCAGCACGATCAGCGGCGCGTCGTGTCCGTGCAGGCGCCGCTGCAGGCTGAGCGCGGTGCCGCCGTGCAGGAGGGTGGAGGCCCAACCATGCGGGCGGGTCATGGGCCGGGTCGCGACGAAGACGATGTTGGGATGGTCGGCGCGCGCCTTCAGGCACAGCGCTTCCAGCGTTTCGACCGCATCCGTCGAGAAACCCGTATAGACGCGCGCTGGCATGCCATGATCCCGGCTCCAGGCGACGATCTTGGCGCAGCGCTCTCCGACCTGCTGACGCAGCCTTTCCAGCGCCTCGTGGCCGCCATAAGCCTCGGCATCGACTTCGCCTGCGGAAATGATCACGACGCTGTCGAAACCGCCCCGAAATAGACGCTGGGCGTTCATCAGTGCGTGAAGGCCGGCGCCGCCATGCGGACCGGTGACGATGCCGACGGGGCGTTTCATGCGGGCTGGTTTGACGACCTCCAGCGCGCTCGACGGGTCGCGCACCAGCAAGTCCTCGAATGTCTTGTCCATCGAGGCGTCGAACCGGCGGTAGTGATCGCGAACCCAATAGCCACAGGCGGCCAGCATCGCTGTCACGAATACGGCCACCCATGCGCCTTGTGAAAACTTGGCGACAAACAGTGTCACCAGGATCGAAAAGGCAACGAGCAGCGCAACCATCGCGATGATCAGGCGTCCGAGCCAGCCTTTTTTCTGCCCGCGATGGGAAATGCCGTGACGCACCAGGCCGGTCAGCGAAAGCGTGAAGGTCAGGAAGACGTTGATGGAGTAAAGCACGACGAGGCTGTGGACCTGCCCGCCGGTCGCGAGCAGAAGGATGCCCGCCGCCGTTCCCATGGTGAGCACGCCGTTCTGGGCAACGAGCTTGCTGGAGAGGTGGGCGAAGGAGTGCGGCGCCCATTTGTCGTTGGCCATCGAGGCCAGGACGGCCGGACCGCCCAGAAATCCTGAACTCGCCGCCACCAGGAGCAGCGCCGCCGCAAAGCTCATCGCGACGAACAGTGCGATGCGCCCCGCCAACTCCTGGTTGGGGAAAAGCTGGGCCAGCGTGTCCTCGAACACCACCGCATTCAGCGTCTTGCCGGGTTCGATCTCCGGCAGCCAGACGGTGTAAAGAAGCATGATGCCGCCCGCGACAACAGCGAGGGACACAGCGATCAGCGCCATCGCCCGCGCGCCCGTCTGGGCCCGAGGCGGCTTGAGGGCGTGAGCGTTGTTCGAAAGCGCCTCGATTCCGGTATAGGTGCCGGCCCCGGCTGCATAGGCGGAGGCGATGATGGCGATGAGAGCCCAGACGCCGCCCTGACTGGTCACTTCGACCGCCTGCCGTTCGGCCTCGACCACGGCGGCGACGAGTTCGTCGCTCTTCGCGGCGATGCCGAAGGAAATCAGCACGACATGGGTCAGCAGGAAGCCAAAGAAGATCGGCGCGAGAAATGTAATGGATTCGCGAATTCCCCTGAGATTGAGAATCAGAAGAAAGGCGAGACCGCCTGCGAGGGCGAAGGGCTTGTATTGCAGCCACGCCGCAGGCGTAAGGCTGAACAAGGCGTCCGAGGCCGCGGCGACCGAAATGGCGATGGTCAGGGCGTAATCGACGAGCAGCGCCGAACCGGAGACAAGGCCGGCCAGCGGGTGAACCAGCCGGGTCGCGGCCTGATAGCCGCCGCCTCCGGATGGGAAGAGCGCGATCACCTGCACATAGGCCAGCGATATAACGACAACGGTGAGCGCCGTGATCAGCGCAAGCCACAGGACAAGGGGCTCGTGACCGCTGAGCGCCAGCGCCTTGTAGGCTTCCTCGGGCCCGTAATTGGCGGAGGAGAGGCTATCAGCCCCGACGCCGGCCCAGGCGAGGACAGCTACCAGCGCTGCGCTGCGCCATGTTTCGTAAGCCATGGGGTTCTTCGGGGCCTTGCGGCGTGCGAGGCGCGCCTTGACCCTGGAAAGGAGGTTCATCGTCGCTTCTGTCCGTGGCTCGTTGCACCGTCGCCGCGTTGGCTGTCCGCAGCAGTGGGGCAGGTTCGGGATCGCGCTTTCGCGGGGTCCCGTGTCAGACGGTTTCGCCTTCCTGCTGATCGCGGCGGAACTTCCGCCCCGCACCCTCGCGAGTAAAGTCCCGCCCTTCATAAAAATCTCTGGAATCGCGCCGTGATGTGTGCCTAGGCGGAGCGCGACTTTTGCGTTGAACAACCAGAGCAAACGGGTTCAGTTGGATCGAACTTTGCTCTCATGCGACACGATTTGACCGCAGCGGCCGAACACGCGATAGGAACGCGCACACGCCCGGTCGATGGGTTCAGAGCTGGATGATTCCGGCAGTCCGCCGGGGGATACATCCGTCCCGTAGTGACTAAACTGGGCTCCCTCCCCATGCTGCAGATTCACGATCTGACGTTCAGGATCGATGGCAGGCCGCTGTTCCAGCAGGCCTCCGCGCAGATCGCGGACGGCTGGAAAGTCGGGCTGATCGGCCGCAACGGCACGGGCAAATCGACCCTTCTCAGGATCATCCGCGAGGAGATCGCGCGCGGCGACGGCAAGGGCGATGGATCGATCCGCATCAATCGCGGCGCCCGCCTGGGGTTCGTCGCGCAGGAAGCCGCGCCAAGCGACACCCTGCTGATCGACGAGGTCCTCTCTGCCGACGTCGAACGCTCGGCGTTGCTGCGGGAAGCCGAGACGGCGGAGGACCCGATGCGCATCGGCGAAATCTACGCCCGGCTGGCGGACATCGACGCCTATTCGGCGGACGCGAGGGCTGCGGAGATCCTGGTCGGGCTTGGCTTCACACAGGCCGACCTGTCGCGTCCCATTCGCGAATTTTCCGGCGGCTGGCGGATGCGCGCCGCGCTGGGCGGCGTGCTGTTTGCCCAACCCGACCTCTTGATGCTGGACGAGCCGACCAACTATCTGGATCTCGAAGGCGCCGCCTGGCTCGAAGTCTACCTGCGGAAGTATCCGCATACCGTGCTCATCGTCAGTCATGACCGCGATCTGCTCAACCGCTCCGTCACCCACATCCTGGCGGTCGAGCAGACCAAGCTGGCTCTGCACCCGGGCGGCTATGACACCTACCTCAAGCGCCGGGCGGAGAAGTCGGCGCAGCTCGAGGCGCAAAAGCAGAAACAGGACGTGCAGCGGGCTCATCTCCAATCCTTCGTCGATCGCTTCAAGGCCAAAGCCTCCAAGGCGGCGCAGGCGCAAAGTCGCGTCAAGATGCTTGAGAAGATGCAGGACATCACCGTTCCGCTCGCGGAGCGGACGACGCCATTCAAGTTCGGAAATCCCGAGGAACTCGCCTCGCCCATTCTCGAGATGGAGAAGACCGATCTGGGATACGCCGTGGGCCGGCCCATCCTGCGCAATGTCAGCCTGCGGCTCGACATGGACGACCGGATCGCGATCGTGGGCGCCAACGGGCAGGGGAAGACCACGCTGGTCAAGTCGATCGCGCAGAAACTGCCGCTGCTCCACGGCGGCCGGCGGTCCTCGAAAAATCTGCGCATCGGATATTTCAGCCAGGACCAGCTCGATGAACTGCGAGCCGGCGAAAGCGTGCTGGAGCACGTCAAGGATCTGCTCCCTCAGGCCGGCCAGGCGCAGGTGCGCGCCGTTGCGGCCCAGTTCGGGTTCGGACCGGAAAAGGTCGAGACCAAGGTCGACAAGCTCTCCGGAGGCGAGAAGGTGCGGCTGCTGCTTGGCCTCACCACCTGGCACAAGCCGCACATCCTGATTCTCGACGAACCGACGAGCCACCTCGACATCGACAGCCGGGAGGCGCTGATCTACGCGCTCAACGATTACAAGGGCGCGGTGCTGCTCATAACCCATGACACCTATCTTGCGGAAGCGACCGCAGATCGGCTCTGGCTGGTCAAGGACGGGCGGGCCTCGCCCTATGACGGTGACCTGTCCGACTACAAGGCGCTGGTGCTGGCGGCTGATCGCCAGCCGGAAATCGGCGCTGCCGGCAGTGGCGGCAAGAAATCCAAAGGCGGGGCCGCGAAGGGTGATCTCGCCGGCAAGCCTTCCAACAAGATGCGGATGCGGGTGGAGGCGGCCGAGAAAGATATCGAAACGGCTCGCTTGGCGCTCGAACTGCTAGACCGCGAGCTCGCAGGCTCTGAAGTCTACGCCCACAAAGCGGACGCCGAGGCCAAGCTCAAGGCAAGGGCGAAGGTGCAGACTCAGCTGGACCAGGCAGAAGCGGCATGGCTGGCGGCGACGGAGGCGATGGAAAGGCTGTAAGACAGCTAGAGCGCTTTCAGGCGAACCGAAATCGGTTCGCCGTCAGAAAACGCGACCAAACAAGAATCTAGCGGATTTTCGGCACTTTAGAACCGCAGAAAACGCGCTAGAGCACCTGCGCTCGATCTGGATCGATCCGGTCCCGATCGATCAAAGAAAGTTGCTCTGGTTTTACTATGGAGCACTTTTCGTCGGTCAAACGGATCCGGTCTGATCGAAGGATGCTCTCCGATCAGCGGCCCTTTGACTTCTGGCCTGGCTTGGGGCCGCGCGCACCCTTCTGGCGAAGGTCGAAGCTCTGCGTGAACTTGCGGTGGTGGGCGTCCTGCTCGACCCGGCGGGCTGTTTCGCCGTTTCGCTTTTCCAGTGGCTTGGGCTGTTCGCTTTCGCTCGGGTGGTCGCGGCCGCTGGCGCTGGTGTGATCGTCGGGTCCGCGCCCCGGCTCGCCGGGGAGGGGAGTGACGCTTGCATCGCCGTTCCTGGTATTGGCGATCGGGCCGACGACCTGAGCGCGGGCCTTGCCGTCTGTTTCAGGAGTGGTGCTGACGGGGGTCTCATTGGTGGAAGCCGCCGCCCCGCCAAGGGTCTTGGCGGCTTTTCCGGACTTGGGCCGATTGCTTGCGTTCGGCATGCGAAGAAATCCTTTGCAGGGCGGAGGCGCCTTAGACAACGCTCACATGAGCCGTCCGGTTGCGAGTTACAACCGGCTGGGGGTGTAGACGGCGCGCTGACGCAAGGTTGGCCGCTCGATCTCGATGCGCGAAGGTGTGTAGCCACGCTCTTTCATCCTGCCGTCGATCCAGAGGAGGATCGTCTCGAAGGTGGGTTGTTCCAGACCCGGTATGTCATTGAGAATCGCATGATCGAGCTCCGCGAGCACGCTCCTGAGAGCCGTCTCAAGGGCGCCGAGATCCGTTACCCAACCATTTTGATCCGGCCTTGCGCTGGCGACGCTGGCGATCACGATGAAGGAATGGCCGTGCACCCGCCGGTAGCCGTCGGGCGCGCCCCCAGCTGAAATGAAATGACTCGCCTCGAACGATCCGGAGACGGAAACCTCGAACATGCCCTGAACTCTGTCGCGCCGGTACTCTCAAGACTGCCCGGCGGGCGGACACTTACAGGATGGAAATGCTGCGGGCAATCTGAGGGACGCCAAGACAATCCTATTCGAACGCTACGTCCCGGGCGGCGGGCCGCATGAACGCGCCGCCGTCCACAATGATTGTCTGGCCGGTGACGGCGGGGCTGCCGAGGAGCCAGGCGGCGGCGTCTGCGATGTCCTCAGGGTCAGGACCGCGCTGCAGCGGTGTCCGGTCGTGGATCGCATCGAACGCGTCGCCTTCGACGCCAGGGCCTGGCAGCGTAAGCCCCGGAGCAATAGCGCAAACGCGAAAGCGGGGCGCCAATGTGCGGGACATGAGAGTGGTGAAACCCTGAAGTGCGTATTTGCTGAGTGTGTAGGCGAGGTGGTCGGGATTGGGGTTGAACAGCTTCTGGTCGAGCAGGTTGAGGATTAGGCCTCGGGTGTCTTCTCCTGCTGCCTCGGCGACGAGGCGTGTGAGCAGAACCGGACCAAACAGGTTGGCGCGGAAATGCCGGTCGAGACTGGCCTCGCTGGTGGTTGCGATGTCGTCCCACTCGAAGACCGAGGCCGAGTTAACGAGAACGTTCGGCGCGCGCCCGAATGCGACGCGAATGGCCGCGAAACCCTCCCGAACCGCCGTTTCGCTGGATTGATCAAAGCCAGCGGCGAACGCCCTGCGGCCCATCGCCTCTATCTCGTGCACGACAGCGAACGCGCCCGCTTCGGACGATCTATAGTGAACGGCGATATCACACCCGTCGCGGGCATACCGCAGGGCAATGGCCCGGCCGAGCCGTTTTCCAGCGCCGGTGACGAGGGCGAGATGGGTCATCAGCCGACATTCCCATCTGGGTCAGCGTGACGCAATCCTGCCTTCCAGCATGGCTTTCGTGGGTTTCTCTCCCCGCAGACGCTGGCCCTTGCGCCAGTCCCACGGCATGACGAAATCGCCCGACCAGACACCGATTTTCGCGGTCTGCGCCTTCACTTCGGCGGGAACATAAGCGGTCGAATAGCTGCGATAGGCCAGCGCATGGCCGCTGACGACCAGCCAGTTCTGAATGTCCTGGCCGCGAACCGTGCAGGTGGCGAGGAGGCGCTTGTAGCGATCCTTGCCCTCGATGTCGCAGGAGACCGGATTGCGGTTGATCCAGGCGTCGAGCGCGTTGGCGGCGGTGGTTCCGCAGCGCCAGACCTTGCCCGCTACGTCATGGCATTTCTGGCCCGACTCCGGAGCGTCCACGCCGACAAGCCGGATGCGCTCGCCGCGAATTTCAAGCGTATCGGCGTCGATCACCGAGGCCTGACCTGAAATGGTGCCGATGATCGTGGCGAGGATGACGGACTGAAGCATGGGGCTCTCCCTGGTTGGAGAGAGCAAGCGCCACGCGGGTTAGGGCGGGCTTAACGGGAGGCGGGAACCCGGACCGGAGCGGGTGCCAGTGTGGCGGTTCAGAAGTTCGCTTCAGGGCCTGCCGTAACAGCCCTGCGAACTTCAGAATCAGGACACTGGGGTACGATCTGAACTCTCGTCTATGCCGGGGACCCGACCCGTGGGCCGTCCCGCAATTCTGCTTGCGGCAGGCAAAGGCAGTCCGGACTTATCCCTTGCGCCAAGCCCGCGCCTATTGTCCTTTGCGCCCGGACCGAACCTTACGGTTTCCGTCCTCGGGGAGGAGTTATCGGCATGTCCGGCGTTGTCGTGGTCGGAGCCCAGTGGGGCGACGAGGGCAAGGGCAAGATCGTCGATTGGCTGTCCAGCCGGGCGGACGTGATCGTGCGTTTCCAGGGCGGTCACAATGCCGGTCACACGCTGGTAATCGACGGCAGGGTGTTCAAGCTAAATCTCTTGCCCTCCGGTGTGGTGCGAGGCGGCAAGCTTTCGATCATCGGCAATGGCGTTGTCGTGGATCCCTGGCATTTGCTCAAGGAAATCGAGGCGATCGCCGCCGAGGGCGTGAAGCTTGGTCCGGACGATCTCATTCTCGCGGACAACGCGTGTCTCATTTTGCCGTGGCATCGCGATATCGACGCGGCGCGCGAACAGGCGGCGGGAGACGCTCAGATCGGCACGACCCGGCGGGGCATCGGACCCGCCTACGAAGACAAGGTTGGACGTCGCGCCATTCGCGTCGCGGACCTGGCGGATCCCGCGGCGCTAGACCTGAAACTGGATCGGCTGCTGGCCCATCACCGACCATTGAGAGTGGGACTTGGCCTCCCCGAACCTGACGGGGAGATGCTGAAGCAGGAGTTGTTGAAGCTGGCGCCAAGGGTCCTGGCCTACGCCCAGCCGACCTGGGCCAAGCTCGAGCAGGCGGTGAAGCTCGGCAGACGGATACTCTTCGAGGGCGCCCAAGGCGTCATGCTGGACGTCGATCATGGGACCTATCCTTATGTGACGTCGTCCAACGTGGTCTCGGGACAGGCGGCGGCAGGTTCAGGCGTCGGACCTGGGGCGGTGACGTACGTGCTGGGACTGGTGTAGGCCTACGCCACGCGCGTCGGGGCGGGACCATTTCCCACCGAGCTCGATGATGCGACCGGCCGCGCATTGGGAGAACGCGGCCATGAATTCGGCACCAACACCGGACGCGCGCGACGCTGCGGCTGGTTCGATGCGGTGATGGCGCGGCAAGCGTGCGCGGTGTCGGGCGTCAACGGCCTCGCGTTGACGAAGCTGGATGTGCTGGACGGGTTCGACGAAATTCGCATCTGCACGCACTACAGGCTAGGCGACAGGATCATCGATTATTTTCCCTCGGGCATGACCGATCAGGCCAATGCACGGCCGATCTATGAATCGGTGAAGGGGTGGAGCGCTTCGCCACGGGGGGCGCGGAGCTGGACGCAGCTTCCGGGCGAAGCGGTGAAGTATGTGCGCAGGCTAGAGGAAGTCGTGGGCAAGCCCGTGGCGATGGTCTCGACGTCGCCGGAACGGGAGGATGTGATCCTCGTGCGTGATCCATTCGAGAAATGACTCCCGGCGTCAAGCGCTGGCACGATGCGCTGACGGCGCGCGTGTGGCGGCGGATTCTTGTTCTGGCGCTTTGCGCCGCGCCGCTCGTCGCGGGGATCGCCAGCCGGTTCGAGCGCGGCAGCCACTGGTTTGCGGACTTTGACGCGGTTGCGTGCGCCGGCGAGCGGCTGGAAGCGGGATTGCCCATCTATGTGAAGGTGGCCGAATGCCCCGGCATGTATCCGTCCGGCTATGTCTATCCGCCTCATGTCGCTCAGGGCTTCGCCTGGTTGTCGGGATGGCTCGGAGATGAGGCCTGGCGCGGCGTTTATCTCGCGGTCTGCGCGGCGAGCGTTCTGTTCTTGATGTGGGCCGCGTTCCTGCGGCGAGAAACGCCCGGCGGTTTCTGGGACCGGATTCCGGCCTTCGCCCTGATCACGGGCAGCACGATCTACTGGGCCAACATCGCCTTGCCGCTCCATGCGCTGATCTGCCTGTCGGCTCTGGTCGCCCACCGGCGGCCATGGCTGTTCGCGCTGGCGCTGGCGGCGGTCGCGGCGCTGAAACCTGTTTATCTCACCTATGCGCTTGTTCTCATGGTGCTGCCGACGCCGCTGTGGCGCCGACTCTTGATGACCGTCGCGGCCGCCGGGCTCGGACTGGCGCCGACCATCGCCTTCACGCTGACGGGTGGCGAACTGGTCGGGCAATGGCGCGAGGCGCTGGAATTCTACGTCTATGACGTCCAGCCGGGCGACGGTTTTTTCGGATGGCTGGGACTTCTCGGAGTGGACGGGAGAGGCGTCGGCGGGATCGCCGGATGGCTGCTATATGCAGGGCTGATGAGCGCGGCGGCGATGATCGTCGCGGCATGCTCGGGAATGTCGGCGCAGGACCGCGTCTGGCTGGGCGTCGGAGTGGGGGCGCTGGTCAATCCCCGGCTGTCGCCCAATGACGTGATTCCGCTGGCCATACTGGTCGGGTCGGTGATCGCCGCAGCGCGCATGGGCAATATCGGCGATCGCACTCGGCGCTGGATTGTGGGTGTTACAGCAGGCGCGTGCTGTATCGGCGGGCTGGGGAACAGCCTCGACGCAGGGGATTACGCCCCCAAACTGTTCACGCTTGTCGCGTCGGTCGCGCTGACGTGGCTGGCTGCGGAAGTGTTGAGACGCGAACCTGAGCGGCTGTGGCCGGACCTGGGCTTGAATCGGCGCGCCCTCTGAAGCTCGAGCGCCAGGTCGGCTCAATCCTTGCGGGGACGAAAGGCCAGCAGCACGTTGCCGGGCGGCTGGCCGAAGCGCGCATAGCCCGATTGCACAAAGAGCGTGCCCAAGCCGGCGATGTAGGGCGCGGAGTCGAGAGAGCCGCCATGTCCGGGCAGGCCGTTCACCGTATCCGGATACTCGCGGTTGGTCTGGTATTCGAACAACACTTCGCCGCTCTCGCCGTCGAAGATGCGCAGCATGCCCTGTGTTGTGCCGGTGACGACGGCGCCATCGACCAGCAGGGGCGCTGGCGACATGCCAAGCGGGCAACGGTTGCGGTATTGCTCCCGGAGCGCGCGAATCTCCGCCGGATCCAGGGGCGCAACCGTGACCGGCGCCGGCGGCAGGACCGGCGCGCTGACCGGCAGGAGGCGCCATTCCGGGGCGGGGCGCGTGGCGGCGGCAACCGGCAGGTCCTGACCGCAATCACGGGCGTTGGGCTGGTAGGACCATTCGATCTCCCCGGTCATGGCGTTGAGCTCGTGCATGCCCGGCCCGAAATTGGGATTGTCGTGTGGTCCTGTGGGATCGTTGAGCGGGGCGAAGATGCGCGCGCCGTCGAACGCCAGCCCCCAGTGAACGCCGCCGCCCGCGGAGCCGTAGCCCACCTTGTTGGACCAGACGAGGGTCCCTGTATCGGGCTCCAGCGCCCAGATGACGCCGGATTTCTGGCCGGCGATGACCAACTCACGGCCGTCCGGGCGCTCGATCAGCATGGCGGTCGCGCCAAAATCATGGTCCGGGCTGTGATACTCTCCCGGCCAGTCGCAGTTCGCTGCGCGGCGGCTGCATGCATAATTCCAGATGTCGGCCTTTGTGGCCTGGAAGACCCAGCGCCTGTCGCCGGTTTTCATGTCGTAGGCGATGATGGCGTCAGATGTGTCGGTCGCGGGCCATGACGTGTTCTCGCCGGTGCCCGCGTAGAGCAGGCCCCGCTTCTCGTCGATCGTCGGGGTCGACCAGATGATCGCACCCGAAGGTCCCCATTGCTGGGTGCCGGTGCGGCCGAACCGCACGGGCTGGGCCGGCTCCATCGTCGTGCCGGTCCAGAGCCTGGCGCCTGTCGCGAGGTCGAGAGCCACGATCGCTCCCTGGCCCTTGCAGCATTCGTAATCGTCCTCGCCCGCATAGTTCACCTCGATCGCCGAGAGCGGCGCGAAGACGCGTCCGCCGCTGACCACGGGCGTGCCGGTGATGCGGTTGTAGCGCGTGAGCTTGGCGTCGGAGACCCAGAGCTTCGCCCCGGTCGCGGCGTCGACGGCGTGCACGAAGCCGGCTGCATCGCCCATCAGGATGGATGCGGGATGGGCGTCGGATGCCGCGGCAAAGCTGAGCGAGGAGCGCAGCGTCATCTCCGAGGCGTAGACCCATTTGACGCAGCCGGAGCCGGCGTCGAGCGCATAAAGCCGTCCGGCGTCGGTGGCGGCGATGAAAATCGTGTCGCCGATGAGCACGGGCTGGGAGCGCATCGTCGGGGTCTGCGGGAAGGCGATGGCCCAGGCCAGTTCGAGATTGGGCATGTCAGCGCGCGCAAGGCCGGTCTCTGCGGCGCTCTGGCGGCGGTTGTTGGTGTTCTCGACTCCGAAAGTGACGGAGGTCAGTGCGGCGCCGTCGAGTCGGACGCGGCGCGTCTTGATCGGGCAGCGCGCCGCCTCGATCCAGTCGTCGCTGCGTTGCTCGTCGCGCGGCAGCCAGGCGATCAGCTCGGCAAGCTCTTCCGGCGGCACGTTTCTGGCCTGCTGCTGCATGTAGCCGAGCTCGAGGGTGTACCGGACAGAGGCGCGGTTGAGCGTGCGGATGGCCTCCAGCGACGGAGCGCCGCTCCGGGCGCCATCTTCATGGCACGCGGCGCACCATTGCTCGTAGACGGCGCGGCCGGGGTGGGCGTCGTCACGCACCGCCGCGCTCTGGCTGTCGGCGCTGGTTTCGGGACGCGGCGCGCATGCGGCGAGGGAAAGGGCGAGGCACGAGACGGCGACCAGGATCCGCGCAAGCTTCTGCCGGTCGCGGATCAGCAGCATCGCAACTCCTCCCATGGTCGTTTCTGTCGTGTTGCGGCGATACCTAAAGGGGTGCGCCCGCTTTTCCTAGCCGCTCGCCGGGACACGGCTGGTCACGGATACGCGATGGAACAGACGCGCGGTCTTGGGTCAGGCTGCCACGGCAGCCCGCGCCGAGGTCGGCTGGCTGGAGACGGCCCAGGCGACAAGGCGGTCCAGGCTTTCGTGAAAGCTCGACGCGGTCCAGCCAAGGTCCGCCTCGGCGGACGAGGGATCGAGCATCGGCGCTGATGCGAGCGGGGGCGCGCCTTCGAGCCTGACGAGGTCGTGCCAGGGGGCGCCGTCCGGACGCGGCGCCCGGTCATCCATGAGGGTGCAGACGGCGGCGGCGATATCGGCGTCGCTGCGTTCCGCGCCCGCAGAGAATTCGTATCGAGACATGGGCGCGGCGGTCGCGCTCGCGATCAGGCCTCTGGCAAAATCGCGAACCGGCAGCCAGTCGCGGACGGTGGCGCCGGCGGCGCCCAGCTCGAACGGATCACATGCCAGCAGCGAGGCCAGGAGTCGGCTGAGCAGGGAGTCGGTCGACTGCCACGGTCCGAAAACGGCACCGGCATGGCAGGAGACGAGGGGCAGGCCATGGGCGCGGCACCAGGCGGCGGTCAGCGTGGCGCCCGCCGTGGCGGTTGCGTCGGCTGCCGAGAACGGGGCGAGGCCGATGTCGGCTCCGGTCGTCTTGCGGGGGCCGCGCACCGCCTGGACGATGCGGAAGGCGTCGCGTTCGTCCTCCGCCAGTCGGTCGAGGTGATGGCGGCAGGCTTCAAGGATGGAGAAGGCGCCGGCAAGATCTGTATTGAACAGCGCCTCGGGTTCGAAGCGCGCGGGGGCTGCAAGATGGATGACCCGCTCAGGTCCGAATTCGCAGAAGACGGCGCGCATCAAGGCGCGATCGGCCATGTCGGCCTCCAGACGGGCATAGCCGGGTCGGCCGGCGACGGCGGCGAGGGCGGGAAGCCTTGCGGTGCGGGGCCGGCAGTCGATGTTGAGCACGCGGTCGCCGCGTTCGACCAGCACCCGCACGACTGCGGCGCCGATGAAACCGCACCCGCCGGTGACGATGAAACGCATGGGGGCGAGCGCGACCATTGGTTAACAGTCTGTGGAGCCGCGGTAAGGAAAGGGTTAACGGTCCTTCACGCGATCGAACTGGTAGACCGTGTCGTTGAGCGCCAGAAGCAGGGTATCGTCGTCGAGCAGATGGTAGGAGAGGCTGCGGTCGCCGTTGGCGGAGGCGCAGTCTTCCACGAGTGTCGGGACGTTCTTCCGCGTGACGCCCAGGGCAGGCCCCTCGCCATCGACATCGGTGAAGGCGCCCTCGAACAGGGCCTCGCGCGGCAGGGTTGTGACGGACCGGTCGGGCGACGGACAGGCCAGCGCAGCTGGACCGGTGGAGGAAGCCGGGGCGAGGACGAGCGTGCTCGCCAGGAATTCCGGATCGGGCTCGGGTGACCGTTCGGCCCCGACGAACCAGGGCGCCACGATGCTGCCCACTGTTTGCCAGCTGCCCATGAAGGGCCGGATGTCGCCGTCGGCCACGTCGGTCTCAACGCGTGCATCCGGCGCGGACGCCCCCGGAGAGCAGGCGACAAGGACGAGTCCGCACAATGCGGCGAAGCCCGAACGGCAGGACTGGTTCACGATCGCACCCCAATGTGTTGAACTTTTCCGGTGTAGAGCAACTTGTCTGCGTCCGGGCGGACGAGAGGTTGCTCTAAGTGACCCTGGACGGCTCCAGAGCGAGCGCGAACTGACGCATGAAATTGCCCGAATAGAAGAGGTCGCTTGTCGCCTGGTCATGACCTTCGAGGCTCTTGTCGAAACGCTCCATCGGCGCCTTCGAGCCTTCGGTGTGAGGATAGTCCGAGGCGAACATGTAGAGGCGCGGATCCGAACGGCGGATGATGTCGCCGACATTCTCGAACGGGTAGGGCGTCACGCAGATCCGATCAATGATCTGCCGACTGGGCGAGGTTTCGAGTTCGGCGAGCAGGGGTTCGGAGCGCGACCAGGTTTTGTGGGTCCAGTCGAGGCGCACCAGGAGTTCGGGAACCCAGCCGCAACCGAGTTCGACGACGATGCCGCGCAGGCCCGGATGCCGCTGGAGGACGCCGTCAAAAACCAGGACCGACAAAAAGGTCTCGGCCGCGTGATGGAGCACGGTCATGTCCTTGCCGCGAAGGTTTTCGCCGCCTCCCAGCCAGTCGGTGGGGACGGGGCGGCCATTGTTGATCCAGGCCGGATCCATCTGCAGGGGATCGCCGCCGACATGGAGGGCGAAGGGCAGTCCGTTGGCGGCGAGTTTTGCCCAGACCGGATCAAGGTCGGTGTGGCCGGGCGATTTGTCGCCGGCCGGCTGATGGGGGATCCAGGCGGCGCGCAGGCCCAGCGCGACAATGTTGTCGATCTCGGCGAGCGCGTGCGGGACCGAGGTCAATGGCAGGGCGGCGATCCCCATGAGGCGCGGATCGGCGCAGAAATGCGCCATGGCGCGGTTGTGGGCACGGGCTGCAGCGTATTGGAGGTCGGGCGAGCCCGGCATGCGCCGGAAGATCGTGCCGGCGGCGAAGGTCGAGAACACCAACTGCTTGCGGAAGCCGAGCTGGTCCAGCGCCTGAGAGCGCTCGTCCCGGTTGAACGCCCCAAGCGCGAAGTAGCCCTTGGGTCCGGTGATGAGCGTGTCGCCGAGGGCTGTCTGTCGTGCGACTTCCTCGGGTGCGAGCCGCCTCGCGGCGGCGAACTTTGTGACCGCTTCGCCGAAACGCCCGCCGGATGAGACGGTGAGTTCAGGCAGAAGGTCTCGGACTTCCGGATCGGCAAACTCACGGAAAAAGTCGGGCAGCTCCATCAGATGGCTGTCGGCGTCGTAGCAGATGCGGCTTCCGGCGTAGGACATGGGCGCACTCCCTGACCGCAGCACTGTGGCGCCAAAACGGGCGCACGGCCATCGCTGGTTGCGCCCTCGTTTGCACCCCAGTCACCGGCGGGGAGACTGGCCCCAAACGGTTGCCTCAGAGCTTGGCGGTTAGCTCTGGCAGGATCTTGAACAGGTCGCCAACCAGGGCAAAGTCGGCGATCTGAAAGATCGGCGCTTCCTCGTCCTTGTTGATGGCGACGATGATCTTCGAATCCTTCATGCCGGCGAGGTGCTGGATCGCGCCGGAGATGCCAACGGCCACATAAAGATCCGGCGCGACGACCTTGCCGGTCTGTCCGACCTGGTAGTCGTTGGGCGCATAGCCCGCATCAACCGCAGCGCGAGAGGCGCCGACGCCGGCCCCGAGCTTGTCGGCGAGCGGCAGGATGTATTGCTGGAACTGCTCGGCCGAGGCGAGGGCTCGCCCGCCCGAGACGATGCGCTTGGCGGAAGCGAGTTCCGGCCGATCGGATTTCGACAATTCCTCGCTGACGAACACGGATTTGAAGGGACCCTGCGGCGCCTGGATCGTCTCGATAGCCGCCGAGCCGCCGAGCTCCGCCGGCTGAAAGGCCGTGCCGCGGACGGTCAGGATTTTCTTGGCGTCGGACGACTTGACGGTGAGGATCGCATTGCCGGCGTAGATCGGACGCTCGAACGTATCCTTGTCGATCACTTTTGTGATGTCGGTCAGGGACATCACGTCGAGCCTGGCGGCGACCCGGGGAACGATGTTCTTGCCTGTCGTGGTGGCGGGCGCGAACAGGGCGTCATAGCCGGACATCAACGGGATAATCAGCGCTTCGAGAGCTTCGGCGACAGGCTTTCCGTATACGGCGCCCTCGGCGAGAAGGACCTTCCGGACGCCCGCGACCTTCGCGGCGGCTTCCGCTGCCGGGCCAGCCTTTTCGCCGGCGACCAGGATGTCGATGTCGCCGCCAAAGGCGACGGCGGCCGACACGACCTTCAGCGTGGCGTCGTTGAGGGCGGCGTTAGAGTGTTCGGCAAGAACCAGTACGGCCATGTCAGATCGCTCCAGCAAGTTTGAGTTTGGCGATCAGCGCATCGACATCGGCGACTTTCTCGCCTGCTTCGCGCTTCTTGGGCTCGGTGACCCGGACGACCGTCAGGCGGGGGGCGATATCGACGCCATAGTCCGCCGGCGTCTTCATCGCGATTTCCTTCTTCTTCGCCTTCATGATGTTGGGCAGGGAGGCGAAGCGCGGCTCGTTCAGACGAAGGTCGGTGGTGACGACAGCGGGGAGCGACATCGACACGGTCTGGAGGCCGCCATCGACCTCGCGCGTCACTTTCAGGTTGTCGCCGTCCTTGACCACGGCAGAGGCGAATGTGCCCTGGGGCCAGTCGAGCAGGGCGGCCAGCATCTGGCCCGTGGCGTTGTTGTCGTCGTCGATCGCCTGCTTGCCGGTGATCACGAGGCCGGGCTGTTCCTGATCGACGATGGCCTTGAGAAGCTTGGCGACGCCGAGCGGTTCGACACGCTGATCGGTCTGGACGAGAATGCCGCGGTCGCCGCCCATGGCGAGACCGACCCGGATGGTCTCCTGCGCCTGAAGCGGCCCGATCGAGACGATCACGATCTCCGTGACGAGGCCTTTTTCCTTCATCCGCACGGCTTCTTCGACGGCGATCTCGCAGAACGGATTCATCGCCATCTTGACGTTGGCGAGATCGACGCCCGACTGGTCCGGCTTCACGCGGGGCCGCACATTGTAGTCAATGACCCGCTTAACGGGCACCAGCACCTTCATCGGCGGCTCTCCGGCTCGGTTCAATACAAGGACCGCCCCGTCCCGTGGCAAGGCGGCTCGGCGCTTCCTGTTATGCAGGGTGGGCGGGAGAATCAAGATTTCACACACAAAAGCGTCACTTTGGCGCGCGAGGGCAAACGGACGCTCCCGGCCCGGTTTGCGGTTTCCCTTCGACCGGCGCGGCTGTAGAAAAGCGCCATGCCCCTCGATTTCATGAAACGCCTGCTCAATCCCGCCATCAGCTCGCCGCTGCCCGCCGCCGACGCGCGATCGGCCATAGCGGCGGTGCTGGTGATGGCGGCGCGGGCCGACGATCACTACGCCGAGGGCGAGCAGGCGCTGATCGACGGGCTGCTGTCGTCGCGGTTCGGACTGAGCGCCGATCAGGCGTCCGCCCTGCGCGCCGAAGGCGAGGCGGCCGAGGCCGAGGCGCTCGACCATTATCAGTTCACCCGGGCGATCAAGCTGGCCGTCTCGCTCGATGACCGGCTCGCCATCGTCGAGGCGCTTTGGCGGGTGATCCTGGCTGACGCCGCGCGTCACCCGATGGAGGAATCCCTGATGCGGCAGCTGGTGGACCGGCTGGGCCTCACCGATGTGGAGTCGGCGCTGGCGCGGCGGAAGGCGGCGGGCTGATCTAGTTTCCGGCCGGAGCGGCAGGATCCGCGCTGTCGCCGTCAATCTCGTCCAGGCGCAGCCAGTTTGTCTTCGGCAGACCCAGTTCATGATCGAGCCAGGTCGGCAGGATCTTGCCGGCGCGGGCGCCGCGCGTGTTCGACAGAATGACGATGCCGGACTTGCTGTCCGGCAGATAGGCGATCTGGGCGAAATAGCCCTCGACGCCGCCCGAATGGGTGACGACCCTCGACCCGGCATAGTCGTAGGTACGCCAGCCCAGCCCGTAATGCGTGTTGGTCACCGGAGTCTTGAGAATGCGCTGACGCCGTGTCTCGGCCGGCGTCGCGATGCGCGGAGCGCTGAGATTGGCAAGTATCTCTGGCGGCAGGATTTCGGGGTTGGCGCCCATGTGAGCGGCGACCCATCGGGCGAGGTCGGTGATGCTGGCGTTCATCCCTCCTGCGGCGGGCAGCTTGTAGTAAGCCTCCTTGACCTCGACCGGACTCCAGACGTCGTCGCGGCGCATATGAGGGCGGGCCCAGTTGCCCGTTCCCCTGAGGCCGTTCACTCCGAGAGACGCCGTTTTCAGGCCGAGCGGCTCGAACAGGCGGACGCGAAGTTCCTCGCCAAAAGGTTTCCCGGTCGCGCCCTCGATCACGTTGACGATCATGTTGAAGGTGGAGTTCTGATAGGCGTAGCACTCGCGGACCGGGCAGATCAGCTTGACCGTCTTGTAGCGCCCGAGAATTTCCATTGGCGCGACGCCGGCCTCAAGCAGATTGTCAAAAGCGAAGGGCGGCAGGCCGGTGCGATGGGAAAGTATGTCTTCAACCGTTACGGCGGCTGTGTCCTTCGCCGTCCTGAGACGAAACTGAGGAACGGATTCTGAAACCGGATCGCTGAGCGCAAAGCGCCCGTCGCGGGCTTCAAGAACGGCGAGCGTCGCCGCGAAGCCCTTGGAGAGTGAGGCGAGGCGAAAAACCGTGTCGGGTGTGATCGGCTCGGCGCTCCCTGCTTCGCGCACGCCATAGGTTTTCGTGAGAACGATGCGCCCGTCGCGGACGACGGCGACGGCGAGACCGACGAAATCCGGCGCGGTTGAGGCGTCGTCCAGCACAGCGCCGAAATTTCGCAGGGCCTGCGCCTCGGGCTTGAGCTGGGCGGTCGCTGCCGGCGCAAGCGCGAAGATGGCGGCGAGCAATGCCGTCTGGAACAGCTGGACGAATCTCAAATGCGGGCGCCCGGTATCTGGAGGAGCGTTCGAGTTTAGGTTCAATTTTGGCCGAGTTGCGGCGGATTCATCGCACATGGGCAATGAAGGCGACGCAAAAATATCCCGAGGGGCGGAATCCTTCGCCGCCATTCCGGGTTTCGTATGACCATGACGGACCGGCCCCAGGCGCCTATATAGAGCAACCGGCGTCCTCTTTGACACAGACAGGTTGCTCCACACTTCTGAAATAGAGCATCTTTCTCCGGTCAAACTGATTCAGTTCGATCGCAGGATGCTCTAGGCTCTGTGGACAATTACCGCAA
>JAWXBJ010000093.1:0-13487 GCA_034439955.1 Alphaproteobacteria bacterium
CGATATCGACGCCGGTCTGATCGACCCGGGTCAGGGCGATGCGACTTTCATCCGGCGACCACCAATAGCCGGTGCTGCGCCCCATCTCCTCCTGGGCGATGAATTCCGCAGTGGCCCAGCTTTGAAGCTCTGTTCCATCCGTCGTCAGCGGCCGCTCCGCTCCGCCGGCGGACGGCATGATCACCAGATTGTCGTTCCGCACGAACGATACATAGCCCCCCTTGGCCGACACTTTGGCGTCAATCTCGCCCGACGGCGTATCCGTGAGGCGTTTCAGGCGCTCGGTCCCGCGATCGAATAGGAAGAGATCGCCTTCAACCGGCGCAAGAATGAACCTTCCCTGCTCGTCCCACTGATAGTCGATGACGCCGCTCGTCTGAACGCCCTGTCTTTCGCGCCGTGTTTTTTCCTCTTCCGAGATGTCCCGGCCCGGATCGATAAGCAGGGCCGCGTCGATCAGCTTGCGCGGCTCGCCGCCTGAAACGTCGGCAATCCAAAGATCGGTGATCCGGGCATCCTCGGGCCGCGGCCGGATCCAGCTAACCGATTGGCCGTCCGGCGAGAGCTTGACCCCACGAGCTGTGGGGCCTGACAGGCCAGGGTCGGCGAACACCCTCGCGGCTGTCAGGCGTTCCGCGTGCGCGCCATCCGCCGCCGCAAGTCCCACAGCCAGCGCCATAATGATCAACTTCATTCCGCCGAAACTCCGGCTTGTGCCGATGCGATCCGCCTTACCGTAAGCTTGCGCCAGGGGATTGTAAAAGCAGGGCGGCGCCTCAATGCCTGAAGTCCGCGCCGCAAGGGTTCAGGACAGCCATGAAAAGTTGAACGGCGACGAGGTCGGCCTACCTTGCGACTTTGTTGAACACTGCAACCCTGCGTCCGCTTGGACACAGACAAGTTACTCTTCATTTTTCAGGCGGAGCATCTTTCTTCGGTCAAACTGAATCAGCTTGATCGACGGATGCTGTAGCGTGGGGCGATCGATGACGATCGAACAGGCACTGGCCTTTGGCGTTATGGCCGGCGCCGTAGGGTTGTTCATCTGGGGGAAGCTGCGCTACGACCTCGTCGCGTTGCTGGCGCTTGTCACGGGCGTCGTTCTTGGCGTCATCCCCGCCGACCGGATGTTTTCGGGGTTCAGCAACGATCTGATCTGGATCATCGCCTCGGTGTTGGTGCTGAGCGCCGCGATCGCCCGCTCCGGCCTTGTCGAGCAGGCGCTCCTGCCTGTCCTGGAGCGACTCGACAAACCACAGGTGCAAATCCCCGCCTTCGCGGGCGCCGTCATGATCCTTTCGATGATCACGAAAAACATTGGCGCTCTGGCGATCATGATGCCGATCGCGATCCGCAACGGCCAGAAAACCGGAACGCCCGTTTCCCAGCTGCTGATGCCGATGTCTTTCGCATCCCTTCTGGGCGGCCTGGTCACGCTCGTCGGCACGTCGCCGAATGTAATCGTTTCAAGCGTGCGACAGTCCCTTCTCGGCGAGCCTTACCAGCTTTTCGATTTCGCACCGGTTGGTCTTGGCGTGTGCGCGGCTGGGTTCGCGTTTCTGGCCATCGCGCCTTTTTTCATCAAGGTCGAAAGATCCTCGCCCACCAGTGTGGCTGAAAGCCTCGAAAGCGCGAAGTACGTGACCGAGCTGTCCTTCCCCGAAGGTTCAGACTGGATCGGAAAGCCCTTTTCCGACCTCGATGCGCTCAGCAGCGAGGCCACGGACGTTCTCTCGATCGTCACGGAATCGAAGAACACTAGGCCGACCCCCGACCGACTGATCGCGGCTGGCGATCATGTCATCGTTGAGGGAAAGCAGGCCGACCTGGAAAAGTTTGCCGCGTCCGCGAAACTCTCCCTGACCGGGGAGCGACACCGCGAAACGAAGGAAAGTTCGGATGGAGTGCGGGTTGTTGAAGGCGTTATCGCTCGGGACTCCAGCCTGATCGGCCGATCGGTTTCACAAGGCCGGCTGCATGAGAGATATGGGCTAAGCCTTTTGGCCGTCAGCCGCGAGGGATCGCGCATCGATAGCGAACTGCGCTCACTCCGACTGCGTGGCGGCGACGTTGTGATCTTCAAGGCAGGCGAAGGTGAACTTGGGGACGCTTTCGCGGAGCTGCACGTTCTCCCGCTTTCCGAACGGATCATCTCTCTCGGCGTGAAGCGATTTGGCTTCGCACCGCTTTTGCTTCTGGCTGCGGCGGTTCTCGCCATCGGCATGGGATGGGCGCCGATTCATCTCGCATTTGCAGCGGCTGCCGTTGGCGTGTTGCTGTTGCGCGTGATGAGCATGACCGACGCTTATCGATCAGTCGATGGATCGCTGCTGGTGCTTCTGGCCTGCCTTATTCCGATAAGCGAAAGCATAGACCGCACTGGCGGCGCCGCCCTGATCGCCGCTCCGCTTGCTCAGCTCCTCGGACCGCTTCCGCCCTTTCTCGCGGTGGCCGCCTTGATTGTGGTCGGAATGGCCGTCACGCCCTTCCTCAACAATGCGGCGACCGTCCTGATCGTTGCACCCATCGCGGTGGCGGTCGCGCGGGATCTGGGTGTTGATCCGGATGCCTATCTGATGGCTGTCGCGATCGGCGCGGCGTGCGATTTCCTCACGCCCATCGGCCATCAGTGCAACACGCTGGTGATGGGACCAGGCGGCTACCGCTTCGGCGACTATTGGCGGCTTGGCCTGCCGCTGACGATCATCGTGCTCCTGGTCGCGACGCCGCTGATCCTGATCTTCTGGCCGTTGGCGCCGGTTTAGCCCGGAACTCGCCTTCGATCTGAAGCCGATTGGGGGCGAGGCGAGCAACACGACAGAATGCGCGACAGAATCGATAACCAAGGTCCCTTTGCAGCTACCCTTTCCGCTCCCAGCTCATGTTGGGCCGGAGATGTGCAGAGATCGCCATTCGTGACGTCCATCCAACGAATGCCCCGTTCGTGAAACCGTAGTCCAGGCCAATTCATGGCCGAAGCATCGGGGCGTCTGTAACCGCACTCGGAGCCTCGCCGAACTGACTTAGGCCCCGGAGCAAATTCATGCCTCGACCTTCGGCACGCACAGCTTTCGTATTCGCCGGAGGCGGCAGTCTTGGTGCGATACAGGTGGGTGCGCTAGGGGAGATTGTGCGCGCGGGCGAACGACCCCATTTTGTTGTTGGCGCCTCCGTCGGGGCCCTGAACGCGTGCTATTATGCCGCGCGCCCAGATGTCGAAGGGCGACTGTTCTTCAATCTGAATGCACGTGTTCAATCCAAATGGGAGCGCGACGCCAGCGGTCAAATTCGCAACGCTGATGCACATTGGCATTCCGTCCACACAAAAGATGGGGCCTGACAAACATGAAAAGCATGAAAATAGCTTTCGCGAGTGCCGAGGGCGAGCCCTTGGCGGCTCGGCTGGAGATGCCCGCATCACCGCCAATCGCGTATGCACTGTTTGCGCACTGCTTCACCTGCGGCAAGGATTCTTCAGCCGCAGTGCGTACCACGCGGGCCCTTGCCGCGCGCAACATCGCGACCTTCAGGTTCGACTTCACCGGGCTCGGGCAAAGTGGCGGCGATTTCGCCAACACAAATTTCTCCTCCAACGTCGCCGATCTGGTTTCTGCGGCGAGCTATTTGAGGGAACACCATCAGCCGCCACAGCTGTTGATCGGACACAGTCTAGGCGGCGCCGCGGTAATCGCTGCGGCGCACCTTATCCCCGAAGCGCGCGCGGTCGTAACGATCGGAGCCCCCAGCGACGCCGCACATGTCGCCCATCATTTTGCAGCTCACACCGATGAGATGGAAAGGACCGGTCAGGCCGAGGTGTCGCTGGCTGGTCGGCGATTTACCGTGAAGCAGCAATTCATCGAGGATCTGAAAGGGCAAGATCAGAAGCAGCGCATCTGCCAGCTGAAGCGCGCCTTGCTGGTGTTACATGCGCCGACGGACGAAATTGTCGGCATCGAGAACGCGGCGCAAATCTTCCAGGCTGCCAAGCACCCCAAAAGCTTTGTCTCGCTGCACGAGGCGGACCACTTACTCTCTCGGTCCACTGATGCTGACTATGCCGCAAGCATGATCACCGCCTGGGCGGCACGCTATGTGCATGGCGCTCAGGTAGGCGCGTCTTGAGGTAGACCGGACACGCAATCCGACATGATAATCATTCTGTCTCCTGCTGTGGATTTCGTTCGGGTTTGCCCTTCATCGCGTGACCGGAACAGCGGCGCCTGTGACGCTTCCTGCATCCGTCGAGAGCAAGAACGCGGCGACTTTGGCGATCGCGGCAGGCTTGACCCAAGAGCTGGTATCGGCGTCCGGCATTGCCTCGCGATTTTGCGGGGTGTCAATCGTGTTCGGCAAGATGCAATTGGCGGTGACGCCCAACGCCCGCGCTTCTTCCGATAGCGCTTCACACACACGCATGAGCGCGGCCTTCGAGGCGCTGTATGCGCTCATGCCCGCCCCGCCCTTGAGACCGGCGCCCGCAGCCACGTGCAGGATGCGGCCATAAGAACGCGTGCTCATCGCCTTCAACGCAGCTTTTGAGATCAGGAGCGCGGTCAGCGCGTTTAGGTCCATCAGCATCTGCCACTGCTCAGCGGCGTTCTCCTCGATGCGCCCCATTTGAAACGTGCCTACCGTATTGGCCAGCGCATCGACGCGCCCAAAACGCGCCACGGCCTCAGAGACGACGCGGATCGTGTCTTCCGGCTTGCGCAAATCAACATCGCCCAGCAGCAAGAGCTCGGCGTCGCCAAGAGTCGCTTCGATACGCGCCAATGCGTTCGCGCCTTGGTCGACAAGCACCAGCTTTGCCCCTCTGGAAGCCAGTTCGCGCGAAATAGCGGCGCCGAGATTGCCTCCGGCGCCAGTGACAATTGCGACCTGATTGGCAAAGTCCATCGTGGGCCTCTCAAAGCCGATGAATGGCGCTTATGTCAGCGCGAAATTGGGTGACATCTCCAACGCGGACAAGGCGCCCAATGGCGTGCACCGGGTCGGCGACCAGCTCCAGTAGTTCCTCACCGTGAGGGCCGCCGTCAGCTCGCAACAGAAGCGGCGCCTCGCTCGATTCTCCGCATATGGTTCCGCCCGAACAGAAGGCCGGTGGCAAGCCGCCGCGGACGCAAAGCGCGGCGCAGGCTTTGTGAACTTTGCCAGAACTCGGCCGCATGGCCCCAAACCAACATTTCGCGTCGAGGACTTCGCCCACAAGCAGAACTTCGCCTAGATCTTCCTCCGCCCAGGTCGCAAATTCCGGGACAGCAACGCTAGGCGCCGGCGCGATCCAGGCATCGCCATCGATCGCTGCGATCATTGCACTCGCGCCGCGCTGAATAACGCTCCCCATGACATTGACCGGACCGTCCGCCAGCGCGCCCAGGCGTCGTTGCACCCCGGTCTTGCCGTTGGTGACAAGAAAAGCAGTGCGTGGCGCATCGCTGAACGCGTTTGTGAGCAGCATCGGGTAGGGCTCACGCACCAGCATTCCAGAGAATGTGCGGACATCGCTCATGTCCCAACTTCCAGTACCCACAGGCGCCTGCGACCGCGCCAGAAGTGCTGCGCCAACCCCCGATAACGTCAAAAGCCCCAGCGACGCGCCGAGCAGAAAGCGGCGATCCGGTTTGGGCGTCTCCGCCCATCCGATGAAGAAATCCTGCTCGCGTTCGCTCATGCCCCAGCCTCCATCACCGAGGGCGCTACTTCCGTTCCGGGCGGCAACGCATCGGCGTGCACAAAAACGACGCCAGCCTCGATACGCGTTCGATAAGTCGCGACCTTCTCGGTGAAGGGGGGTGGCGAGCGTCCGTCCTCCGGGCGATACTGGAAGCCATGCCAAGGGCAAACAACACAGCCATCAATGATGCGACCTTCGCCCAGCGGACCGCCTTGATGCTGGCACACGTTTGAAAGCGCGAAGATGCGTGCGCCGTTTCGAAACACGGCGATGCGCTCGGACTTGGGCGGCGCGACTATTTTTGCACAGCCGTCGGCAATGGAAACGGCGGGGCCAACTTTGATCCAGCCATTCTCGCGCGGACGGGCATCTCCAAGATCGCGCGCACGCTCACGCCATCCGGCAAAAAGGTGAAGTCCGGCGACGAGCAACCCGCCCGCCCCGGCGAGAACAGGATACGCTAGCCCACGTTCAGATTGCACGACGCCCAGCATGATGTGTGCGACCAAGAGCGCGTATGCCCAATAGACCAGCATATGGATCGCCTTCCACAGGCCGGGACCAAAATTGGCGTTCCAAAAGTCGTGGCTTGTAGCGGCCAACAAGAACAGGATCGCCAACGACGCTAGGCCGAGCGATTCAAACGGAAATCCAAGTATGGAGTCATATCTGGTGTTCGCCTCCAAGAGCGATACGAGCGCGTTGATTTCTGCAAATCCATGGTACCAGATCACGACCAGCACGGCGTGGATAAGCGCCAGCACAAAGCACGTCACGCCCATGTGCCGGCGATTGTACAAGAGCGGCTTGAAGCGCCCCGAGAGGCGCGCCAGCGGACCGATCATCAAGATCAGCGTGAGCAACGCAAACGCCGCCGCGCCCGAGGCCCGGATCAGGAGTTGCACGGGCGTAATGGATTCGCCTTGCGGCTGAGCCAGCGTCGCCGCCGCCAAATAAGCCAGCACGAAGATAACAACGCCCGCTGCGAGCACGAGGTCGAACGCTTTCTTGAACGGCGTCCATTGCACCATGCGATAGCCATGCGACATCAGAGCGGTCCCGCTTTCACGGCCCACGCCCGCCTTGCCGCTTCCGCGTGCTCCCGGGTGACCAGAGCGCCGAGGCTGAGCCCCAGGATAACGACCGCCAACAGGGTCCACGTCCAGGCATGGAGGCGTCGCTGAGCCCTCTTCATGGTGCTGGAGCCGGCTTTCGGGTGAGCGCAAGCAACACGGCCAGCGGCCAGAGCGCGACAAAACCAGGAGACAAAAGCAGCTTCACGCGCCAAGGCGCCGCATGAGCAAGCGGGTCAATTCGCTTGATCAGACCAAAGATCATGACCAGAGCGACAAGGACACCGATGGCGGCATATCCGCCGACAATTATCCAGATCATCTCTGCGGTAGCCGCACTCACGATCCGTTCCCCGTTTATCCGGCACGACAGCCTGCTGAATGCCGGGCAAGCGCTCTTGCGAACGCGCGCAGCGTCACCGGCTTAGCATCCTCCTCAACACGCGCCAACGGCGGTGTTCGCAAAACGCCGGGGTTTGCCGGTCAAGGCTCGAGCGTGGGCGCCCGGTACTGTAGAAGGCAAGATACCAGCTGATCGATACGCGTGTCTTCGAGACGCTGGCGTAGGCGCGCTGGCCCCTGCAGAGACTCGGCAAGCGATCGCGGCGCTTATGGATCGACGGGCGATGACGTCGAGAGCAAATCTCGTCGATCATCCGTTCAAAAAGGGAACATGGCCCGTAAACGCTCCTGTAAACGGTCCACTCCGCAGTGCGGCAGAGTTTTGGTGAGCCCGACAGGATTCGAACCTGTGACCCGCTGATTAAAAGTCAGCTGCTCTACCAACTGAGCTACGGGCTCCTTCAAGAGCGGCGGAACCTAATGTCCGAATTCGCCGGGGTCAACGAAGGAAACCGCCCCGACTAAGCTTTGCGCTGGAGCCGGAATCGCCATGGCCAGCAACGTCAAGCCGGATCTGGATCGGGACGGGACGTCCATCGGCCGGCGACATCGTCGCAAAAGCCCTGAAACGTGCCTGCGCCGATTTCCGTCCGGATGCGGGCCATCAGCGCCTGGAAGAAGGCGACATTGTGCCAGGACAGAAGCATTGGACCCAGGAACTCGCCTGCCCTGAAAAGATGGTGGAGATAGGCCTTGGAATAGTCGCGCGACGCCGGGCATGAGGCGTCCGGATCGATCGGCGCGTCATCCTCGGCGAACCGCGCATTCTTGAGATTGATGGGCCCCTCCCAGGTCCACGCCTGCCCATGACGGCCAGAGCGCGTCGGCAGCACGCAGTCGAACATGTCAATCCCGCAGGCGACGGCTTCCACGATGTCGAACGGCTTGCCGACACCCATCAGGTAGCGAGGCCGCTCAACCGGCAACAGCCTGACGGTCACATCGAGCGTATCGCACATGGCGGCATGCCCCTCGCCGACCGCCAGACCGCCGATGGCATAGCCGTCGAACCCCGATCGGACGACGCGCTCCACGCTTTCCGCCCGCAGGTCCGGGTAGGTCGAACCTTGAACAATTCCGAACAAGGCCTGGCGGTCGCGCGTTCCAAAGGCGATTTTGGAGCGATCCCCCCACCGCGCCGAAAGGCGCATGGCCGCCGCAGCCTCTGCGTGCCCGCATGGATTTCCGATGCTCTCGTCGAGCTGCATGCAGATATCCGCGCCCAGCAGGTCGGCCTGGATTTCGATTGAACGTTCCGGACTGAGAAAATGTTTGGCGCCGTCAAGATGCGAGCTGAACGTGACGCCCTCTTCCTTCATCGTGCGAAGCCCGGACAGGGAGAAGACCTGGAAGCCGCCGCTGTCCGTCAGGAGGGGATGGTTCCACCGCATGAAACGATGCAGCCCGCCCAGCCGATAAACCCGCTCGGCCGTGGGACGGAGCATCAGGTGATAGGTATTGCCGAGGATGATATCGGCGCCGGCCGATCTGACCTGGTCCAGGTAAAGCGCCTTGACCGTGCCGGCCGTGCCGACCGGCATGAAGGTGGGCGTTGCAATGTCGCCGCGCGGCGTTGCGAGGCGACCCGTGCGGGCCGCGCCATCCGTGGCCGACAGAAGGAACGGGAATTCAGCCATGGGGCAGCAGAAGGCAGGCGTCGCCGTACGAATAGAAGCGATACTTCGCGGAGATCGCATGGGCGTAGGCCCGCTGCATCGTCTCCAGCCCCATCATGGCGCTGACCAGCATGAACAGGGTGGAGCGGGGCAGGTGAAAATTAGTCATCAGCCCGTCGGAAGCACGAAACCGGTAGCCAGGCCAAATGAAAATGGACGTCTCCCGATCGGTCGCGGAAACTGGCTCTGCCGCCAAGTTCTGCCTGTCGGCGCCTGCCGCAGTCTCTAGTGCCCTGAGCGCGGTTGTGCCTACCGGAATGCAGCGCCCTCCCGCGTTGCGCGCCATGTTGACGGCGGTGGCGGTCGCCGCGCTCACCACGCAGCGCTCAGGGTGCATATAATGATCGACGAGCAGGTCGGCCTTTACCGGCAGAAACGTCCCGCCTCCGACGTCAAGCCGGACATAGTCAATCGTGACATCGCAATTCCGCAGTCTGACCAGCAGATCGAAGGTGAAATGAAGCCCGGCCGTTGGCGCCGCGACCGATGCAGCCTCTCCGCTCGCGAACACAGTCTGATAATCCGCGCGGTCGTCAGCGTCGGCCGGACGCCGTCCCGAGATGTAAGGCGGCAGCGGCGCGTCGCCCGCCCTGTCGAGCGCGGCCGCTAAATCGCGAGCGCCATCGTCGAAGGCCAGATGTACCTCCCCATCGAGACCCTTGCCGATGACCCGGGCGGAAAAAACTGGTTCGTCGGCGGCTCGAAAGTAAATGCGATCCTCCAGCTTCAGTCGCTTCCCGGGCCGCACGAAGGCAGCCCAAACCCGCGCACCGAGCCTGCGGTGAAGGTTGACCTTGAAATGGACTGCGGGTCCGCCGGGTCCACGCGCCCTTCGCGCGCCCAGGAGGGCGGCCGGCATCACGCGTGTATCGTTGGCGACAAGGATGTCGCCGGCCCGCAAAAGCTCGGGCAGGTCGCTCACCAGCCGGTCCTCGAGATCGCCGTCTGGCCCGCGGACAACCAGCAGGCGAGCCGAATCGCGGGGGCGCGCCGGCCGGAGGGCGATGAGCTCCTCGGGGAGCTGAAAGTCGAAGTCATCGACACGCATGGCCGGGCGGATAGCCGGGATCGGGACGCTCGCCAAGCGGCGGACGGGCGTGATTCTGCTCGGACTTCGCCTTTACGCCGCCGCCTTTCGGCAGGCTATTAGGGCGAGGGAGGACTTGAGATGAGACTACATGCCTTGATTTTCGCGCTTTGCCTGACCGCTTGCGCGGGAGGACCGCAGCCGAAATCCCTGTCTGATCTCGCGGCCTCCCACGATTGGGGGAAAGAGGCGGGCAAGAATCTGAACACCGCTTTCGACAAGAACGTCAGGCGCATCCTGAAACGTTCGACCCGACCCCAAGCAATCGAGGCGGTGCGCGAGGCGGGCTACGAGTGCATCTACGGTGAGGGACATGAGGACTACCCCGAGCCCGCCGCCCAGTGTACCCGCAGCTTCGCGACGCGGGCCTGCCAGATGGACTGGGAGATTTTCCTGACATCCGACCCGAAAGTCCTCGGAGAGATCGACGAGGCTGCCGGCAGTTTTCGTCGGGACTGCGTTGGACGCGACAGGGACTGGCCGGAGGCCGTCGATTCCCCGATCGACGACCAGCTGGCCCCAGCGCCCGGGCCCAATCGCTTCTAGAGCCCCAGCTTTCGTAGCAGTATCTCATTGACGGCGGCGGGGTTCGCCTTGCCCCCGGATTCCCTCATGATCTGGCCGACGAACCAGCCAAGCGCCTTGGGCTTGTCATGGCCGGCAGCCTTCTGGGATTTCACCTGGTCAACCTGCGAGGCATTGGCGGCGATGATCCTGTCGATGATCGCCTCGATGGCGCCTGTGTCGGTGACCTGTCTCAAACCTTCGCGTTCGACGATGGCGGATGCGCTGTCGCCGGTGGCGATCATCCTGGCAAAGACATCCTTGGCGATCTTGCCCGAGATCGTGTCGTTCGAGATGAGATCGAGCAGCCCGCCGAGCTGTTGCGCCGAAACAGGCGAGCGGGCCAGCTCCAGCTCGGCCTTGTTGAGGTAGCCGAACAGCTCCTGCGTCACCCAGTTGGCCGCGAGACGGGCGTCGCGGCCGGTCGCGACCGTTTCGAAGTACGCGGCTTTGGCCGCATCGCCGGCGATCACGCCCGCGTCGTAGTCCTTGAGGCCATAATCCTTCACGATGCGGGCGCGCTTCTGGTCCGGCAGTTCCGGAAGGGAGAGGCGAATCCGGTCGACAAGGTCCTGCCGCAGTTCGAGGGGCAGCAGGTCGGGATCGGGAAAATAGCGATAATCGTGTGCGTCCTCTTTCGAGCGCATCGAGCGCGTCTCGTTCTTCTCTGCATTGTAAAGCCGTGTCTCCTGGTCGATCTTGCCGCCGTTCTCGACGATCTCGATCTGGCGGCGCGCCTCGTATTCGGCAGCCAACTGGATGAAGCGGAAAGAGTTGACGTTCTTGATCTCGCAGCGCGTGCCGAGGTGTTTGAAGTCGCCGGTTTCCCTGAAGCGCTCGTACGCGCCGGGCTTGCAGATCGAGACGTTGACGTCGGCGCGAAGATTGCCCTTCTCCATGTCGCCGTCGCAGGTCCCCAGCGCAATCAGGATGGAGCGGAGCTTCTTGACGTAGGCTGCGGCTTCCGCAGGCGAGCGGATGTGAGGCTTCGAGACGATCTCCATGAGCGCGACGCCCGACCGGTTGAGATCGACGTAAGTAGCGTTGGGGTCGAGATCGTGGATCGATTTTCCGGCGTCCTGCTCAATGTGCAGGCGCTCGATGCCGACAGTGAACGTGTACCCCTCGTCGGATTCCACATCGATCGAGCCTTCCCCCACGATCGGGCTCTTGAACTGGGAAATCTGATAGCCCTGCGGCAGATCCGGGTAGAAATAGTTCTTCCGGTCGAACCGCGAAAACAGGTTGATCTGCGCGTTGAGGCCAAGGCCCGTCTTCACCGCCTGCTCGACGCAATGCCGATTGATCACGGGCAACATGCCGGGCATGGCGGCGTCGACCAGCGAGACATTGGTGTTCGGATCGGCGCCGAAGGCTGTGGGTGCTCCGGAGAACAACTTGGATTTCGACGCGATCTGGGCGTGGACTTCGAGGCCCATCACGACTTCCCAGTGATCGTCCGGGCCGCCCCTGCGGCCGGAAATGATGAACGGTGTGCGTGTCGTCATGGCGGCCTCAGCAACTGGGGATCAAGTTTAGCGGCGATCGCGATCTGCGTCACCCGGGATCAGACCGGCTGCAAGGGCGCGAATGGCCCCACTGACTTCTCGGCCCGGATCGTGTCGCCGGGATAGACGGCGCCGCTGCGTTCCACTACGCCCATCACGCCGGTCTTCCGGATCGGCTCGCCATTGGGGCCACGACCGAGGCATGCCTTGAGCAGGCCGGGCTGGAATCGTTCGATCTGGACGCACGGATTGCGCAAACCCGTGAGTTGGACGACGGCCTCCTCACCGATGTGAAGCAGAGTGCGCTCGGGCAGTCCGAGCAGGTCGATCCCACGTGTGGTGAAATTCTCGCCAAGAACGCCCGGTCCGATGCTGAAGCCGGCCGCATTGAGTTCGTCGTGGAATTCGGCATGCATCAGGTGAACCTGACGGAGATTTGGCAGTTCGGGCGCCAGTTGGCGGCGCGATCTGTGCTGGACGGTCTCACCGGCATGCGCGTCGCCCTCAACGCCAAGACCCTTGATAAGGCGCACCGCAAGCTGGTTGGCCTTGCCAAATTGATGGGCCTTCGAGCAACTGACCGCGATGACGGCGCCTTTCATTGGGGAGCTGACCTGCGTTCGAACGCCCGCTCGATCTCGCCGCGCACGATCGGCAAGTCGTAAGCGAATCCCTGGACATAGTCGCAACCCATGGCGAGGAGACGGGGCGCTGTCGTGGCATCTTCGATTCCCTCGGCTGTCACGGACATACCAAGGCTCCGGATCAGCCCGGTGAGCCCTGTGAGTATGCGGGTCGCCCTCGGCTGCGAAGCAAGCCGGACAAGCCTGGGATCAAGCTTCACCCCGTCCGCAGGTATTTCAACGAGCCAGGCGAAGGAGGAATGCCCGGCGCCAAAATCATCCAGAACAATGCCTGCGCCTGCCGCGCGAAAAGCCGCCAGAGCCCCGAGCGCGCCTTCATTGTCGCGCAACGCCGCTTCCTCGGTGAGTTCGATCCGCAACACGCCGCGCGGCAGTTTCGCGTCGCTTATGATGGCCGCTATCTCCTCGACCAGAATTGGTCTGGCGATTTCAGCCGCCGACAGATTGACCTGCATGAACACATCCCTGCCGGCTGACCGCAGGAGAGACAGCGCTTCGGCTGATTTGCGCAGCATGACAGGACCAATCACCGACCAGTCGCCGTCTCGAACGGGGCTTGGTGTCGCAGACAACCCCACCAGGCTTCCGTTCGCGTCGCGGAATCTGGCCAGCGCCTCGAAACCCGCCACCGATAGATCCGCGAGGCGCCGGATCGGCTGAAAGACCGGCTCGACGCTGGCATCCGCCGCTGCGGAGATCATGGGGCCGACACCCGAGATAATCAGCCCGCGCGAAACGCCCGCGTCATGAAACGAGCCGACCAGATGCGCCGGGCAACCGTTGCTCAGGGTCATCCGCGCATCGACCACATCCCCAGCGGCTCCGTTCCTGAGCTGTCCAGCCACCATTGAGCGCG
>JAWXBJ010000094.1:0-11674 GCA_034439955.1 Alphaproteobacteria bacterium
CGCCGCCCGGCCCCGCTGGCTCGTCTGCCTTTCCGGCGGCAAGGACAGCTACACCCTCCTCTCCATCCTGCTCGACCTGCAGTGGCAGGGCGCCCTGCCCGTCGATCTGCTCGCCTGCAATCTCGATCAGGGGCAGCCGGGCTTCCCGAGCCATGTACTCCCCGGCTATCTCGCCAGCGTCGGCGTCCCCTACCGCATCGTGACGGAGGACACCTATTCGATCGTCACCGACAAGATCCCCGCCTCGAAAACCTACTGCTCGCTCTGCTCGCGCCTCCGGCGCGGGATCCTCTATCGCGTCGCTCGCGAGGAGGGCTGCGAGGCCATTGTCCTCGGTCATCATCGCGACGACGCCCTCGAAACCTTCATGCTGAACCTCATGCATGGCGGCCGCCTCGCGGCCATGCCGCCCAGACTGGTCAACGACAAGGGCGATCTCTATGTTCTGCGCCCGCTGATCCTCTCCGCCGAAGCCGACATCCGGAAATTCGCCGAAGCGATGAAATTCCCGCTCATCCCCTGTAATCTCTGCGGCGCACAGGAGGGGCTGCAGCGCATGGCGGTAAAGTCAATGCTCGACGCCTGGGAGGTAAAAAACCCCGGCAAGCGACAGGTCATGGCGCGAGCGCTCGCCCACGTCCGGCCCTCGCACCTCGCCGACCCGGCCCTGTTCGATTTCGCCGGCCTCCGACTCGGCGCGCCGGGCGAGGACGACAGGCTGGGTTAGCAGAGAGGAATGTCCTCCGCTCGCTGTCGCTTCCCCCCGAGCATTCGGACGGCAGCCTTGATAAAGCCGCCGCTCATCCCCCGGCGGGGGCTTTCGGCGTCGGCGCTTCCGTCCGGGCGGCCTCCGGCGCCGACCCGGCCTCGCCGGCATCGGGTATCGCCTTGGCGCCCTCGAACCGTGTGCGCATCGCCGTGGCCAGCGCATCGACGCGCGGGGCGTCTCCGAGGCGCTTCACCGCTTCGGACAAGGCGGCCCCCGCGACATCCGTCTGCGAGGTGATGAGGTCGAAGCTCGCCTTGTTGGGATTGCCCTCGAACAGCGGCGCGTACCCCGCCCGCAGCTCCGCCAGCAGCACGCCGTCCTTGGCCATCCGCGCCGCAATCGCCGCCCGCATCGCGATGTCCGCCTGCTCCGGCTTGATGGCCTCCCTGGGCGGCGGCAACATGCCTCTGAGGACACGCCCCGCCTCGGCCCATTTGCGATCCCGCCAGTAAGCATCCGCCAGCAGCGATCTGGCCTCTGCTCCCTCGAGACCCTCGACGAGTTCGACGACGTGGTCGTAACGTCCAAGATCGCGATAGGCCGCCGCCTCCAGTAGCCTTCGCTCCAGCGCCAGCTCCTTGGGCAGCGCCGGCTGGCGCGAACCGTTGATGGCGGCCAGCGCCCGGTCGGGACGCTTGTCCATCAGGTAGACGATGGCGAGATCGACCGCGATCGCCGACTTGCCGACTCCGCGCATGCGATTGTCAACCTGGTGCTGCAGCAGGTTGGCGGCGGGCTCAAGCAGATCGAAGGCGACCAGCCTCTGCGCCAACTTGCGGATCATCTGGTCTCCGTCCGTCCCGATCGGGGTCAGGTCTGCAAATTCGTAGAACAGCGCCAGCGCCTGGATCGGG
Organism: Alphaproteobacteria bacterium; assembly: GCA_034439955.1. GTDB lineage: Bacteria > Pseudomonadota > Alphaproteobacteria > Caulobacterales > Hyphomonadaceae > UBA7672. The sequence continues at coordinate 1,624 of JAWXBJ010000094.1, forward strand.
TCTAGGCGATCGACCGCGCCGTCCAGAAAGAGCCGGCGGAAATACTCTGTCAGCTTGATGCGCAGGTCGCGCGCGCCGGGGGCGCCGGGCTCGCGCAGGGCCGCCGACTGGGCCAGCAACAGGGCTTCCCGGAACCGCCCCACCTGCATGTACTGGTCGGAGAGAATGCCGACAGTGGCCAACTCGACGCCATCGCCGCGCCAGCGGAACCGCAGGACTTCAAGCCCGGCGGCGGCGTCGTTCGCCGTCACCTTGCCGACCGGGACGCCATATTCCAGCCGCTTCAGCTCGGCCAGCACCGCAACCGGCTCGGACGCCTTTCTCGCCAGCGTTTCGAAGTCGGCATAGGCGGCGGCCGGACTTTCGACAGCCGCCTTGAGGTTGGCGAGAACAAGCTTCGCCCGCTCGATATCGACCCCCTGCCCCGTCGCGACCGCCTGCTCCGCGAGGCGCCTTGCGCCGTCATAGTCATTCGTGTTGAGCGCGGCCTCCGCCGCCGCCGCCGAGAAGCGCGCTGCCCACGCCGGCGGGTAGGCAAAAATCTGATCCTCGGCGAGACGGAAGAAATCCGCCGCATTCTCCCATTCCTCCTTGTCGACAGCGACGACGCCGCGCCAGAGCGCCGCCGATGCATCCGCCCGCAGCGGCCCGCGCGACAGATCCGCTTCCCCCGCCTTCATCCGGTGCGCCATGACATTGGCCGCGCCCCGCATGCCGAGATACTCGGCGTCGAGTTCGAGATCGGATCTCTCCGACCCCGCCAGCTTCAGCACGCCAAGCGTCTCCAGCGCCATCTCGTGACCAATATAGAAGCGCGCGAGATCCATCATCGCCGCCGCGCCTTCCGGCGTCGCCAGATCGGATAGCGTCGTCGCCGCCTCTAATTCCCTGCGCCGGTCGTACCACTTGGCGCCTGACTTTCCGCCCCAGCCGGCGAAATCGATGAAGGCCGGATTGACCGAGGTCGCAGCGGCTTCATTGCCGTCATTGGCGTTCTCCTCGACGGACTGGCTGCGTCCCGGCATCGAGACAACAACTTTCTCGCCCTCGACCGTCACCACGACATTGTCGGCCTTGGGCGCGATGGCGAGCCCATGCGCGGTCGCCGGCAGGGAGGCCTCCACGAAGTCGCGCGGCGTCGTCGAGGCCGAAGACGGGCCGTAGGCGACCGCCGCCGCGATCTGGTCACCGATCAGCGGATCCTCGAACCAGACGAGACCGGCTGCCCCGACCATCATGGTCTCGATTCGCGCCCTCCCGCCGCCGTCCGCTCGCCTCTCCGTCTTGAGGAAGCGCTGTGGCTTGGTCGCTGTCGCGGCGAAGCGTATGGTCCACGCCGCGTCGATCGCATCGGCCGAGACGTTGAGACCTTTCGGCGCCTCGATCCTCATCATCGTCGCGTTCTGGCCCCTCAACGTGCGCACGCGAAACCCGGTCGGCAACGCCGCCGTGTCGACCTTGAGATCGGCGTTGGCGGCGAAGACGACCCACACCGCATTGCCGCGCGAGAACACCGCCGCCGGGGTCGGCGCACTGAACATCGCCTGCAGCTGGACGCCCGAGGCGAGCGGCGAGACCTTGACGTCTACAACGCCGCTCGGAGGCGCCGGATCGCGCCAGAAGCTGGCCAGTTCGGTGCGGCGTTCCGCGCCGCCAAGAATCGCATCGGACGCCGCCGCTTCGGCCACAGCCGTCTCCCCGGGCGCCTCGTCCTCGATCACGCCGCGCGGCGGCGCGAGCAGCATCGGCTTGCCGGCCTCCGGCGTTCTGCGGCCCACAGACGGCGCAACGCCCTTCGACTCGACGGCCGCCGGCGTCTCGACGACCGGCGCCGGTGGCTCCGCCTTGGCGGGCGACGGCGGCGGCTTCGCGGCGGAGCCGGCACGGCTTCCCGCGTCGTCATCCTCGTCCGGCTCCGGCTCCGGCGCCGGCTTGCTGATATCTATCACCGTGACGTCGCCATCGAGAAAGTGCTTGATCGGGAGATCGTCCTTCGAGGTGATCGTGACGAGATAACCCTTGTCGGTGTTCTCGGCCTGGAAGTCTGCGACATTGGCCGGCGGGGAAATGTGCATGTAGGCGAGGTCGGCCTTGGCGCGCCTCGCGAACAGAAGCTTCAGCAGGCCGGGACCCCTGGCGACCTCCTTGTAAGCGACCGGACGGGGCCAGTAGAAGGCGACCCGCGAGCTGTCGCCAGCCTGGCTGCCGCGCACTTCGAGGTCCTCGATTCCCGCCGGCGGCGGAATTGCGGCCACGCGGGCGGCGGCGGCCTCCGACACGCGCCTGGCGATCAGCGGGGAGACGATGGCGGGCGGATTGACGGTTATCGCCTCCGGCACGAGATCGACCGCCGTGAGGTCGGCCGACATCGAAATCTGCAGGCGCGGCGTCTGTGTTAGGCCGACACGCGCCGTCATTCCGTCCGGGTCCATCCGGGTCAACGCCGCCCAGCTCGGTAGGCCTTCCTTCATCGCATTGAGATCGACCGTGACCTTCTGGTCGAACCGAAGAACCAGGACCTGATCGCTGACCGATGCCGATATCCTGGGCGCCTCCTGGTCGCCATCCGCCCATTTCGCGGTAATGCGGGCGAAGCCCGGCTGCTCCCTGAACGACAGGCTGAGCGGCCTGTCGGCCCATGACGAAGCGGCGGGCACAACGCCCGCTCCGGCCAGCATCAGGCCGATCGCCATGCGCAGATGCGGGCGGGGCCGCTTCATCCGGCGGACTTCTGCAGCGCTTCTAGATTGGGCGGCAAGTCGGCCAGCGCCGCCAGCATCTTGGTGAGCGCCTCGGCCCGCTTCGGGTCCATCGCCGCCAGCACCGCCGCCAGCGTCGCTGCCTTCATGCCCTTGGCGAGATCGATCAGGACCTTGTCATCCATACTGTCAAAGATGCGCGCGGCGTCTTTAGGCTTCATCGCCTCGTAGGTCTTGACCAGCGACGCCATCCGCTCGTCGCGCTTGGCGTCCATCGCCGCCAACACCTTCTGGGCGTCGGCCTCGATCGTCTTCAGCTCGGCGATCTGGTCCTCCAGCCTCTGCTCGGCGGCGGCGGCCATCTGCTCGCGCGTCTCGATGCCGGCTTCGCGGTCGTCTAGCGCCTTGCGCCGCTCCGACAGGCTGCGTAGCACGAAGATCTCCTGCTCGGAAATTCCGGCCTCGGCGGCGTAGTCGAGGCTGGGCACGCATTTCTCGGCGTCGCCAGCCGGCGGCGCCTCCTCGCCCGCGATCGCCGCCTCGGCCAGCTCGCCGACGCCGGCCGTCAGCTCGCTTTCGGGCCTGGCCTCCTCCGTTGCGGCGGGTCCCGTCGCCTCGGCCACGGCCTGGGCGATGTCGACGCCCTTGAACGCAAGCGCGCCGATCGAGACGGCGATGAGCGCGGGCAGAACGCGAACGGGGGCCATGATTGCTTTTCCTAGATGACGCTGCGGCGGCGCAGCGCGAAGTCACTCGTTTCAGACCTCTGCGCCGGAGCCGACGTCAGCGCCCGCGCCTCGTCGATCTTCGCCTGCAGGTCGCGTCCGGCCGCCTCGGCCGTCGCACGCAGCATCTCGACGGCGCCTTGCGCGTGGGTCACGGCGTTCTGAAGCTCGCGCGCCGCCAGCAGCATGTTGTCGCGGCCCGAGCGCAACGCTTTCAGCCTCTGGTCGAGGCGCCAGAAATAGACGATCGCGATCACCAGAAGACAGGCGAGTACGATCTCGATGGTCATTGAAAAAATGTTCATCGCGACTCCAGCACGCGGCGCTTGGCGGCGTTGGTTATGGGCGCCTCGACCCGCATCGCCACGCGCTGGCCGATGCGGCCGACCTGGCCCTGGGTGAGGTGAATGTCCCCGCACATGAGATGCGCCTTGGAGTCGGGAGCGGCGTTCATCACCAGCGTGTCGCCGACCTTGAGGTCGATCATCTTGCCCAGGGGCGCCTGGAATTCGTCGAGCACGACCTTCAGCGTCGCCGGCGCGGACCAAAGCTCAGTGGCGAGGTGTCCCTCCCAGATGTTGTCGCGACCGAACTTCTCGCCCATGAAGTTCTGCAGCAGCATCTTGCGGATCGGCTCCAGCGTTGCATAGGGCAGCAGCAGCTCGCACCGCCCACCCCTGTCCTCCATGTCGATGCGCAGCTTGACGAGGATCGCCGCATTGGCTGGCTGGGCGATCGCGGCGAAGCGCGGATTGGTCTCGATGCGGTCGAGATCGAACTCCACCGTGGTCAGGGGATCGAACGCCTTCTTGGCGTCGGCGAGAATCACCTCGACGAGGCGGGTCACCAGCACGCGCTCGATCGTGGTATAGGGGCGTCCCTCGACGCGCATCGCGACGGTGCCCCGCCGTCCGCCTAGCAGCACATCGACGATCGAGTAGATGAGGTTCGAATCGACCGTCAACAGTCCGTAATTATCGAGCTGGCGCGCCTTGAACACGGCGAGGATCGCGGGCAGCGGGATCGAGTTGAGATAATCGCCAAACCGCATCGACTGGATGGCGTCGAGGCTGACTTCGACATTGTCCGACGTGAAGTTGCGCAGGCTCGTGGTCATCAGGCGGACCAGCCGGTCGAAGACAACTTCGAGCATCGGCAGGCGTTCATACGACACCAGCGTCGAGTTGATGAGCGCGCGGATGCCGCTTTTCTTGCCGTCGGTCTCCTCCTCCAGGGAAAAGCCCAGCAGGCTGTCGATCTCGTCCTGGTTGAGAATGCGCTCGGCGCCGGCGGCCGCGCCCTGGGCCGACTGGCCGTCGCCGGCAGTCGCCGCGGCGTCCCACGACGCGTCGGCGTCTTCCGCTCCGGCGGACGCATTGGCGGCGACGCTGGCTTCCCAGTCCGCCTCCATGTCCTCGTCATTGGTATTTTCAGCCAAGTCGGGCGTCCTTTACTGGATCAGAATGCCTTCAATCAGGACCGCATCGATCTTCGTCGGGGCCATGACCAAGTTGAAGCGCCTCAGCAGTTCAAGGCGCAGGCGGTAAGAGCCCGCCGAGCCGTTGAGGTCCTCGACCCGCAATTCGCGCAAGAAGGTCTGGAACTGGTCGATGAGGCGCGGCAGCATCGCCGGCATCTCGTCAAAGGCGGCAGCCTCGGCGGATTCAAGCACCAGTTCGAGTTCCAGCAAGAGCGGCCGGTCGCCGTCGGCCGCGCCCGACAGGTTCACGATCATCTTGGGCATGTGGTAGTAGGACGGGTCGCCCTCTGCGCCTACCGTCAGCACGCCAAGCTCGACGCCGCCCTCGACGCCGGCCTCGCCCTTGCCCGCGCCCGCGCCGTCCTTGCCGGCGGACGCGCCATGGCTGTCCTTCTTGGCGTCCTTCTTTTTGGGCTTGGCCTCGCCATGGCCGCCGGCCGCCTCCTCGTGTCCCTCCTCGGCTGCCGCTTCCGTCTTGGATCCGCCCAACAGCATCATCGCGGCCGCGCCGCCGCCGCCGATCACCAGCACGGCCGGCAGGACGATGAACAGGATCAGCGTCTTGCCCGCCATCTTCTTCCTGGCGGGGGCGGCGCCCTCCTCGCCATCGGCCTGGACGGCTTCGGGCTCGTCGGCCTTGCCTGGCTTCTCTTTCTTGTACTTGCCAGCCATCTGGACGCACGCCCTTCATCGCGCTCCATTCCATCAAGCTTGGGGCGCCCGGCAAAATCGTCCTGCTTTGGTTAAGGATTGGTGGAGATGGGCAAGAACTGCCGGTCGCATCTCTCTTTCACCAAGTTGAAACACGGCAACGCCCCGTTAACCGCCCTCCCCCATGGTCGCCTAGAACCTTGCGCCCGGCGAAGAAGACGCGGGCGCCCCACGCTGAGGCCGACCCCTCGCCGAAGCGCGCGGGCCCACGGCGCCACCGGCTGATCGCATGGACAATTCCTTCGTGGTGGGGCTCTCCGCCCAGCAGGTCCTCCGCCAGCGGATGGACGTCACCGCCAACAACCTCGCCAACCTCGACACGGCGGGTTTCAAGACCGAGGCGCTGGTGACGCGCGAACTGTCCCAACGCCCGGCTTCAGCCTCCGACCTGCCCAACGACATCGCCTTCGTCGATGCCTGGATGCTCCAGCGGGATTTCTCGTCCGGCAATCTCGACCAGACCGGCAATCCGCTCGACGTCGCCATCGAGGGCGAGGGCTTCTTTTCCGTCGAGACCGCCGCCGGGCTCGCCTACACCCGGGACGGCCGCTTCTCGCTCGATGCTGCGGGACGGCTCACCACCCGCTCCGGCGATCCCGTTCTTGGCGGCGGCGGACCCATCAGCCTCGATCCGGCCGGGGGGAAGATTTCCGTCGCCCGCGACGGCTCGATCAGCCAGGACGGCGTTGCGGTCGCGACGCTCGATGTCGTCGCCTTCGATACCCCGGGCGCCCTCGAGAAGATGGGCGGCAATCTCTGGCGGGCGACCGACGAGACTCCTCGCGCGCCGCAGTCCCTGCGCATCGCCGGAGGCTTCATCGAGGCCTCCAACGTCAACGCCGTCTCCGAAATCACCCAGATGATCGAGATCAGCCGGGCCTATCAGTCGGTATCCAAGATGATCAGCGACAGCGACCAGCTGCGCGCGACATCGATCGAAAAACTCGCCCGTCTCGGATGACGCCTGAAGAGGGACTTTCACCATGCGCGCCCTGAACACCGCCGCCACCGGCATGCAGGCCCAGCAACTCAATGTCGAGGTGATCGCGAACAACATCGCGAACATGAACACGACCGGATTCAAGCGCCAGCGCGCCGAATTCCAGGACCTGCTCTACCAGAATGTCGAGCGCATGGGCGTCACCTCCTCGCAGGCGGGAACCATCGTCCCGACCGGTGTCCAGGTCGGCGTCGGCGTCAAGGCCGGGTCGGTCTACCGTGTCACCGAGCAGGGCGGCATCACCCAGTCCAGCAATCCTTACGACATCGCGATCCAGGGCGAGGCTATTACATCGTGCAGATGCCCGACGGCCGCGACGCCTATACCCGCGCCGGCAATTTCTCGCTCAACGCCGACGGCCAGGTCGTCACCGAGGACGGCTTCACGGTCGCGCCCGGCGTCTCGGTGCCGTCCGATGCGGTCAGCGTTTCGATCAATCGCGAAGGCATCGTGCAGGCGATCATGGCCGACGGCTCGACGCCGCAGGATGTCGGCGCGCTCGAACTCGCCCGCTTCATCAACCCGCCAGGCCTCGAAGCCATCGGCGACAACCTCTTCCTCGAGACCGCCGCCTCCGGCAGCGCCAATCGCGGCCAGCCCGGCGCTGTCGGGTTCGGCACGCTGATGCAGGGATTTCTGGAAACCTCGAACGTCAACGCCGTGACCGAGATTTCGTCCCTGATCACGGCCCAGCGCGCCTACGAGATGAACTCCAAGGTGATCACCGCGACCGACGAGATGCTCCGCACCGCCAGCAACCTCCGCTGAGGATCACCCGCATGATCCGGCTCCTCATGGCTCTCCTGATATTCGCCGCGACCTCTCCCGCGCTGGCGCAGACAATTGTGCGCGGCGACTGGGTCTCGCTCGGCGACGTCGCCCCAGTCACCGGCGAAGCCGCCGCCATCCTCGTCGGTCCCGCCCCGCCGCCCGGCGAGATGCTGGCGCTCGACCCGGCCTTCCTGGTCGCCGTGGCGAAACGCTCAGGCGTCATCCTCGCCCTCCCGCTCGACCGGCCGGTCTGGGTGAAACGCGACGCCGCCCCCAGCGCCGCAGTTCCTCCGGCCGCACGCATCGCGACGCCAGCCCCGGTCGCGCGTCAGGCGCCGTCTCCCCCCGCGCTGGCATCCGCCAGCGCCGGGTCGCCGGCCGTCATTCTTGTGCTCGCACGCGACGTCGGGCGCGGCGCCCTTCTCACGGCTTCCGATCTCGAATGGATCGAAACCGACACCCTCAAGCCCGGCCGCGGCGCGCCGGCCGACCTCGCCGATGCGCTCGGCATGGAGACGAAACGTCCGCTGAAAACCGGCGCTCCCGTGCGCATGTCCGACCTCAAGGCCGCCTCGGTCATCCGCAAGGGCGAAACGGTGAAGCTCGTCTACGCCTCGGGGGGCCTGCGTCTCACCGTGGACGGACAGGCCCAGTCCGACGCCGCCCTAGGCGAGCCGGTGCGCGTCCTCAACCACTATTCCAGACGCTCGATCGACGCCGTCGCCAGCGCCGCGGGTGAAGCGCGCGTTTCCCGCTAGAGCATCCTTCGATCATACCGAACCAGGTTGATCGAACGAGGATGCTCTAACTCAAAGGTGAAGAGCAACTTCTCTGCGTTCAGGCGGACGCAGGTTGCTCCAGGAGAAGCCTCATGTCCCGCGCCGCAAAACACCTGCTCGGCCTCGCCCTGGGCGCCTCCCTGATGGGCGGATGCGCGTCGGTGTCGGAGACCCTGAGCGGTCCCCAGCTGACGCCGATCTCCAATCCTGCGACCGTCGCCGGCGCGCGGCGCGTCTCGATGCCCCTGCCCGCGCCCTACGCCGAGGCTGCAGGCGCAAATTCGCTGTGGCGCACCGGCGCGCGCTCGTTCTTCAACGATCAGCGGGCCGACGAGATCGGCGATCTTCTCACCGTCAACATCGAGATCGCCGACTCGGCCCAGGTCAACAACACTACCCAGCGCAGCCGCACCTCGACCACCGAAGCAGGCGTGCAGGCGCTGCTGGGCTTCGAGGCCAACATCGTCAAGGCGCTGCCCGGTTCGCCCTCGCTCGATCCTGCCATTGGGTTCGACTCGTCTTCGGCTTCCAACGGGTCGGGCACTGTCAACCGCGCCGAGACCGTCAGCCTCACGGTCGCCGCTGTCATCACCGACCGCCTGCCCAACGGCAATCTTGTGATCGGCGGCAGCCAGGAGGTGCGGATCAACAACGAGCTGCGCGAACTTCTGGTCTCGGGCGTCATCCGTCCCGAGGACATCGCCGCCGACAACACGATCGAGCACACCAAGATCGCCGAGGCGCGCATCTCCTATGGCGGACGCGGCGACCTCAGCCAGGTCCAACGCGACCGCTATGGCAAGCTGCTCTACGACCAGGTCGCGCCGTTCTAGGTAGGGGATCGTCGGGAGCGGGGTTCTACACTACCGATGTCCAACTCACTCTTCCGGTCGCCCCTCCAGCCGTCCGCCGCGCGCCAGTTTCCGCAGACCCAGCCACACACCCATCGCGCAGACGCCGGTGACACCCAGCAACAGTGTCCACATCACGATGTCCCACACGGGCCGGGCGCGCAGCCACCCGGCGAAGTCGAGACGGTGCGGGGCAAGATGCCACCAGCGAAATCCGCGCGCTCCCGGGTCGGCGATCGCCACGACCTGCGCCGAGACAGGGTCGAGATAATAGCGCGTGGCGTCTTCGTCCGGCGCGATCGCCCGCACCGCCGGCAGGCGGCCCGCCGCCGAGCCCTTGTAGTAGTAGGCGTCCTCGCGTTGCAGAAGCTCGACCGAGGCTGGCCCGGCCGGACCGCCCAGCAGCTCGCCCGCGCGCGCCCACCCCGCCGAGTCAAAGGGCGCTGCGGCCCCATCGGAGCGGTAGCGAGCCTTGAACCCGTCGGCGTTGATGCGCAGGAAATAAGGCGTCCCGTCGAGCGGGGCGAGAACGATCTGCGCCGCCTCCCCGGCGCCGTCGCGCCGCAACGCTTCCAGCTGCGCCCGCAGCGCCGGGCGCACATCGCGCCAGACTGGAGCCTCTCCCGACAGGCGTTCGGCGGCCTCGCTCGCGGCCGGTCCGGTCTCCAGCCAGCCCCAGGGCTGCATCGAGGCGAAGCCCGAAAACGTCCAGCTCAGCACCAGCACGCCGAAGACGAGGCCCAGCATATGGTGCCAGAACTTCGCGCCGGTATAGGGAGAGGCCAGCCTGCCGGTCGATGTTCGCCGCCGGAATTGTCTCTGGCCCACAAAAAGTCCCAGCAGTGTCAGGAAACATCCCCCCAGCGAGGTCCAGATCACGACATCGCTCCAGAGTTTCGCGTCCTTGCGGAGTTCCGTGAAGTAGAGCCAGTGCGGGATTGCCCCCAGCCAGTTCCAGAAGCGCAGCGAGGCGGTCGTCCGCTGCCGCACCTCGCCTGTGTTCGAGGCGATGTAGAGCGTCGTCTTTTCCGGATC
>JAWXBJ010000095.1:0-5281 GCA_034439955.1 Alphaproteobacteria bacterium
GATCGCGGCGTTCTCGTTCTCTGAGTGGCATCCATTACACCTGTAGATGCAGACTAGGTGCGGACTTCGCTCATTATTGGGCGCGACGGGGTCATTGCGCCGCCAAATGAGGCGACACGCTGCCAGATTTGTCAGAGTGCCGTAGCTATGTGCGCCCGCTCACGCATCCCATTTGGGCTGACGTTTGGCGATGAATGCATCGACGCCTTCCACGGCGTCGCTCGTCAGCATATTTTGCACCATGACGTTGGCGGCACATGCATACGCTTCATCAAGCGGAAGCAAACTCTGGTCTCGGAAAGCACGCTTGCCGATGCGCAGGGCAGCCGGCGATTTGCTGGCGATGCTTTCAGCCAATGCACGGGCCGCGTGCGCCGCCTCACCATGCGAGACGATGCGATTGATGAGACCCATGCGTTGGGCGGTCTCGGCATCGATCAGCTCGCCGGTGAGCAACATCTCCATCGCGTGCTTGGGCGCAAGCGTGCGCGACAGCGCGACGGCCGGCGTTGAACAGAACAGGCCAATATTGACGCCGGGTGTCGCAAAACGCGCAGATGCGCCTGCGACAGCCAGATCGCAGCTGGCGACCAGTTGGCATCCGGCAGCAGTGGCGACGCCTTCAACCGCCGCGATGACGGGCTGTGGCAGTCCAACAATGCGCTGCATCAGCGCGCCGCATCGTGAAAAGGTCGCCTCGAAGAAGGCGCGGCCTCCATCCTTGTCGCCCCGATGTGCGGTCAGTTGTTTGAGGTCGTGACCGGCGGAGAAAGCCGGCCCCTCGGCCTCCAAGACGACGACGCGCACGCCTTGGTCAGCCTCGATTGCCTCGAACGCTGAGATCAGCGCCTCAATGACCTCAAGCGAGAGTGCGTTGCGTGTTTCGGGCTTGGCTAAGGTCAGCACCGCCACGCGACCATGACTGGCAAAGCGGATGGGCGACGTCACGGGAGGCCTCCAGAAAAAGTATGAAACGAGAGATTTGGCTCGCCGTCGCGAGAGTATGAGACTGGACCCAAAAGTCCATTTGGCCATTCCGACATTGTTGCGCAGGGGCGCCCAAATGACCTAATTGGATCGATGCGTAGCGTCGGCCTTCAAGATCTCTGCTGAGAGGAACAGCGTAGTTGCGCAAACGCTCTCAGGACGCGCCGCCTAGCTTGCGCGCGGCTTCAGCATGCGGCGTGAGAAACCCGACGAGTACCGAAATCGTCTCAGCCAAACTGCCGGGATCAATCGCAACATCGGCAACGAAAGCCCGCCATTGCTTTTGCTTTACCGGGTCTTCCGCGAAGGCGTCCGTCAACGCATCCGGCTTTTCGAGCGGGACCGGTGTTGTGCGCCGTGCGAAGGTCGCCGCAATGGCGCGCGCCAGCCGATCGTCTGCGAACTCGAACGTGCGGCAGAGCACCCAGATGTCGTAGAAGTCCTTCATGCGCGTATTGGCGCGGCCAAGCGCGACCATGGCCTGAAACTTCTCGGCGATTACTGTTTCGCGCGCGTAGGCTCTGAGTGTAGGCGCCGGTAGGTCGAGCAGCGTGGGGTAGGTGACTGTCTCGGCCCCAGGTTCCAACGTATCGCCGAAGCCGATGTCAATCGACACCGGAATGCGGGCCCCAGCGAGGCTCGCCGTCGTGCGCAGTCGAACGCCGCCATAGGCCAATTCTTCACGGATACGATCGACGCGCAGAGCGCTTGCATCAAATGCGACGCCGTCATCGGGAACGGGTGTCTCAAGTACTTCGCGAAAGCGCGCGAGCAGTTTTTCCGGCGCGTTGTCGCCAAACCCAAGGAGGTCAAGGTCGCGCGTGCCTCGATGTGGCTCATCGAGCCAGGTCATTAGCAGCGTCGCTCCTTTCAATACGAAGTCATTCGCGTGTGAAGACATGCTGAGGCGATAGAGCAGGCGTTCTGTCACGTAGCGGTTCAGAACGAGGTCAAAGGGCAGGGCCTTGGCTTGGGCGTGGTTCATCAAACGAGCGCGTACCGAAGCCGCGATGTTCTTTGTCTCTTTAGGCATTGGCGGTCAGTGCCTCCAGATAAGGCCGCATCACCGTTGCGACGCCGCCTTGCGTCGCATGACGCGCGAGTTCTGCGGGTGCCGCCTTTCTCTGGCGCAGCGCCTCCTGGAGCCCCTCAATCGCGACGCTTAGGCCAATTGTGCGGCGGTGGCGGAAACAATCGGCGACGGTGCGCGCGGCGCCGAAGATCTTTACCGGAACACCATCGATTGCATGCGTTTCGACATCTGCCTTGAGCAGGCGGTCCGCCATCTGCACGATGCGCAGTTCAGGCTGCGTATGACGCCGCGCCCAATCGGACTTGCTGACCGCCAGCCAAACCTTGCGCGGCAGCTGATCGGTCAGTCCATGGAAGGCGAGGGCGGATACAAGACAGACGACGCCCTTGGGCACGCGCTTTGCCGCTGTCGCGAGGTTGAACTCGGCGCTTAGCGGGGCATCCGGCAGCTGGTAGAGGCCCCGCCCCAGGCGGACGACTTGTCCGGCCTTTTCCATCCGGCTCACCGCCGCCGCCGTAGCGCCCGCGGCGCGCAGCTCGGCGAGGCGCGCAATCCCATGTTTCGCAAGGAATGCGGTCACGATCTCGCGCTGGCGTCCGGCGGCGGGCATTGATACGTTTTCTTCTACTTTAGGGCCTACTATAGGAGGAATGATATCATATTGTCTTAATGCCGAAAGCCGGAAAATGGAAGGGGTCGGGCACCGCTCGGCCGTGACAGCGCCAACAGCCCCGCGACGCCCATGGCCCGCCGCCTAACCGCGCCCCTGGGGCGCGAGAGGAGCCCGGCCGCGGCGCAAGCGTCGCGCACCAAGCGGCTTCGGGGTCACGAGTTTCCGCTGCATTGAATGTGTTGGCGCGATGTTATGTTGGCGCACTTACCCAGGGCGCTGCAATTCGACCATAACTCCGTTTCGACGCGCCCATGGCAACGTCTGAGGCCTGTTGGGTGCGAGCATCGTGAGTGGAGGCGGAAATGGGTGTGATTTCGACGCGCAAACTGGGCGATGTTTTGAGCAACCGCCAAAGAATCTTGCTTGACGGCAATAATATTCGGTGCCTGATTGGCGCGCCGTAACTAATATTTAGCGGCGGTGCATCCGTTAAGGCTGACCTGGCGATGATGGGGCTGTTGAGCTCCGTGGGGTGGATGGTAATGCGTGGCGGGAAGGGCGGCGGCGCCGGCGACGCTCCCAATCGATTGACCAGCGGCCTCGGCGCCATTCGCGAACGCACGATCGCAATCGGCGACACTGTGATTGCGGTCAATAATGTCGGCTCAGTGGCGATCCATCGCGGGCGCCAAGGCTATGCCATGGCGGTTGTCGGCGGGCTGATCGTGCTGGTGGCTCTTGTCACGTTGCAAAGCGATGCTGGCGTCGCGCTCATCCTCGGCGCAATCGGGGGAGTACTGATCGCAATCAACCTCAATCAAAAGCTAGACAATGGTCTTTCGATCGGCACCTGTGACGGCCGCATCACGATGATTGTGTCGACTGACAACGATTTTCTGGGCGATTTGTTGGGCTCGAATGATTGAGGTGCGTGTGCAGGTCAGCAAGGGCTGGCAGGGTTTCAAATACTTCTGGGCGATGCGCGTCGACGGGTTCGACCCGACGAACCATTGCCAGCCATGCTTCATCGGTGAGCGCCTGCTCCAGGTGCGGCTGCCGCTCGCTGCTGGCGGCGTCGCCAAGATCCGCACGCGGCCAGGGGCCAAGATCTACATCTGCGGCGTGGCCGATCCCTACCGATGGAAGAACAACTTCCACCTGCCCGTCGTGGCGCGGGAAGGGTCCGAGGCAGCCGGCACGCTCTACACCGGCGCCGACGTCGAGGTGTTCAACGGCGAGGAGCTGCCGATCGACGCCAACGCCGCCAAGGAGCGCTACCCGAAGCTCGGGGAGGAGTTCCTCACCTGCCGAAACTTCCAGTTCGGCGCGCAGTATTTCAGGCCGTCCGCTCAGAAGGCGCACCCGCGCTTGGCGGCGGCGATCAGACCCGCGAGGAAGAAGTAGATGCCCCCCTTTCACGTCGAGTGGACCATGGACATTGACGCGGCGGACCCGACCGAGGCGGCTCTCAAAGCCTGGGAGGCGATGCGGCGCAAGGGGTCGATCGCCAACTCGTTCGTCGCCCGTGCCGAGATCAGGCCGGGCAAGTTCGTCACCGAGATCATCGACCTCCAGGACTTGTGGGAGGGCGAGGAATTGACGCCTGAGCAAGCCGCGCGCATGGAAGCGATGCTAGTCTCCGGGCTAGACTGACACGGAGGTCGAGATGGAACAGCGAGTAGAGATCGTATCGGGCATGGTCTTCACCGGCGCGTACAAGAGCAACCTGGACAAGCGGGTCAAGAAGCTCGCCAAAGAGGGCTGGCGCATCGCGGGCATCGCCTCTGCGCACATGAACGGCCTGCTGCGCAGCAAAATGGTGGCGACGATCACCTTCGAGCGGCAGGTGGCGGCGTGAGCGGGCTCAAGGAGCAGCTCACAGAGAAGCTGAGCAGGGCCGAGGCGCAGCTGGCTGCGTGGCAGGCCTCCTCAAGCCCGAGGATCTCGCTCTCGTCCAAGCCGATGCGCACCGCCGACTGGGTGAAGATGTCCTCCGCCAGGCTCTGCTGAGACGTCGGCCGCAGGTCCATCGCGCGGATCGCCAGCGCCGTCACCTCGAACAGGTCGCGCAGCCAGCCGCGCTGCGACTGCCCCATCGAAATCCACATGCCTTCCCAGGCGCTCTGCAAGCGCCGGATCGCGCCGCCGAGATTGTTGTCCATGGTGAAGGCGACGATCCGGGCGAAGCCCTCGATCCCGGCCGCCCCGATGCCGTCCATGCGAGCCTGGAGCGCCTCGATCTTCCCGAGGTTGTCCATCAAGTTGATCAGCGGTCGTGGTCGCCGTGTGTTTCAGCACGCCGTTCTTGTAGAACCGGACTGCCGTGGCCTCGTAGAACACCCGGAACTCGTCGTTGGCGACATAGGTGTCGTTGGTGTCCCAGATTGAGGCCCCTGAGGCCAAGGCCCGATAGGTCCCGTCCGATTGCAGCTCGATGGCGAAGTCGATGGACGCGACGCTCGTGCCCGTCGTCGCCGCGTTGAGCCCGAACGCCACGCTGTCCGTCGCCCCAGACTGGGCGAACGCACACGCGCGGCCGACGCCGCCCTGGCGCCAATAGAAGGGCGATCGCCGCAAGCAGATGACGCCGTTTCAAGCCAATACTCCTATAAACATGCCGATCGCGCCATATAGGAACTATTACGCGC
>JAWXBJ010000096.1:0-11626 GCA_034439955.1 Alphaproteobacteria bacterium
CCTCCCCCGCCGCCACCATCCCCACCGGCCGCCTTTTTCGAAACTAACGAGTATTACGGCTCGAACATGGGTGCGGCGGGCGCAAACTCCGGCCTGTCCGCCGTCGGGGCTTCGTCGGCCTACGCCGCAGGCGCCACCGGGGCTGGCATCAAGGTGGCGGTCATCGACACCAACCTCGATTCCACTGTCGCCGAATTGCAGGGCCAGGTGACGTCTGATTCCATCGACATCCGCGCATCGACCCGCGCCGCCAACGACATCGACCCGGACGGACACGGAACGCTGGTCGCCAGCATCATAGCGGCCAAGAAGGATGGCCTGGTGATGCACGGCGTCGCGTTCGACGCCCAGATCCTGCACATCCGGGCGGATCGTCCCGGGTCCTGTCTCGAAACCGGGCCAGAAGACGAATGTTCGTTCCAGGACCCAACCCTGGCCGAGGCTATCCGCTATGCAGTGACGCGTGGCGCGAGGATCATAAACCTGTCGCTCGGGGGCGAGATCGACGCCGATCCAACCGTCGAGAATGCGATCTTCGCCGCCGCAGCAGCGGGCGTGCTCGTGGTCATCTCAGCGGGCAATGAAGGCGCCGCGCCGACAGCGACCGAGGCCGCCATGGGAACCTCGCCGACCGAACCGGCCTATGTCGCCGGCCAGAACGGGTCGCTTGGCCGGGTGGTCGCGGTTGGCGCCGTCGGATTCAACCGCAGGATTTCGGATTTTTCCAACCGAGCGGGAGCGACCCAGAACTTCTATCTGCTCGCGCCCGGTCAACGGGTCATCGCAGCCGGGCCCGACGACAACATCCTTCTGCCCAACCAGCCGACGTGCGTGGGGATGGCCACCACCATGTGCAACGACGCCGACACCAACCAGGATTATTATCTCGTGTCGGGCACCTCCTTCTCGGCGCCCCTCGTCGCGGGCGCGCTCGCGCTCATGCTGCAACGGTTTCCCAACATCACCCCCGAGAACGCGCTCGCCGCCCTGCTCTCGACGGCGGACGATTATGTCGATAGCGCTCCTGACGCCATTCGCGGCGAGGCGGCCGGCGTCGGCGCCGACCCGGTATCGGGTGTGGGAATACTCAATCTCGCGCGCGCTTTCGCACCGATCGGCTCAACCAGCTTCAGCTTCGGGCCGGCGAGCGTGCCGCTCTCGGCCGCGCTCGCACCCGCAAGCGGAGCGCTGGGCGACTGGGCCGAACAGTCGGGGGCGTTCAACGGCCTCGTATTCCAGGACGTCTTCGAGCGCGGATTTCGGATCGGCGAAGTCGAGCTTGCCGAGCCACGAGCCCCCTTTGCCGACATGAGCGTACGGGCCAATTATGCGCGCGCTTCGGCTCACGCCATCGATTTCGGCCCCGCCTCGCTGTCCTGGTTCAGCCCGCCGCCCGAGCCCTATGACCCGCGCACGCCATGGGCGGAGGCGCCCCGCCCGACCTTCGAGGCGCACATGAAGTTCGCCAGCACCGAGATCGCGACCGGGCGCGGCGGCGGGCCAGGTTCGCTTTCCCCCGCCATGATGCTGATCGACGATCCGTCCGGCCCGCCGCAGCTTGGCCGTGGAGGATCGTGGACAAGCGTCAGCCAGCGCGCCGGGCCCGTGACGCTCGACTTCATGGCTTCGGCCGCGACGGACCGCAACGCATCGGGAATGGGCGTCAGCTTCGCCACGGGGTCCGGAACGACCCGCGTCGGCTATGCCTCGCTGTCGGACGAGCGGACCGCGCTTGGCGGCGCCCTGCAGAGCCGCTTTGGCGGCGAGGACGGAACACGCATGTCGGCGATCTCGGTCGAGACGGCCCGCCCCGTCGGCGCCTGGACGCTGAGCGGATCGATCGAAGCGGCAGAGGCGCGTGTCGCGAACCTCGACGTCTCTGGCCTCTGGACGAGCGCCTGGTCCCTCAACGCCGAGCGACCTTTCGCCGGAGGCGCGCTGCGTCTGTCGCTCGCCCAGCCCCGCCGCGCCGAGGGCGGGTCACTCTTCTTTGATGCGCCAGTCGAAATCCTCAAATCCGGCGCGATAAGGCGGGAGGCCCGCGTCGCCGGACTGTCGCCGAGCGGCCGGGAGATAGATCTGGAAACGGCCTGGCGCCGACAGCTCGGGCCGCGGACCACGATCGAGGCGGCGGCGGCGCTGTCCCTGTCGCCCAATCATGTGGCGGACGCGGGACCGGAAACAGCGCTGTGGTTCGGCGTCCGGCGCGCATGGTGATGCCGGGCCGGTGTCTCGCTCTTTGTCTGGCCGGCATCGCCACGTCCGCCTGCTGGGTGACGCCGCGACCGGCCCCGGCGGCGCAGGTGTCGTCGCTCGTCTCCGCCTCCTGCCCGTTCCAGATCGCCGAGGCGTCAGCCTGGATTAACCACATGCCGGGATCCGGCGGTCGGCCTCGTCTCCTCGCGGTCGCGGCCCGTCTGACCGATCCGACCGCTTCCGCCATCCTGCTGAAGGCCGGCGAGGAAAGACCCGGCTCGCTCGTTCTAGAAGTGAAGGCGGCCGACAAAGCGCCTATAGCTGGGCGCATGGCCTGGAGGGAGACGCCGCCTGACCCCGTCTATGAACGGGTCATCTTCCGCTGCGGTGGCGGCGACATTCACGTCATCGAGGGGATCGAGCGGGTCCAATAGCGCGCTTGCCGCCTTGCCGGCGGCCCTTGCGCCCTCATCATTGTCGCCGCTCCGTCCGGAATGCTAAGGTCAGCTGTGGCGCACGAAGCATTTGAGTTGCTTTAGGATTCTCGAATAGACCGGCTTGCTGCCTTACGGGCGCCACCTACCGGATCCGCGTCATGGCTGAGTTCAACAACCTTTATTCGCACGGCTTCGTCCGGGTCGCCGCCGCCTCGCCCCGGCTGCAACTTGGCGATCCGCTGGCGAACGCCAACGAAACGATAGAGCTGCTGCACCGGGCTGACGCCGGCGGCGCTGCTGCACTGATTTGTCCCGAACTGGGACTGTCCGGCTACACGCTCGATGACCTCCACCTGCAATCAGCGGTGCTCTCGTCTGTCCGCAAGGCCGTGGCGCGCGTCGTCGAGGCCAGCGCGAAGCTCGCACCGCTGGTGGTCGTGGGCGCTCCGCTGGAGATCGGCGGGGCCGTCCATGGAACCGCCATCGTCATCCATCGCGGACGAATACTCGGCGTCGTTCCCAAGACCTATCTGCCCAACTATCGGGAATTCTACGAAAAGCGCCAGTTCGCATCGGCGGGCGACACTCTGGTCGACACGATCGCGCTGGCCGGACAGTCGACGCCCTTCGGCGTCGATCTTCTCTTCGCGGCCGCCGATCTTCCAGGCTTCGTCCTTGGCGTCGAGATTTGCGAGGATGTGTGGGCGCCCATACCCCCGTCGAGCTTCGCGGCGCTTGCTGGCGCGACCGTCATCGCCAATCTTTCGGCCAGCAACATCACCATCGGCAAGGCGTCCGAGCGCGACCTGTATTGCGCATCCCAGTCGGCGCGAGCGACCTGCGGCTATGTCTACTCCGCCGCCGGCTACGGCGAATCGACCACCGACACGGCCTGGGATGGTCAACTCGCCATCTTCGAACTTGGCGTCAAGATCGCGGAGTCAGAGCGTTTCGCGGACGCCTCCGTGCTGATGTTCGCCGACATCGACGTCGAGCGTATCGTGCAGGAACGCATGCGGGCGGCAACCTTCCGGGACTGCGCGCGCATGCACCAGCGCGACCTTCGCGGCCGGCGCCGCATATCCTTCTCTTTCGATCCTCCAGCTTCCTCGCCGCTTCCGCTCAAGCGCGCGATCGACCGCTATCCCTATGTGCCGGACGATCCCGCCCGCCTCGATCGCGACTGCTTCGAGGGCTACAGCATCCAGGTCCAGGGATTGCGGCGTCGGCTGGAATCCTCGGGCGTCCGCAAGGCGGTCATCGGCGTGTCCGGCGGTCTCGACTCGACACAGGCGCTGCTGGTCGCCGCGCGGGCCTTCGACCTGATGGACCGTCCACGCACCGACATCATCGGCGTGACGATGCCGGGTTTCGCGACGAGCGAGCGGACAAAATCGAGCGCGCACGCCTTGATGAAGGCCCTCGGTATCGACGCCCGCGAGATCGACATCAAACCACTCGCCAGCCAGATGCTCGCCGATCTCGGCCATGCCTTCGCGAAGGGCAAGAAAGTCTACGACATCACCTTCGAGAACGTGCAGGCAGGGCTCCGCACCGACTATCTTTTTCGTCTCGCCAACAAGGAAGGCGGACTGGTGGTTGGCACGGGCGACCTCTCGGAGCTTGCCCTTGGCTGGTGCACCTATGGTGTCGGCGATCATATGAGCCACTACAATGTCAACGCGTCGGTGGCCAAGACGCTGGTTCAGCACCTGATCCGGTGGAGCGCGCAAAGCGGCCACTACCCGGCGGCGGCGGTCGCGATCCTCGAGACCATCCTGTCGGCCGAGATCACGCCGGAGTTGATTCCGCCGGACAAGGACGGCGTCGCCCAGAGCACCGAGGCGACGATCGGCCCCTACAATCTTCACGACTTCTTTCTCTACTACACGATCCGGCACGGCTTCGCCCCGTCGAAGATCGCGTTCCTCGCCGAGGCGGCCTGGAGCGACGCGGCCCGCGGGGCGTGGCCCGCCAAAGCTGGGACGACCGCGCGCCCGGCCTATGGTCTTGCTGAAATCGTGTCCTGGCTGGAGGTGTTCGCGCACCGCTTTTTTGAAACCAGCCAGTTCAAGCGATCGGCCGCGCCAAACGGTCCGAAAGTGTCTCCGGGGGGATCGCTTTCGCCGCGCGGAGACTGGCGGGCCCCGAGCGATTCGAGCGGCGCGCCCTGGCTGGAAGACATTGCGCGACTGAAGCAGCAGCTGGGTCTGGATTAGACGAGCTGAGTCAGCAGGCATCCAAGCGAACAGGCGGGACGCGCCCCTTGGCGATCGCTATCGAGCCGATCACATCGTCCGCGATGCAGTTCATTTGTCGCCCGATTTCCAGGTGGGACTTTTCTCCAAGCATCCAGCCCAGAAGGACGTGGTTGTCCGCGAGGCGATCCTCGGAGACGATCAGCGGCGCGCGAATCCAGTAGACGCCTTTTCCGCCGCTGACGTCTCCGCCAGCAAGGCTTCCGCTCAGTTTCAGAATGTCGTCGCAGCCTTTCTCGGCCTGTTGAGGATCGGACGCGACCAGCCGACAAAAACTGTCGAGCGGCAAGCGGCCGCTGTTGTCGCGAGCGAGCAAGACCGCGCTGAACGGCGTGGTGATCTCAGGGAAGGTCGGGGGCGTCGCCTTGTCGTCCCCATTACCGTCGGCCGCTGGCGGAGTGAGGATATGGAGGACGACGATCCGCAGACGTTGCCGAAAGCAGCTCGACTGGTCGCAGGGCTGTGGCGCGCAAGGCTGTCCGCCGCAGTCGCTGGAGTTCAGAAGGAGCGCTTCCCGTTCGTCCATCCGATCGGCTGCGGCATGGAGTTCCTTGACCGCGAAGGCGGCCGCGGCGGAGCCTGAATTGTCAAAATAGCCGCCATCGACAACATGCCGGGCGCCCCAACCGAGGAGGTTTCCGTCCTCGGTCACAGGTACCGGCAAGACCCCAGGGGGGTTGCTGCCGGGAAACCGAGCTGAAAGATGCGCGGCCGTCGATAAGGGGAGCGCGCGATCCCCACGGAAAAAGCAATCCGAAAGTCCGATCAGGCCCGCATCGGCGCGGCTTGGAGCCCCGTCCCCCGCAACCTCTCTCCCGCAAGGAGCGAACGCCACATTGCTGGCGGCCGTCATGGCGCCGTCGTCGGCCCCGAATGCGCCGAACACGACGACCGGCGCGGGGTCCGCCTGGACCCCGCCAGCCTGTCCTTCCGAACGATCGGGGGCGCCAGGGCCGGAGTAGGGCCGTCGGGCGCCGGCGGCGCGCTCCGTCACGAATTCGAGCGGCATTTCAAACCAGTCCGTTTGCCCTCCGCTATCCGCCCAAGCCCCGGAAAGCCCGCGCTCGAAGAAGTCCGCCCGGTCCCACAGGCCACGCACGTCGTCCTGGGAATACGGCCACCAACCCGGCCGGAGGGTCGGGGGAGACAGGATGCGGGCGATGCGGGTTGGCAACTCGACGGGCACGATCGTGGTCATCACGTCACTGGCGAACATGCCGCCAAACAGCGCCGACAGGTGATCGCGCGCCAGGGTCTCGCGGATTCTGCGCCGCAGGCCGTCGGCGGAAGCGTCCGGCTGATCGGAATTGTTGCGCTCCGCGCGGGCCGCGAGATACGTCGCAACACCAACGGCGCCGCCCGAAACGCCGCTCAGGGCATAGATGTTCTCAAAAAAACCGCAGCCCGCCGCCGGCGCCGTCAGCTCGTCCCGGACCTCCAGCGCCGCCAGCAACTGGCCTGCCTGGGAAGAAGCGCGAAGGCCGCCGCCCTCGGCCAGCACCACGACCGCGACGATGGGCGGCGCGGTCCCGGTTGCTGCATCCAGCGGGAGACCCGCCGCCGCATCGCCATCCTCCGCCGGCGCCGCAACACTGGCGCCGCCAGGATTGGACGGCGCTAACAGGAAGGTTTGCGCGGCGCACTCCTCACGTCGATCGGCGCGCTGGACCGCAGCTTCGAGCCACCTGTCGGCGCGCGACGCAATACTTTCAACCGGCGCCCCTGCTGGCCCACGCGCCACGGAGGCGACCTGATGATTTTGGCCCAGGGTCGCGAATGCGAACGGCGCGAGCACAACGGCGGAGGCAAGACGCATCACCTTGCGCCTTGGCCTGCCCCCCAGCTTTTTGCGCCAGACAAGGATTAACCAGGAAACCCCGCCAGCTGTAATTACCAAAGCAAGCAACAACGCGATCCAAACCCACCACTCCCCGTCTGTCGAGGCTTCGAGGATGGGCAACGTGACCTTGTCGAGGGTAAAAAGGAGGAGGCCGAACCCGATGATCCAGATCGGGGTCAGCCCGTACTGGATGCGTTCGATGAACCTGCCGATCTCGTAAAACGGCGCCAGCAGACGCGGACGCAGAGTGACCACGACGACCACGGGCGTCTCGATGGCGTTGCGCACCAGCCAGACAAAAAAGCTGACGAGTATCGACAGCCCGGCCAGCAGCAGCGTGGCCGAACCCAGCCAGCCATGGCTATCAAACCCGAGCGCGGGCAGCCAAAGCACGCCAAAAAGCGCGACCACGACGAGAAACGAAAATCCCCGGTAGGATGTCTGGAATACTCTGTCGAAAATGAGACGCCGACCCTCGCGCAGCTCCAGCACTTTCATGGCGCGGTGCCGAACGAACAGGAACAGAAAGGCGATCACGGCGCCCGCCAGCGCTATGCCCAGGGCGCCCCGTTCGCCGCCAGAGATCCAATTGATTTGTTCGTCGACGCGGACGCCGTCCTGAAAGTCCCGGAGCCTGAGCGCTTCGTCCCGCGAGACGGCGAAAACGACAAAGGCCGCCAACAGGGCTATCCCGTGCCGGTGCGGCGCCTTGAACATCCAGTTGAAAAAAGTCGCCGCCTTGTAGCGCGACGTGATCGCGACGGCGCCGGCGAAGCGGCCGAATGCCTGGAAAAGGTTCGGTCTGTCGGCATAGGGATCGACCAGCTTCGGGTCGAAACGCCGATAGCCGTCACGGAGGCGCCGCTGGGCGCTGACCGTCGGCCATTCGAGAAGCTTGCAAAGCCAGTAAACCGCCAGGGCGGCGGACACCGCCATCGCCCAGCGAATTATGCCGAACACCACGCCATCGGTGTTGACTCCAAAGTCAAGCGGAGCAGTCAAGAACATCAGCAGGGCGAAGGGCGTCGCCAGGCCGATGATGAAAGCCGTTCGGGTTCGCAATTCGACGCTGGCGTGGATGGGATCCTCATCGAGGGTGAGCCGAACCTCGGCCGTCGCGCTGTCGTCCTCCAGAGCCGCCTCGCTCCGCTCGACGGCCATCACGAAGAGAGACGAGGCGATGACGCCGACGCAGAAAACGACCAGGGCGCCCAGGAAAATCCAGTATCGGAGCAGTGTTTCGAACGATGCTCCCGTATTCGTCTCGGCGCCTTCGAGCGTGACGGTGACCAGGAGCGCTTCGAGACCCTGCTGCGTCACGCAAAGGGCGACAATGGCTGCAATGGCGCCGAACGCGGCGGGCCAGGCGGGAGCAATGGCGCGCCAGCCTGAGTTGCGTTCGATCCACGCCCTGCGACAGGCTTCGCGGATGGCGACCGCCCCGCCTCTCAATCGAGACTTAATCGAAGCCGGCAGCCATCCCAACAGGTTCATGTTCCGCCGCCTCCACCGTCGGGCGACAGGTCAGGCGACGGGTCGGGCTCGCAGCCATGGGCCTTGAGCGCACTCTCTACGGCCATCTTGGCGCGCGCGTCGAAGGCCAGCAGATAGATCCTTTTGAGTTGGCCCGGACGACCCTTTTTTTTGGAACGATCGCGAACATAGTCGACAAGATGGCCGACGATCTGCGAGGCGGCGATTTCCGGCGCCAGTCCCCCGTCTCCGGCCCCGAAAAGAGGGAAGACGATCGTCTTGTTGTTTAACAGATTCTTGTCTTTCGGGCGCCTGGCGATGAATCTTTCGACTTCATCAAGGACATTCGTGACGCAAGCGTCGATCTTTCCGCCTGACTCGAACCCGTCTCCGTCGGCGCGCGGGACCACCGCCGCGACATGGGCTACTGCCACAACGTTGTTTTCGCGCCGGAGAGGCGTGCCCCTCGGTGTTTCCGTAATCAGAACATCGCCAATCCTGAGCGTCGGACGGACGCCCATGGCGCGGGCGAGCGACACGGCGATGGCGTCGTCGGTCTCCTCGCCGCGCAAGCCGAGCGAATTCGAGCCGCGCAGGCGAATCTTCGCGGAGATCGACTTGTCGGTGACTCGCGCCATCTGCATGCGGTTGTTTTCGGAGTTAACCCAGATCGCCACGTCGTTGATCCCGGCGATATCGCCGCATTTGATTCCAAGGCTCGTCGGGAGCTTGTCCCCTCCCCCGGCGGGCTTGACGACATAGGCCTTTGGATCGTCATCCGCGCGCACGGCGCGCTGATTGGTCGGGGCCACCGTGACGACGCCTGCGCGGCGAAAATCGCTGGTATATTCTCGCTGACGGGGATCCTTCAGGCCTCGCAGCGCGCGCTGGACACGCGCGGCCGCGCCCTCCGAATAGAGGTCGATGAATTTCGGACGGCAACCGACAATCGCCCATCCGGCCTCCGGCGTTTGCGTCACTGCAAGGGTGAAACCGCTGGCAATCGCCTCGCGGACGCCTAGCAGATAGTCGAATTCGCGCGAGCGGAGATCATGATCGACAACCATCAAAGGCGCCGTGACCAGCAGGCGCAGCAACTTGCCCGTGTCGTCCTTTTTAATGGCTTCAAGGTCGGACGGATTGTACCAATTGAGGAGCGCATCGAGGGGAGGGGCGTCTGCGGCAAGGGCACATCGCTCCCGCAATTCGGGCGCGACGACGGCCGCGAAAGCATCCGCGAATTGTCCCGTCTTCTCGCCGAAGATGAGGCAGGCGCCGCTAAAGGTATCCGGTATGCCGCTCATCCCAATCCCCCGCAGACGCAAGCCGACTATAGCCCGAACCGCCCCCGGTTGGCGTCTCGCCGCATCCATTCGGCAGCGGCGAGGCATTTGGCGTCCCTGATCTCGCCGGACTCGACCTGGGCGAGAAATTCGCGCGGAGACATGACCAGCCGTTCTGTTTCCTCATCAGCGTCAGCGCCCCATCCCACGCGGGCGTCTACCTCGCCCGGGGCGACCGCAACACGACCGTAAAACAGGTGGATCTGTTCCGAGCATGCGCCCGGCGAAGGATAGAAGGAGGTGATGAACTCTTCATCCGCCAACTCGTAGCCGGTTTCCTCCCGGGTTTCGCGCCTGAAGGCTTCGACCCAAGGCTCCGCCGGTTTTTTCATGCCCGCCATCAGCTCGACGATCATGCCGTCCCGGGAGAGATCCGGCTGGCCTGAATCCGCGTCGATGGTGGTCGAGAAACGGAACTGGCGCACGAAGAACAGGTCATGCACCCCGTCATTGCGCACCCTGTGCAGCAGGCCTGCAACGGCGTCGCGGCGGTAGACATCGACACGTTTGGTCGGCTCGCTGAGCTGGCCGTCGAGCTTGGGGAAGCACACTGTATAGCTGCTGACCGTCAGAAACGACCCAAGCTGCGCCAGCCTGACGTGATCGCGCACCTGCAGCCTGGCCCGTGTCCCGCTCACCCGCCGTCTCCCTGAACGTCCAAGTGTAGACGCAGGAGGGCGTCATTGGCCAGAGCAACCTTCGGTCGGCGCAGATCCGGCATGGGCGGGCGCCAAATCCCTGCGGTCGCGGGTTGACGCCCCTCGCCGATGCCGTCTAGCGCAAAATCGGAAGGATATGTCCGATGACGCGCCAGAGCGATGTCCTCGTCATTGGCGCCGGGGCTGCAGGTCTCATCTGCGCCATCGAGGCCGGACGGCGCGGCCGCTCCGTTCAGGTGATCGACCACGCGTCGAAGCCGGCGGAGAAAATACGCATATCGGGCGGAGGCCGCTGCAACTTCACCAATCTCAACTGCGGTCCGGAGTATTTTCTGTCGAGGAATCCGCATTTTCCGGTCTCTGCGCTAAAGCGCTACACGCAGCACGACTTCGTCGCACGGGTCGCCGCACGGGGAATTTCCTATCACGAGAAGAAACTGGGCCAGCTGTTCTGCGACGGGTCGGCGACCCAGATCATCGACATGCTGCTCGCCGAATTGCGGGAAGCAGGCGGATCCCTTCATCTCGACGTTGAGCCTGGTGCGATCGACCGAACGTCTGAGGGTTTCGCCGTGCATTCCCCGGCCGGAACCTTCAGATGCGCGGCCCTGGCGATCGCGACAGGCGGCAAGTCGATACCCAAAATGGGCGCGAGCGGCTATGCCTATGACATCGCGCAGCGCTTTGGCCTGAAGGTCATCGCGCCCCGAGCCGCGCTCGTTCCGTTCACATTCGAGCCGCCAAGGCTCGCTCCCATCGCCGAGCTGGCCGGAGTGTCCGTATCCGCATCGATCAGATGCGGCGGCGCACGCTTCGAGGAGGGCATGCTGTTCACCCATCGCAGGCTGTCGGGTCCCGCCATCCTGCAGATTTCATCGTTCTGGCGCGAAGGCGATGCGCTCCTGATCGATCTCGCGCACGACAGGGACGCGTTTGCAGAACTGCGACTGGCGCGCCGGGAGCGTCCGAAACTCAGCTTGCCTGTCGCGCTGTCAGCTCTCTTGCCCAAGCGCCTCGCGGCGCAGATCGCGTCGCGCACGTTCGGCGAGGCTTGCCTCGCGGACCTTTCCGATGACAAGCTGAAACGCGTTTCGAAAGAGGTTCATGCCTGGCTTGTGGAGCCAGACAGCACGGAAGGCTGGAGAACCGCGGAAGTGACATTGGGTGGAATCGACACGGACGAGATCTCATCCCGGACGATGGAGTCCAGGAAAGTCGACGGACTCTATTTCATCGGCGAATGCGTGGACGTGACCGGCTGGCTCGGCGGCTATAATTTCCAGTGGGCGTGGTCGTCCGGCTGGGCGGCGGGACAGGTGATTTAGGCCCTGTGGACATTAGGGATTCACAGGCTGCCCGAACGCTGATTCAAACTTCCTTTTGGGAGGTTTGCAATGCGACGGGAACGCTTTGTCATCAC
>JAWXBJ010000097.1:0-7849 GCA_034439955.1 Alphaproteobacteria bacterium
CGGTACCGATCGAGGCCTCCCTCCCAATGACCAACCCGTCGGTGATCGGTGGAATGGCGAATTCTTTGATTCGTGCCTGTAAAACGAATTTTGGACCGGAGGAGGAATCGGGCATCATATTTTCCCTCAGTGATGGGTTGCGAAGCCACGGCACTGTATACCACAGCCGTTCCCGTATCCGATAGGCCTAGGGGTTTTCCTAGTGGGATTGGTGGTGGAATGGTGATGGAATGCTGAAAAAATAGTGGGCAGGTGGCGAGCCTGAGTGGGGAAATTTCAATCGATTGCCGAGAGGTAGAAAGGGAGGTTAGATATGAACATCGTCGAAAAGGTCCTGTTTATCCCGATTTGTTGCGTATGCGATCAAGTAAGGGACGATCAACAGACCGGTGAGCGGTCCACCAGCAACGGCCTGGAGCAATGGATGTCGTTTGAATCCTTCCTGCGGCTCTACCGCATTCCACATGATGCGTACTATCTGACCCACACGTATTGCCCGAGATGCGTGCCGCATCTGGGTTTTGATCAACAGAAGGCTGAAGAGAGGCTCGGGCATCCGCGAGTAGAGGCTCATCAGGAAGAGATCGGCGGCGGATCGTCAGCGTAATCGAGTCTGCCATTGAGTGCGACCTGGATACCCTCGTGTCCCGCTGTGGAGATTTTTCTTGGGGTCAGATTTTCTTGGAGGTGGATAATATGAGCCGGATTGGGGTCATCCGTTAACCCGATCTGCCGATGGGAGATACTGGCTGGGTCTGCCAAGATTGGCGCGATCCGACGAAGCGCAAGTTCATGGATGACTTGTTCACGTCTTCCCCCGATCCTTGAATGCGCGATGCCTTGAGGCGCGATCGCCTCCAGGTCTCAAGATTCTTCAGGTTGTGACCGCCATCGGGCGCCGGTCGGTCTGGACCGCCTGGGGGATCGATGCGCTGAACCGTCGAGGCGATGTGGCGGAGGAGATCAGGCGCTCATATAGATGCACATACTGATCCGTCATCCTCTCCACGCTGAATCGTTTCTCAAAGACATTCCGGCATGCTCTTCGATCGAGGTCTTTCACCAAGGGCAGCACGTGGACAATCTCATCGAGACTGTCACAGGCGAATCCTGTGACGTAATCGTAGATCATCTCCGTCGCCGGTCCACCGTGAAACGCCACAACCGGTGTGCCGCAGGCCAAGGCTTCCGCGACACAGAGCCCGGAGGCATCTGGCCCGCCCTGAGTGCAGACAAGAGCCAAGGCTCCTCCCAAGAAACTGATTTTCGCCGGCTCAGTGAGTTCTCTCAGCCATTCGACACCATTGCCGGCGACCAGCAACTTGCTCGGTATCGAGCGAGACAGCCCGTCGATGCTGTCTTGCCGGGAAGCGACGCGAAGCGGGAGGTGTGCTCGTCTTGCGATTTCAATCGCCATCCCTAACCCCTCTTCCATGGACAGGCTGCCGATAAAGGCCAGATATTTTCCGGGTCGCGGATTGAAGCGATAGAGCTCAGACGGCACCCCCGGGTAGATGGTCTGCTGCCAAGACGCCCAGGCCAGAGGCGCCCGCTGTGCATCAGAGGTTGAAACAAGTGGGAGGTCCCGAAATTGTTCGAACACCGGAACATACTCCGGCAAATCGAGCCGGTCCTGAATCGTCGTCAGCGTCGGGGTTAGACAGCGCTGGGCCATTGGAAAGCCATCGATCCCAAAGTGCGAGTGAATGAGGTCGAATTCATCCGCGCGCGGTCCGAAGACCTGTTCAACGGCCAAGATCGCCGCACCAGCCCGACTCCAATTGTCCGGCGTTCGATCCAGTGGCGTCGAACACAGGACTTCAATCGTAGCGCTGGTGCGTGAATCGGCGCCGGCAAACAGCGTGACCTCGTGGCCCCGGCGGACGAGTTCGTCAGTGAGGTACGACAGCGCACGCTCACTGTTCGAGGGGACACGAGAAGGCACGTTGTTCCACAGAGGTGCAATCTGAGCAATCTTCATACAGGGCCCTCTCTTTGTCGAATGGTTCCCTCTCCCATCGGCCTTTCGCGCGGACGTGAAAGGCCATCACGGTGTCTCTTGTGTATCGCATGTGGTTGGTGGCAAGTACTCTGATATTCCCTAGTCCCCATTCGATTCGCAAAAACTAGGGATTGTCCCAGGAGGACAGGATCTGACACTGTTGTATCGTAGCGTCCGCTGAAACACTGAGGGCAGGCTGTGACTTTCGGAGGAAGCGGCCTGAACAAGAGGCGACGAGAAGTGATTGTTTTCCCCTCGCGGCAGAGCTAAAATCGCTTTTCATTTCCCCGTCATCAATTATGCCATCGCGCCGCACACCATCCGCTGCTCGTACAACGAAGCGACGCCAGACCGTTGCGGTCCGCCCCGCTCATCCGCCGGTCGAACCGGAGGAGAAGGACCGGCCGGACGATCGCAGTAATCGCCTGCTGATTGTAGGGATTGGCGCGTCCGCCGGAGGGCTGGAGGCCTTTACGCAGTTGCTCAAGCATTTGCCGCTGGATACCGGCATGGCGTTCGTGCTGGTGCAGCATCTCGATCCGGACCATGAGAGCGCGCTCGCGCAGATTCTTTCACGCGCCACGCGGATGCCGGTGAACGAAGTCACGCACAATCAGCCGCCCCAGCCTAATCACGTCTACATCATTCCGCGCGATACGAATTTGAGCATCGTGAAGGGCCTGTTGAAGCTCGAGCGGCGTGAGAGGACGCGCACGCCGCATCGGCCGATCGATATGTTTTTTGAATCGCTGGGGCAAGACCAGCGCGAGCAGGCCATCGGCATCGTGCTGTCCGGCACGGCCAGCGACGGCACGCTGGGGCTGGAGACGATCAAGGCCGAGGGCGGGTTCACCTTCGCGCAGGACGACTCGGCCAAGTACGACTCGATGCCTCGCAGCGCCGTGGCCGCCGGCTGCGTCGATCTGGTTCTTTCGCCCGCGGACATCGCCAAAGAGCTGGTCCACATCAGCAAGCATCCATACGTCGCCGGGCGCCTGCTCGAACTGTCGATGCGCGCGGAGAAGGATTATGAGCACGCGATCGCGCATCAGGATGACGATCAGCCGCTGCCCTCAGGAGGACGCGGAACCCCGCTGACGGGTGGACGGCAGGCGCGCGACGAGGCCGAGCAGGAAAAGAAGGACCCGTCGAACGGCGTGGAGGCCGGCTACAAAAAAATCATGCTGCTCCTACGTAACCATAGCGGCGTCGACTTTTCGCTCTACAGATCCAGCACCATCCAGCGGCGCATCGCCCGGCGCATCGTTCTCTCCAAGCAGGACACGCTGAAGGGCTACGAGCGCTTTCTCCGGGGCAATACCGAGGAACTCGACTCGCTCTTCTCCGACGTGCTCATCAGCGTCACGAGTTTCTTTCGCAACCCCGAGGCGTTCGATGTGCTCCAGCGCGATATCCTGCCCAAGCTCCTGGCGCAGCGCGGGGGCGATCCGGTCCGTTGCTGGGTGCTCGGCTGCTCTACCGGCCAAGAGGCCTATTCCCTCGCCATGTCGTTCGTGGAAGCGGCGCGGAAGGCGCCGCAGGCGAAAAAAATCCAGATTTTCGCCACCGACATCAACGAGAAGCTCCTCGAGAAGGCCCGGCATGGCTTGTATGCGAAGACGCTCGCGCAGGACATCTCGCCCGAGCGCCTGCGGCAGTTTTTCGTCGAGGAGGACGGCGGCTACCGTGTCGGCAAAGCGCTACGAGAAATGGTTGTGTTCGCGCGGCAGAACCTCATCGCCGATCCGCCCTTCTCACGCATGGATCTCATCAGTTGCCGAAATCTCCTCATCTATCTGGATCCGAGCTTGCAGCAGAAGGCAATGCCCACGTTCCATTATGCGCTCAAACCCTACGGATACCTGCTGTTGGGCGCCTCGGAATCCGTCGGCGGGTTCACGAACCTCTTCGAGCCGGTGGACCGGAAGCATAAGATCTTTTTCAAGAAGCCCGCGCCGACCCCGGGGTTTCTTATGCCGGTCAGGAAAGAGCAGGCCAAGCGAGCCGTACGGGAACCGCTGCGGCCTCTTCCCATCGGGAAGATGGGCCTGCCGGATGGAGTGGAACCGCCGGACAATTTCCGCAGTGAACTCAACGCGCAGCGCGAGGCCGACCGTATCGCCGTCAGCCAGTTCGCTCCGCCGGGGGTGTTGATCAACGACGCCCTGCAAGTACTGCAGTTCCGCGGGCCGACGGGGGCCTACTTGGAACCGCCGGCGGGCAAGGCGAGCTTCGACGTGCTGAAGATGGCGCGCGAAGGGCTGATGCTGCCGCTACGTGCCGCCATCAACAAGGCCAAACAGGGGAATAAGACCGTGCGCGCGGAGAACGTGCGGGTCACACGCGACGGCATGACCCGGACAATTCATGTGGCAGTGATTCCGCTGAAAAACTTGCGGGAGCGCTGTTTTTTGGTGGTATTCGAAGAAGCGGATGAGACCGGCCGCGCAGCCGCCCTCTCGCCGCTGCGCCGGCAGCCGGCCGCGCCGCGATTGAACGCACAACAGGAATTGCGCCGGATCGCCGAACTCGAAGCCGATCTCTCTGAAACCCGCGAGTACCTCCAAACCCTGCAGGAGGAGCACGAAGCGGCCAACGAAGAACTCCAGACGTCCAACGAGGAAGTCCAGTCCGCCAACGAAGAATTGCAGAGCATCAACGAGGAACTCGAAACGTCCAAGGAAGAGCTGGAGTCGGCCAACGAAGAGCTGACCACCGTCAACGAAGAGATGTTGAATCGGAATGCCGATCTTCACCGTCTCAACAACGACCTGGTCAACCTCCAATCCTCGATCAAGCTCGCCGTCGTGCTGCTGGGGCGCGACTTGACCATTCGGCGGTTCAGTCCGCAGGCGGAAAAGCAGTTTGATTTGCTGGCAGCCGACGTCGGGCGGCCGATCGGCCACATCCGGCATGGACTCGTCTTGACCGACGGCGCGGAATCGCCGTTTGATCTAGAAGCCCTTAGCGCCGAAGTCATCGCCGACGTGCGCGAGCAGGAGCGTCAGGTGCGCGACAAAGGTGGCCGCTGGCATTCCCTTCGCGTACGACCATACCTGACACTCGATAACAAGATAGACGGCGCGGTGTTGGTGCTGATGGACATCGACGCGCTCAAGCGCAGCGAGCAGGCCGCTGCCGTGGCGCGTGATTTCTCCGAGAACACGGTCGAGACGGTGCGCGAGCCGCTGATCGTGCTCGACCATCAGTTGCACATCGAACGCGCCAATCGCGCCTTCTACCGTCACTTCAACTGCGCGCCGGCCGAGACCGTCGGTCGGTTCATCTACGAAGTAAACAACCGCCAGTGGGACGTTCCATCCCTGCGCATGCTATTCGATGAAATCCTGCCGCAGCGTACCACCGTCGAAGATTTTCTCGTCGAGCACGAATTCGATCATCTGGGCTTCCGCTCCATGCTGCTCAATGCCCGGCGCATCGAACCCCCCCTGCACGAGACAGAACATATTCTCTTGGCCATCGAGGACATCACCGAACGAAAACAGGCGCAGGCATTGTCGTCAAGACTCGCCGGGATCGTGGAATCGTCGGATGACGCCATCGTCGGAAAAGACTTGCGGGGAATCGTCACCAGCTGGAATCGCGGTGCGGAAACACTCTTCGGCTACTCCGTTTCTGAGATGGTTGGGCAATCGATTAGGCGGATGATTCCGCCGGAGCGCATGGGGGAGGAAGACGTCATTTTCGCCCACATCGAGCGCGGCGAAAGCATGCACTTCGAGACGGTGCGGGTGCAGAAGGATGGCAGTCTCGTCAATGTTTCCGTGACAATATCCGCCATCAAAGATGCAGAGGGAAGGATCGTCGGAGTTTCGGAGGTGGCGCGCAACATTACCGACCGTAAGATCGCCGAAGAGGCGCTGCGCGAGAGCGAAGCGCGCTTTCGCACGTTGGCTGACAATATGTCGCAGTTTGCGTGGATGGCGGACGCCACCGGCTGGATCTTTTGGTACAACCGGCGCTGGTACGAATATTCAGGCACAACCTTTGAGGACATGCAGGGCTGGGGATGGGAGAAAATTCATCACCCCGATCATCTTGACCACGTCTTGACAAGCTGGCGGAGATCGCATGCGACGGGAGAGCCGTGGCAGGATACGTTTCCCTTGCGAGACAAAGATGGGATCTACCGGTGGTTTCTGTCGCGCGCTATGCCCATTCGTGACGCGGAGGGCAAGGTCACTCGATGGTTTGGCACCAATACGGAAATCACAGAATTGCGGGAAACCCAAACGGCTCTGCTTCAGAGCGAGGAACGGCTGCGATCGATATACAGCCAATTGGAGCAGCTGGTTGAGGAACGCACGCGCGAACTGCTGCAGGCTCAGGAACGCCTTCGTTTACTGGCCACGGAACTGAATCTCGCCGAGCAGCGGGAGCGCAAGCGGCTGGCCAACGAGTTGCACGATAACCTGGCGCAATGGCTCGTGATCTGTTGCCTCAACCTTGGACGTGTGCAACAGATCGATCTGTCGCCGAAAGCCAGCCAGATTGTGAAAGAGACCGAAGAGGTGCTGGACAAGGCCCTGGAGTACAGCCGTACGCTGATGACAGAACTGAGCCCGCCGGTGTTGCAGGAACATGGCCTTTCGGCGGGCCTCACGTGGCTCGGGGAACAGATGAAGCGTCATGGCTTGACGGTGACGGTTGATATCGGGACAGTCGCCTATCCCTCCCTCCCTGACGATTGCGCGGTGCTCCTGTTCCAGTCGGTCCGCGAGTTGCTGATGAACGTGTTGAAACATGCCGAATCCAAAGAGGTCACGGTTCGTCTCTTTGAAAGCCACCTGGATCTTTGCATCGAAGTGCGCGACGAAGGCGCCGGCTTCGATCTTGCTGCGTCTTCTGCGAGTGCCCCTTCCATGACCTCCCAATTCGGCCTGCTCAGCGTCCGTGAACGGATGCAGGCGTTGGGCGGGCAGTTTGACCTGAAATCTTCTCCCGCCGCAGGAACGACGGCAACGCTCCTGCTGCCGCTCAAAATCGCCAACGGTCCTGAGTCGAAAGTTCTGAGTGCTAGGTTGTCCGATAAGTCAGCACTTCCGAGTAACTCAGAACTCATAACTCAGCACTCAAAACTTCACCAACAGGACGCGAAGATTCGCGTCCTGCTGGTGGATGACCACGCCATGGTGCGGCAGGGCTTGCGGGCGGTGTTGGAATCCTACCCCGACGTGGAGGTGGTGGGCGAGGCCGGTAACGGGGAAGAGGCGGTGGCGCAGGTCGAACGGTTGCAGCCGACCATCGTCGTGATGGATATCAACATGCCCAAGATGAATGGAATCAAAGCGACGTCTCAGATCACGTCCCGCTTTCCGGGCGTCATCGTCATCGGCTTGTCGGTGCAAACCGGGGGTGAGAACGAGGTGGCGATGAGGAACGCCGGCGCCTCGATTCTGCTCACCAAGGAGGCGGCAGTAGAGGAACTCTATAAGGCGATCCGCGAATCGCTGGATTTGAGACTTACGGGAAAAGCGCTGAGTCCTGAGGGCGAGTGAATCCCGCTCAGCAATCCTTCAGCCGAGTCACGAGGACACGAGATAACCAGTCCAGTCCCGGGCTTGACCGGATCGACATATCAACGAGGCACATGTGGGGTTCGCTTTCGCCTTTGCTGGCGTAACCGGTCGGTTGTCAGATCGAGCGGGATGGTGCCAAAGGCTGGCTGTGCGTTTCCGGAGCTCGAGCAGCCGTTCGGTCGCGGCCGATCGCTTGCGGCGCAAGAGTGTGGCAGGCTCATGAACATGTCCTCATTTTAGTCGAAGGAAATCGTCGACCGAAAATCCGGCATCTTTCAAAATACGAATCGCCAGGCCTCTGCCAATA
>JAWXBJ010000098.1:0-14337 GCA_034439955.1 Alphaproteobacteria bacterium
GTCCGCGCGGCGCCCCGGCTCCCCCGGCGCTTGCGCCGCCCCGGCTTGCTGCCGGCGACGCCGATGCGGCGTCCTCGGGCTTCTGCATGGCCGTGAAGGCGACTCCGCCTGCCGCCAGCACGGCGACGCCGATCGCGAGGGCGACGAGCTTTGGCTTGGCCAGCACCATGGGCAGAACTCCAGAACTCAACCTAAACCGCATCGCGACGCCGCCCATCTCGCCCGTGCGGTGCGGGATGGTCGTGAAACGTATTGCACTGCACAATCCGTCTCTGGTCGCCCGGTCGAATCGGCGCAGGTCAATCACGTTCCGGCGAGCCTGCGCCCGCAGGCGTCCGCTCACGCGCCTGCCGACAAAAGCCTGCCGACGACCGCCTGTCGAAACTGGATCACCATCAATGTCGGCGGTTCAGTTCTGCCGCACCATAGGCGCTGCACGCTGGGAACGGGTCAACGCCGTTGCGTCAACTCCTTGAGAACAATGCTTCAATTAGGCGTGATCCCGCGCTCGCCTGTCGCTGGAGGGCAGGCCGACGATGCAGGGCTGTCGCCTGTGGGCGCGAAGCATTCCGTGAAGTCATTCCCGGGCAAGCGAAAGTCGGCGATGTCATCCCCGGGCAAGCGAAGCGCGACCCGGGAATCTTCCACTGCTTTCCACAACTGGGCCCGCCACAATCTTATTTTTGCGACCAAGAAGTATTCTCGGGTCAAACCCGACAACACCTCCGCTGCCACATGCGATAACCCTGCGGACAGGCGGGCGCCCGTGTTGCCGAATTGACGCATTGCCGCATTCCACGATGCTGTCCCCCGGTTACGCGTTGACTTCGGGTCACGCCCGGCAAAGTTCCTCGGCGACCCGTCCATGTCCACCAGGCGGGCTCGGGAATCCCGCAGACGCATGACCAGGCCCGCTTCGCTTTCCGTCTCGCTCGCCCTGCTGGCCTCGGCCGCCCTGACCGCCGGGAGCGGCGTCGCCATCGCCCAGCAGCCGGCGTCCGTCCCCGACGTGGTCGTGGTGGTCGGCTCGCGGATCGCGGGCGCGGAGGCGACCGACGCTCTCCCTGTCACCGTCATCGGCCCCGACGAGATCGACGCCATCGCCGCCGCCTCCGGGGACGATCTTTTTCGCGCCATCCCCCAACTGGGCGACGTCGCCTTCAACACGACCCGCACCATAGGCGGCGTCAACGACGCGCGCGGCGATACCGCCTCGATCAACTTGAGGGCGCTGGGAACCGGCAACACCCTCGTCCTTCTCAATGGCCGCCGCATGGTCAACCACCCGGGCACACAGGCCGAAAACCTCGTGCCGGTCGTCAGCGTCAACACCAACGCCATCCCGGTCATGGGCGTCGGCCGCGTCGAGGTGCTGCTGGACGGCGCCTCGGCGATCTATGGCGCGGACGCGGTCGCCGGCGTGGTCGACACCAGGCTCAAATCCGGTTTCGAGGGCTTCACCGCCGAACTCATGCTGGGCCAGGAGGAGGGGATCGACGCCGCAGAAGCCTCGGCCGCCTTCGAATTCGGCATAAACGCCGACGAGGACCGCACCAATCTTTCCATCTTCGGGTCCTGGTGGGGCCGCGATCCCATCTTCGCCAGCGAGCGCGACTTCTCCCGCACCGCCGACCTCCGCCGCCTCCTGCCGGCCGACTGGGCCGGTCAGAGCCAGTTCGACAACACCTCCATCACCTCGCCCTGGGGCGGCTTCGACCGGGTGACGCCCGGAAACATCACGGTCGGCGGCGTCGCCGTCACCAACGCCGCCGGCCAGTTCCACATCCAGCCGAACACGCTGCCCGGCTGCCTCTCCCAGCTCTCCGGCGGCGTCTGCATCGACGATACGTCCACCCGCGACGCCGTCCTGCGCTACGACGTCAACGAGGGCGTCACCGTCCAGAATGGCGTCGACCGCTTCAACGGCTACACCACCTTCAGCCATGAGTTCGCGGGCGGCCTCGAACTCTTCACCGAGGCGGGCGGCTATCTTGCCGAATCGCTGGGCTTTCGCGAGCCTGCCCCGCTACTGGCCGCCGCCCCGATCGTCATTCCCCGCACCAATTTCTGGAACCCGTTCGGCCCTGTCGGCTCGCCCAGTCGCTACGCCGTTACAAACGCACCGGCCGCCGGTCTAGACATTTCGCTGGTCGGCTACCGCCCCGTGGATGCCGGCCTTCGCCGCATCGAGGTCGAAAACCTCTCCACCCGCTTTCTGGCCGGTCTCCGGGGCGACGCCGCCGGCTATGACTGGGAGGGCGCACTCCTCTATTCCGACGCCCACACCGAGGACGCGACCCGCAACGCCGTCTCCAACACCCTCTTCCAGCAGTCGCTCGCCCTTGCGACGCCGGACGCCTACAATCCGTTCAGCGGCGGATCCCTGGGCGCGTTCTCGCTCGGCGACGCAGCGCCTAGCCCGCGCGCCGCCCTGGACGCCATCTCGATCGACGTCTACCGCCGCAACCGCACGACGCTGGGCCTCGCCGACATCCGCGTCTCGCGTCCCGACCTCCTGCGCCTCTGGGCGGGCGAAATCGGTCTTGCCGCCGGCGCCGAGTTCCGCCGCGAGACCTTCAGGGACGACCGCGACCCGCGCCTTGACGGCACGATCGCCTTCCTCGACCCGATCTCGGGTGTGCGCTCCAGCGACGTCATGGGATCGAGCGCCACCAACGACACCAAGGGCGCCCGCACCGTCCGCTCCGCCTTCCTCGAACTGGCCATCCCGCTCGTCTCGCCCGGAATGGACATTCCGCTCGTCCGCTCCCTCGACCTCCAGCTCGCCGCCCGCCACGAGGACTTCGACCGCTTCGGCGGCGTCACCGCGCCCAAGGCCGCGCTGTCCTGGCGCCCGTTCGACTTCCTGCTCCTGCGCTCCTCCTGGTCGGAGGGCTTCCGCGCCCCCAATCTCCAGCAGCTCTTCGAGACCGGCCTCCAGCGCTCCAACGTCCGCACCGACTGGGCGCGCTGCGAGATCGACGCCCGCAATGGCGGCGCCGGCCCGACGCTGGTTTCCGGCAACACCTGCGGCGCCTACTCCGCGTCGGTCGTCAGCAACCGGGCGGGCAGCCTCGCTCTTGAGCCAGAGCGCTCGGAAAACCTGTCCGCCGGCCTGGTGATAGAGAGCACCTTCCTTCCGAGCGCCTATGGCGAGATCAGTCTCACCCTCGACGCCTGGCGCATAGACCAGCGCGACATTGTCGGCATATTCGGCGACGACAACCAGATCCTCTACGACTACTACCTGCGCACAATCGGGGCCAGCAATCCGGCCGTGGTGCGCGCCGCGCCTGACGCCCAGGACATGGCGGACGCGGCCGGCACGGGCCTTGCGCCTGCCGGCGACATCCTCTTCGTCAATGACAATTACCTCAACCTCTTCCCGCGGCGGGTGGAGGGGATCGACCTTGGCCTCTCCTACGCCATCGACGATACGCCGCTGGGCGATTTCGATGTCCGCTTCAACGCTGCATGGCTCGAGACCTTCTACCAGCAGCCGTCTCCCGAAGCTCAGGCGATCCTCGACGCGCGCGCCGCCGGAAGCATCGCCGCCGCCATCGTCGTCGAGGGCGCGGAGAGCCTGATCCGCCAGTTCGGCCGTCCCGAATTGCGCTGGACCTCCTCGCTCACCTGGCGCCGGGGGGCGCTCGGCGCCGGATGGTTCGCCGGTCATGTGGGAGACGTCGAGGACGCCTTCATCCGGCGCGCCAGCGACAACGCCATCTGGCGAATCGACAGCCTGACCACGCACAATGTCTATGTTCAGTACACCTTCGGTCGCGAGACGGACCGCCCGGCGCGCCTGCGCCTCGGCGCCCGCAATCTCACCGACGAGACGCCGCCTCTCGCCGACACCAATTATGGCTATCTGGGCGACATCCACAGCGCCGCGGGACGCCTCCTCTATGTCAGCCTGCGCAAGGAATTCTGACGCTGCCGGGCGGGCGCCGAGCGGCGGTCTTCTCGCCGCCCTTGTGCTGCTCGGCGCCTGCGCCACGTCGCAACCAGGCCCACGTCCTGACGCGATCTGCGCGGGCGCGGGCCTCGCCCTCGACATCGCGTTCGCCGCCGCCGGCATCCACGACTGCATCATCGCCCCCGATGGCGGCGTCGTCGTCTCGGTCGATCACGAACCTGCCGCCGCCGAGGGGATCAATCCCAGCCCGTGGTACGCCTTCCGCATCGTGTCGGACGCGGCCGGTCCCCGCGCCGTCACCCTCGATTACACCGGCTACGAACACCGCTATGCGCCCTTCACCAGCCCGGACGGCCGGACCTGGACCATGCTCGCCCCCCACCGCCTCACGCTCAACGAACGCAAATCGCGCGCGACCCTCTCCCTCGATCTCCCGGAGGGGGCGCTCTTCGTCGCCGGCCAGCCCATCTCGTCCGCCGCCGCAGCCCTCGACTGGACGCGGCAGGCGGTGCAACCCCGCGGCTTCACCGAAACCCGCTACGGGACCTCTCTGAGCGGCCGTCCCCTCATCGGCTTCGTCGGCGGCGGCCCGGCAGCAGCAGGAAGGGAAGGGCAGAACCCCGCCGTCCGCACGACGCCAGACGTCATCGTCGCGCTCACCCGCCAGCATCCGCCCGAGACCACCGGCGAGGAGGCGTTTCGCGGTTTTGTCGACCGCCTGCTGGCGCGAGACGATCCGGACGCCCGCGCCTTCCTTGCGACCCATTTGATCCTGCTTGCGCCCATGCCCAATCCGGACGGCGTCGATGGCGGCCACTGGCGCCTCAATGGCGGCGGGGTCGATCTCAACCGCGACTGGGGCGCCTTCACCCAGCCGGAAACGCGCGCGCTGTCGGACTGGATCGTGCAGCACACGGCCGGCCGCCGCACCGTCGCGTTTCTGGACTTTCATTCCACCTTCAAGTCGATCATGTACGCCCCGCCGCTGGACGCCGCCTCGCCCGACATCGCCTTGCTCCCTTTTCTCGAACAGCGCCTGCGCGAACGGCTCGCCGCCCCGCCCGAGTGGAGCTACGCCCACACGATCAATGGCGGCACATCCAAGGGCTGGTCGCTGGAGGCCCTGAAAGCTCCCGGCCTGACGGTTGAACTCTGGGACCAGATTCCCGCGCCCGACGCCCGCGCCCTTGGCGCCGCCGTCGCCGACGCCCTGATCGACTATGTCTCTTCCCCACCCTGAAAGGAGGCGGGAAGAGGGGAGGCAGGGGGTCAATTCCTGCCTTCCGACCTTGAGCGCACCTGCAAGAACCAGCGTCCCTGGCGGCTTGTCGGAGGAGAAATTCGCCGTCCGCGTCTACTCCGCGCCCTCGGCGCTGTCGGCGGCCGTCGCCAGCGGCACGGCCTGCGTCGGGTCGCCGCCCAGCGACTGGTGCAGCGCGATCCATTGTTCGAGGCGCGCGCGCCGGTTGGAGATCAGCAGGGATTCCTGCCCATCGGCGCGGTCGCGGACCGAGATCAGGTCCAGCAGGTTCTGGCTGCCCTCATTGTAGCGCAGTTCGCCGAGCCGCACCGTCTCGCGCGCCGCGTCGGACGCCGTCTGCAGGCTGCGCGAGCGCGATTGCAGGGTGTTGAACTGGTCGATCGCGTTCACGACGTCGCCATACGCGTCGATGATCGACTGGCCATATTGTTCGAGCGCCCGGCGCTGCGCGGCGTCCGCAGACTCGATGCGGCCCGAGATCGCGCCGCCGTCGAAGATGGTTTGCGCCAGCGACACCCCGATCGAGAGCGCGAGCCCGTCAATGTCGAAGAGGTCGGTGGTTGAATTGATCGTCTGGTTGGCCAGCACCAGCCCGAGGTCGGCGTTGAGCTGCGGCCAGCGTGAAAGGCGCGCGACGCGGTTCTGTGCGAACACCTGGATCAGGTTGTATTCGGCCGCCACCACGTCCGGGCGCGAGCGGATGGTGAGTTCGGGCAGGGCGAGCGGCGGCGTTGGCGGCGGCTGGGGCAGGCCGGCGCTGACCGTCAGCTTGTTTTGTGGAAAGCGGCCAAGCAGGATTTCCAGCGCCCGCACCGCCGATCGGACCGAGGCCTCGGAGGCGATGATGCTGTCCTCGCTGGTGGCGAGGCTCGATTCGCCAAGCACCAGCTCGTCGCGCGCGACCGATCCGGCCTCGAACCGCGTCTCGGTGATGCGATAGGTGTCCTGTGCGCGCGCCAGCGTGCGCCGGTCGAGCTCGAGCTGGAGCTTCTGCTCGATCACCGCGAAATAGGCGCGGGCGACCTGGGCTGCGAGCTGCCGTCGCGCCAGTTCATACGTCGCCTCGGTGGATCGCAGGCCCGCGACGGAGGCCTGGATCGAGGCTGACAGATCGCCGAGAATGTCGGGCGAATACGCGCCGACGATGTTGAACGAATAATTGTCCGAGTTGGAGCCAAGATCGTCCACCGGCGCCGATGTGCGGGCGCCGACCGAGGCGTTGAGGGAGGGGAACAGGCCCGAGCGTGTCTGTTTCAGCAGCGCCTCGGACTGGCGGACGTTTTCAAGGGCGCCGCGGATCGTGCGGTTGTTCTCCAGCGATTCCTGGATGTAGGCGGTCAGCTGGGCGTCGCCGAACACGCTGTAGTCGGCGATCATGGCGTTG
Source organism: Alphaproteobacteria bacterium (assembly GCA_034439955.1). Taxonomy (GTDB): domain Bacteria; phylum Pseudomonadota; class Alphaproteobacteria; order Caulobacterales; family Hyphomonadaceae; genus UBA7672. The sequence goes on from JAWXBJ010000098.1 coordinate 6,565, forward strand.
GTGTCGCCGGTCATCGGGGCCAGGGTCCAGTCGGCCGGAAGGCCGGCGCGCTGGACGGCCATGCTCTCGAACGCCGGCTGCTTGATCGGCAGGTGCCCGCACGCCCCCAGCGACGCGGCCAGGGCGCCAGCGGCGGAGCCGCGCAGCAGGAGGTGGGAAATCGCCGCGTTCTTAATCATGTCGCAATGCCTGAATGGGGTCGAGTTGGGCCGCGCGGCGGGCCGGGAAGAAGCCGAATATCAACCCTACCGAGGCCGCCGCCCCCAGGGCCGTTCCGATGATTGCCGGACTGACGGACATGGGCCAGTCGCCGAACTCGGAGGCGGCATAGGCGCCGATCCATCCAAGCGCCATGCCGATGAGGCCGCCCAGCGTGCAGAGCGCCACCGCCTCGACCAGGAACTGGATGAGGATGTCGCCGCCGCGCGCGCCGATCGCCATGCGAAGGCCGATCTCCCGTGTGCGCTCGGTGACGGAGACCAGCATGATGTTCATGACGCCTACGCCTCCGACGATCAGCGAGACAGCCGCGGTGAAAGCAAGAAGCATGCTCATCGTGTCCATGGCGGCGCCGCGCTGCTTTATCATGTCGGCGAAGTTAAAAATTGTGAAATCGTCGGCTTCGCCGGCGTCGATCTTCCGGCGGTCGCGCATCATTTCCGAGACTTCCTCCTGCGCCTCCAGGATGTCGTAGCCGTCACGCACGACGAACTGGATGCGCGAGACGTGGCGGGCGACCGAGCGGCTGCCGCCCGCGATGCGGTTGCGCACCATCGACAGCGGCCCGACGACCGTGTCGTCGCGGTCCTGGCCCATGCCGCCGCTCTGTCCTTTCGATTCCAGCACGCCGATGATCTCGACCGGCACGCTGTTGACCCGGATGCGCTGGCCGACGGCGTTGCCGCTCGGAAAGAGGTTGGTCGCGGTCGTCTTGCCGATGACGACGACCGCCGATCCCGACTGGGCCTCTTGCTCATTGAACAGTCGGCCCTCATCGACCGCCCAGTTGTTGACCTCGAAATAGGCTGCGCCGCCGCCCTGCACGTTGGTGACCCAGTTGGCGTCCTCCGACACCGCCGTGACCGAGCTGTTGAGCGTGCCTGTCGCCGCTTCGACGAAGCTCATTTCGGAGACCGCCGTCACGTCCGCCTCGTTGAAAGGCTTGCCCGATCCCCCGCCATAATTGCGTCCGCCGCGCTGGATTCCGCCGGGATTGAGCGTCAGCATGTTCGTGCCGACGCTGGCGATCTGGGCGTCGATCTGGGCGCGGGCGCCTTCGCCGATCGACATCATCACCATCACCGAGGCGACGCCGATGATGATGCCCAGCATCGTCAGCAGGCTGCGCATGGGATTGGAAAACAGTGCTTCGACCGCCGAAGCCGTCGCGACGCCGAGTCTCATGAGCCTAACCCCTTTTCAAGCGTCACCGCTGTCATCCCGGCCGAAGCGAAGCGCAAAGCCGGGACCCGTTTTTCATCAAGTTCCGTCGCGGCGGAAAATCGCCGGCTGTAACCCGGCTGTAACAAAGTGCAGGGCACGATTTACGGCCTGGATGACCCCATCCAGACCGGTCCGGCCCTGAGAGCCGGGTTGGCTGTATCGGTCTCGATATGGCCGTCGCGAAAATGCACCTGCCGGCTGGCGTACTGCGCGACCTCGGCTTCGTGTGTCACGAGGACGATGGTGATGCCCTGCCGGTTGAGATCGGACAGCAGCGTCATGATTTCGGCGGTCGTCCTTGTGTCGAGCGCGCCGGTCGGTTCGTCCGCCAGCAGGATGCGGGGATTGTTGACCAGCGCCCGCGCAATGGCGACGCGCTGTTGCTGGCCGCCGGAAAGCTGCATCGGCCGATGGTCCATGCGGTCGCCGAGCCCCACCATTTCAAGGGCGGCCTTCGCGCGCGCGTCTATGTCGCCGGCCTCGCCGCGCGCATAGCGCAGCGGCAGTTTCACGTTCACCAGCGCATCCTGCCGGCTCAGCAGGTTGAACTGCTGAAACACGAATCCGAGCGTCTCGTTGCGGAGATCGGCAAGATCGTCGCGGCTCATCGCCGAAAGCTCGCGCCCGTGGATCCACATCTCGCCGGCCGTCGGTCTGTCGAGCGCCCCGATCAGGTTCATCAGCGAGGATTTGCCGGATCCCGACGGTCCCATGATGGCCACGAACTCGCCGGCCTCGATGTCCATCGTGACGCCGCGCAGAGCGTGCACCTCCTGATTGCCCATCTGGTAGACCTTGGTGAGGTCACGGCAGGAGACGATCGGGCGGGTTGCGCCAGAACTGGTTGCCGCCGGACTGGCTGCCGCCGAACTCGTCGCGGCCGGCCTCGTCGGCGCGACTGGCGTCGGGGAGGGGTCCAGCGTCACGATTTGGCGTCGGGCTTGTCGTCGGTGGTGGCGCGGACGACGAAGGCGTCGCCTTCCTCGGCCCCGCGGATCACCTCGGCATAGCTGCCGTCGGAAATCCCCAGCACCAGGGTCTTGCGTTCAAGTTCTCCCTCGGCGTTGAGCACATAGACCGTCGCCCGTTTCTGCGCCTGCTGCTCGATTCGCAGCTTGTTGTACTGGGTGAACTCCGCCTCGCTCAGATTGCGGCGCATGACGGCGTCGGTCGAGGCCTGCATCTTCTGGCGGAATTCCTGCATCTGCGCCTGCTGCATCATGCCGGGGGGAGGTCCAAAGCCGCCGCCGCCCAGGGCCGAGGCGCCACCCTGCTGGGGCCGCTGGGGCATTGAGGCGCGCATGCGCTCCATCTCGCCCTGCATCTCGGTGTTGATCTTGGCGACGCGGGCCTCCTCTATGCCCATCTGCTTCAGCCATTCGCCGGTTGGATTGCCGCCGCGACCGCCGCCACCGCCGCCCGGACCGCCGGCGCCGTTACCGCCGCCCCGCCCGCCGCCGGTCGGACCGCCAGCCTGACCGCCGGCCTGACTGCCGGCCGGGGCGCCGTCTTCCTCGCCGCCGACTTCCATTCCCTTCGGCGGACCGAAGCGCGTCACGTCACTGGCCACCCGCAGGACGCCCGCCGCCCGGTCGGCCGTTATCTCGACGTTCGCCGTCATGCCGGGCATCAGCTTGCCGGTCGCATTCTGTGCCGACACCACGACTGTGTACGTCACGACGTTCGCCTGCTCGACGCCGAGCGGCCGGACTTGCTCCACCACGCCGCCGAACCGCTCGCCGGCGAACGCATCGACCGTGAAGCTGACGGCGTCGCCGACGTCGATCCCCCCGATGTCCGACTCAACTACCGCCGTCTCGATCTGTATCTTGGAGAGATCCGCCGCGATTGTGAAGAACTTGGCGACGCTCATCGAGGACTGCACTGTCTGACCGATGTTCACTTCGCGGTTGATGATGACGCCGTCGATCGGAGAGAGTATCTTGGTGCGCTCCAGCTTGAGTTCCGCCTCCTGCAGCGCCGCCTTGCTCTGCTCAAGGCCCGCCTGCGCGGACTGCAATGCCACCTCATTGTTTCTTACATCGAGCTGGGCGTACTTGAAATCGCTCTCCGCCTGCTCCCATGCCGCCTGTGAAATTGCCTGTTCAGCAAACAAGGCTTTCTGCCGGTTGTAGGTCTTTTCGGCAATTTCCACGCTTACCTTCGAACGTTCGATCGCCGATCGTGCGGTTGCGACTGCCGCTTGAGACTGAAGCAGGCGTCCGCGCGCTGATTCAACCGCTGTGCGGAACGTCTGCGGATCGATCTGCGCCAGGACCTGGTTTCGCTTTACCGGCGAATTGAAGTCGACGTACAGTTCGGTGATCTTGCCGGAAACCTCGGAGCCGACATCGACCTTGTCGAGCGGCTGCACGGCGCCGGACGCGGAGACAATTCGCGCGACGTCGCCACGATCGACGGAAGCAGTCTCGAACTCATAATCGCCGGCGCGCGTTCCGCCGGCGCCACGGGCGGCGAAGACGACGGCGCCCGCGATCACGATCGCTGCGGCGACGGCGCCGGACAGCAGTTTCTTGTTCATCCGAGGCTTCCCAGTTCGACGGCAATTCCGACGCGTGTCCGTCCTATGCTGTTTAAATGAACGTCGGCAGCATGTCTGTCGGGTTCTCACGAAAATTTCACCGGTGTAACAGTGTGTCGTATGTCGGCCGGCCGGCGGGGAGTTGGGATGCTGGAACTGCGGGCGGTGTCACATGCGGCGGGACGGGAGGCGGTCCTGGCGGACGTCCGGGCGGAATTCCGCGCGGACACCCAAACGGCGGCGCTTGGCCTGTCGGCGGCGGGACGGCGGGAATTCCTGCGGGTGATCGAGGCGGCGGTCCGACCGGCGACCGGAGCGTTGCTGCTCGACGGGAAACCCTACCGGCGCGACCGGCGGCGCTGCGTCCGGATCGTCGGCGGGACGGGCGGCGCGACATCCGGCCGGCGGGTCGGCAATGCGGCCGGCGAGGCGGCGATCGCGGCGGCGGGCCTCTCGGCAAAGGCGTCGGCACGGCTGCGGGAATTGTCACCGGCAGAGCGATGGGCGCTGCGGGCGGCGGTTGAGCTGGCGCGGCGACCGGCGGTCCGGCTGGCGCTTGTGGAGGAACTCGGACCGGACATCGACCCGGCGGCGCTGTCGGCCCTCCCCCGGATGGCGCGGACGCTGGCGCCCGGCGCTGTGCTGGTGATGGCTGCGGCAAGCGCCGGGGAGGCGATGGCGCTGGGCGGAAGGACAATCGTGCTGGAGCATGGCCGCATCCTGCAGGCGGGGCCGGTCGGGGAGGTGTTCGGCCGCCCGGCCAGCCTTGGCGTCGCCCGCGCGACGGCGATGCCGTGTCTCAACACGCTGGCCCTGACCTTCGCTTCGACCGCGCGCGGCCCTGTAAGACGCCTCTCCGACCGGTCGACTTTCGAGCCGCCCGGCGCCCTTGTCCTGCCGCTGGCGGGCGATTGCACGCTGGCTTTCCGGCCGGAGGATGTGCGGCTGGCGCGCGGCCCGGCCGACGCCGCGCGCTTTGTCGTGCGGGTCGAGGGTGAGGAGAGGGGTGGGAGGCTGAGCCATCTCCGCCTCAGTTTCGCGGGCGAGGCGTGGCTCGCCACGATTTCTGATTCAGGTCCCGGTTCTGGCCGGGATTCAGGTCCCGGTTCTGGTCCTGCGTCTGGCGCGTCGCCGGGCGAAGGTCCGGGCCGGGCGAGGGGCGGGACCGGCCGTCCCGAAACCGCTTTTCCCGCCCGGGGCCTGATCCGCAGCGCCTTCGTCGATTGCGACCGGCTGATGGTGTTCGACGCCTCGGGCCAGAGGTTTCCGCCGCCGGATGCGTGACGGGCGGAAAGTCGCGACCGCTGCTCCAAGCGTGGCGCCTCGTCCTTCGAGTCCACTAAGCTGGACTGGCGTCCAGCTTCGTCCTCAGGATGAGGGCGCCCGGCCTTGGGCGGTAGCCTGTCGCCTTTGAGGCGGAGGAGTGTGGGTCATTCTCGAGCTCGACCCGAGAATCTTTCTCCGTCGCAAGAAATCCGATTGTGGCGAGCAAAGGAAGATTCCCGGGTCGCGCTTCGCTTGCCCGGGAATGACTTCACTGAATGCTTTTGCGCCCGATGGCCGCCTTGCCTTTCCGGGGGGACAGGCGCCTCGTCCTTTGAGTCCACTAAGCTGGACTGGCGTCCAGCCTCATCCTCAGGATGAGGGCGCCCGGCCTTGGGCGGTAGCCCTTCGCCTTTGAGGCGGAGGAGTGTGGGTCATTCTCGGGCTCGACCCGAGAATCTTTCTCCGTCGCAAGAAATCCGATTGTGGCGAGCAAAGGAAGATTCCCGGGTCGCGCTTCGCTTGCCCGGGAATGACTTCGCTGAATGCTTTGCGCCCGATGGCCGCCTTGCCTTTCAGGGCGTCCGGCCAATCCGCTGCAGATTGATCGCATCAAGCTCGCATCATTGCATCGTCATGGCCGCCTGTGAGACACTGGATCATGCCGGACACGTTGCCTGCATCGCTCTACGAGGCTGACTATTTTGCCTGGACGCAGCGCCAGGCGGCTCTGCTGCGCGGGCAGTCGGGTCGCGGCGCCGCGCTGGACTGGGACAATCTCGCCGAGGAGATTGAGGACATCGGGCGCTCACAGGAGCGAGCCTGCGAAAGCATGGTCCGCAACATCCTGCTGCGTTTCCTGAAACTGCGATTTGCGGCGGCCCGGGAACCTGTCCGGCACTGGCGGCGCGGGAACCTGTCCGGCACTGGCGGCGCGAGATCACCGATTTCCGGCTCGATCTCCAGCGCGAACTTTCGCCGAGCCTGCGGGTTCGCGTGTCGGCGTCGCTGGATGTGCTTTACGCCGGCGCCGTGAAACTGTTCGGACGGGAGTTCGAGCCGGATGAGCGTGTCGGCGATCCGCCGCCGGTCTGTCCCTGGAATTTCGAGGACATCCTTGGCCGGGGCGAGGATTGGCAGCCGGACGGGGATGATACGAGCAGCCCGGCGCCGTGATTCCGCGATGGCAATCGGGGTCAGAGGTGATTGAAGTTGGCATGATCCGATCTTGACCCCCCTCGCCGCTACGCGGCGGTCCCCCCTTGCCCGGGGGACAGGCGCGTCGCCCAACGCTGCGCGCCTATCTCTTCTTCTTGGCCCCCCCTTGCCCCGCGGGACAGGCGCCTCGGCCGGGGCCGGCAATCGAGCCTGTTGCTGAGAGTCAATTAGTGAGCGACGGTAGGCGCGCAGGTAGACTTTCTCGGAATCGTCAGCGGCGTCGGTGAGCCGGGGCAAGTGTAGCCGCAAGCGCTGTTTGAGCCCGCAAAAGTCTGCGATGTCAGCGAGCAAGTAGCGCCGGTCGAAGGCGGGGGTGTCTGTTCGAGATCTACCACGTTAGCCGGGACGGATGATGTACTTTGCGTTCCCATAAGCCTGCCTGACAAGCCCTCAAACTTGTAGATATGGGGCTCGCCCCGAACCGTGATGACGATGTTCAAGCTCGACCGACCACGCGAAAAGATTGGGTTTCCGAAGTACACTTCTCCCCCGGCCATTGCCCCAGGATCAACGGTTGTACGCTGGAGGACGAGTGATTGGACGGCGTTCAGCGAGGTTTGTAGGCGCGATTCCGTATCTGACCTGTCCGCCCGCTGCTGAGCATCGAGGGACATTTGAGCCTGCAGCTGGGCAGTCGGATCGATGATCGTGCTTATCGACTGGCCTTGGCTAAATTGTTGATACGGAAGTCTTCCATTGGAAAAATTAAGCGAGCCAGTGGACATCATTGTACCGTTTGTCGTGATCGTGGTTTGGCCGTTCGCTAATCCTGAAGAAAATCCATAAAAGAACGCGCTGAGAGCATTCTGCGTATTGGCGCGCCTTTCGATTTCTCCGATCAACTCGCCGGCAGAGAACCGCCTCCAGGAGCGTCCGTTGCTCGTCGCTGCAATTGAGTTAGGATCGAGATCGAAAGCTGTTTGTGAATTGTTGAATACGATCACAACAAAGGCCGCGCGTTCGTTTCCGTCGAAGGCTGGCTTGAGGGGAGCTATCCGGACCATGACGTCCCCCAAAGGCGATTCAAGCACGCCCACGCCTTGGACATAACGAATGGTTTGTCCCTCCTCAGCGACGGGGCGCAGCTCGTAGGGAGCGGCCTGAGCAGGGGCCGCAATAAGCACAATCCCGAAGGTTAGCGCCTTGAACATTTCTGTCTCCCCAAGCTTCGCGGGAGTATGTGCTGGGGAACCAAATGAGGCAAGTTGAAGCGAGCTGTCTTCATTATACCCACAGCGCCTTCATTTCGGCGATCGCGGCGGAGGCGGCGGTGATCTGGGCGAGGCGCCCCTGGGCGAGGGCGAGGA
>JAWXBJ010000099.1:0-13988 GCA_034439955.1 Alphaproteobacteria bacterium
CCCTGGCCGGGGAAGGCCTGCGCCGGGTCGTCTTCGAAATCCCGGATCCACTTGCGCAGCACATTGGCATGCACGCCCAGATCCCGGGACGCCTGAGCGACACTCACGCCCCGATCCCGAACCAGCTTCACAGCCTCAAGCTTGAACTCGCGGCCGAACGTCCGTCTCTGTCCCATGGTCCACCTCCGATCACACTAAAACACCTAAACTCGGTGTCCGTGAAACCGGCAGCAGCCCACGCTATCCATCAAGGCCTCCGAAGAAGCGGCGAGCGAAGGCTCAGCCAGCTAATCTTCGAAGACGGGGGCGCCTAGAAAACGTCATCCCGATAGTGTGGGGAAGACGGTGAGCGAGTTCAAGGTCAAACGCGGGAGCCGACCACCCGCAAGTGCATATCATGATAGGTTTGGGATTCGCCTAGCGCCCGGACCGGTCAACAGGCGTACCACGGCTCACAGGTAAAAGGACTTCGCGATCACCACCGATTTGCCCTGTCGGTTGCCGGATTCTTCCCGCCCGAGCGGTTTCTCGGTCTGGCTCAACCCGGGGGGGTCGATCCAGAAATTTCCGGAGATCGCTGGGTGTCGCCGGGATAAGCCCCGGGTGTTGCAGTGAGAAGTATTGTCTATTTTTGTTGGGGCGCCGAAATCAGATTCAATCTACATGCGCGAAGCCGCCGGCAGGCTTGCCGACGCAATCGAAGCGTGAGTCGATCGGCGGTCCCAGGGCGGAGGCGGTCTGCGGCCCCGGGACGATGCCGGAATGTGTGGGTGTCACCGGGGACGCCCGCGTATTCGTCGCCCGGGTACGGCGAACTCTCTTCGCCAGGCAAGATCAAGGGCGCCTCGGGAACTTGAGACGGCAAATGCGTTCAGATTGAATCGTCTGACCGCAGGGAAGGTGCTCTATCTCAATAAACGCCGTCGAGATCGGGCGTCAGTCTCGGGGGCGGCGGCGCCAGAAATATCCCTTGGGGCGCGACGCTTGCTTCGTGTTCACGAAGCCTCTCGTAATTGCGCCTGGCGGCGGCGGCCGCGTCCTCCGGCGTGCGCAGGATCGTCGGGCGAAGAAACACAAACAATGTGCGGCGGGTCTGGCTTTGCCGCTCTGCGCCGAACAAGGCGCCCAGGAAAGGAATGTCGCCAAGGATGGGAACACGCCCATCGACGGAGGTCCGGTCATCGGTGATAAGACCGCCCAACACGATGGTTTCGCCATCGTCCGCCAGGACGGTCGTCTGAATGCTGCGCCGGTTCGTGATCAGGTCCGCCGCGCCGGCGATATTCGAGTTCACCAGCGACGAGACTTCCTGTGCGACTTCAAGGCGCACGACATCGCCTTCATAGAGGCGGGGTGTCACCTGGAGCGTGATGCCTACATCCTGCCGCTCGATCGTGGTGAACGGGTCACGGGAATTGCCCGATGTCGCGAAGCTCCCGGTGCGAAACGGGACGTTCTGGCCCACGACGATCTCGGCCGACTGGTTGTCCAGCGTCGTCAGGCTGGGCGTCGACAGCAGGTTGGCCTTGGTCGATTGGGCCAGCGCCTGAACGAGAATGTTGAATCCATCGCCGTCGCTCGCGCCAATCGTCAGGCCCTCCGGGGCGAGGCCGACGGCGACAGGTTCGCCAAGCGCGGAGAGTATGGCTCGCAGCGAAGGTCCCGCCAGGGAGAACGAGGAAGAGGCGACCGCGCCCTCGGGCGGTCCGTCACCCAGGCCGAGTTGGACACCGAGCGCTTCGGCCACATCGCCCTGGATCTCGACGATAGCCGCCTCGATCAGCACCTGCGGCCGCCTTACGTCCAGCTCCTTAACCAACGCCTCGATTTCCGCAAGCGCCGCCGGAGGCGCCCGGACGACGATCGCGTTGATCTCCACGGCGGGCTGGATTGCTACGTCGCCGGAAACATAACCCGCCGAGGCGCTCGACCCGCTCTGGGCATCGTTGGAGGAGTTCTGCACTTGCGGCCGCCCCTCGATGCCAAGCGATGACGCGAGGCCCGATCCAGCGGACGGGGGTGGCGCGAGGCTTCGGGCGACAGGGTTGCTGGGCGAACTCGGCGCCCCTGTCAGTCCCCGCAGTATTTCGGACACGAACTCGGCGTCGCTGTTGGCGAGCCGCAGGACCTTTGTCACGGGCGCGACGCCGCCAGGAATGTCGAGCGCGGAGGCGAGGCGGCGAATCTCGTTGATCGCCTCGGGTGCGCCTCGCACCAGAATGGTGTTGCTGCGCTCATCGACGGCAAGACGGGGAGCGACGCCCGCTGTTGCGGCGTCTCCGGACCCTGTCAGCCTTTCCAGAACCGGCGCCACGTCTTTGGCCGATGCGTCCTTGAGCGTGATCAGCGCGATCTCCGAGCCCTGGCCGGCGTCGATCTGGCGGGTCAGTTCAACGATGCGCGCGACATTGTCGGCGTAGTCCGTGACAATGATCGAATTGGGGCTGGAAAGCGCCTCGACGCTCCCGGAGGCGTTGACGAGAGGGCGAAGGACACGCTGTGCGGATTCGGCAGGCAGGTTGCGCAACGGGATAAGCCGCGTCACGAGATCCTGCGACCGCGAAAAGCTCCGAGCGATCGCGGCGCCCTGAACCGCGGTCGCCTGGGGTACGATCCGCCAGACGTCGCCTGACTTGACAGCGGCGAATCCGTTGACGCGCAGAGCGGACTGAAACAGCTCCCATACCCCGTCAATGCCCAGCGGCTCGGCCGCGATCACCGTCACCGACCCCGTGACGGCGGGGTCGAGAACGAGGGTCCGGCCGGTTATGGACGATACCTGCTCGGCGACGTCGCGGATGGCGGTGTCGCGAAAATTCATCACATAGGAGCCCGACTGCGCGTTCTGGCCGGCGCCGGGAGGCGGGGTCTGCGCCATTGCGGGCGGGCCGAGCGCAAGCGCGCCGAGGGAGGCCGCGCGAAGCAGTTGGATCAAACGCATCACACAACTCTCAACGGAGGGGGAAAGAGAGGATCAGCAGCCGGTCGTCGCGCATCACCTCCACGCGGGCGCGGCCGGATGCGGCGACGTCCTCGAAGAGCAAGCGATCCTTCTCGACGTCGCCAACGGCAACTCCGTTAACCCTGATTACCAGATCTCCAGGTTGGAGACCTGCCCGCTTGACGCTTGAAGCAAGGTTCGCGCCGACCCTGTACCCCTCCGGCGTGGCGCTGACGCCGAACTCGTCGATCACAGTCTTCGGGTTGTCGGCGATTCTCTGGCGGTAGGCGTCCACAACGTCTTGAGGCGTCTGGGCTGCGGGCGATCCCGGCGCCAGCGCGTCCGCGCCCAAGGTGGCGCGAATGGCCGCAACTCCAGAAGACGTCGAAGTCTCCGGAAACGCCAGTTTTTCCTGCCGTCCGGCGACCAGCAGGATCGCATGATCCGGCGCGACGCTTTCCAGAATGGCGCCTCCGGAAATCGTCTCGCCGATCGAAAACGCCTGAATCTCGCCGCCGGCCTGCGAGATGAGGGCCGAGGACCGGCTCGCCGGAACGGCGAGCACCACACCGCGGAGCGTCAGATTGCTGGTGGTGGCCTCGATCGGACCGCGCTCGACCCCAACCGGATTTCCGAAAGGCGCCAGAGCGAGTATCGGGGCGATGTCGGGCGGCGGCGCCGGCGGCGCTGCGATGGCGATGCTGGTTTCTGACCGTGAGAAATAGCCAAGGGCGTGCCAGGTGACCTGGGCCGCCACAATCGCAACCGACAGAACCGCCAGGCCGGCGACCGCCGCAAGACCTGTTACTGTGGCGCGCTCCCTCACGATCCCGCGCCCGCGTCCACGAAGCCGGACAAACTCGCGGCCGGCGCCCGGTCCGACGCTCCGCTGACGCTGATATCGACTCGCGCGAGTTCCGGATCTGAAGTCGGGCTGGGACGGATTTCAATTCGCCAGGTTTCGCCCGCCATCTCCCGGTCGTGTGTCGAGGCCGTGGGTTGACCCGAAGCCAGCCTCAATTCGGTCAGCTCGTCTTCGGCGACCCAGGAAGCGACAGCCCTGTGTTCCAGCCCCCGGACGCGGTCGATATGGGCTTCGGCCGCGCCGATCAGCGCGGCGGCCGCAACGGCGAGAATGCTCAGCGCGATCAAGGCCTCGAGCAGCGAGAATCCAGCCTCGGGAGTTCTCATGCGGGTCATGCTGGAGACATCCGTTCCGCGACTGCGTTGAGCCCGTCGAATGTCACGCGCCAGCCGGCGCCCCGGCCGCGTACGACGAAAGAGGCCTGCGCATGCGAACCGTCTCCCTGGATGGTGACGGCGCCTTCCGGGGTCGATCCCGCAAGATCCAGGCCCTCGACGAGTTCGCGCCGCCCGCCCAGGGGCCGCCCATCGACCAGAGAACTCGCGTCCCCAGCCTGCGTGATGAACTCGTAGCCTCGCTCGTCCCACCGCAGAACAACATCCTGGCCCTCGATCAGGGCGACATCGACGGCGAGGCCAAGCCGGGCTGACAGGCGCAGGGCCTCGGCTTCAGCGCTCCCTCCCCGATCGGATCCGCCAACCGATATCGCGGCGACGCCGGTCATCAACGCGACGATCGCAAGCGCCACGATGACTTCGACGAGCGTCAGACCGGCTTGCCCGTCCATGCGCTCTAATGATCGGAGATCGCGCATCAGCGCTCCTGGTGGGCGAGGTCAGCGTCGAGGCCGTCTCCGCCCAGTTTGCCGTCGGCGCCAAGCGACACCAGGTCGAAGGCGCCCGTTTCGCCCGGCGCGCGATAAACATAGGGATTGCCCCACGGATCGACCGGAAGCTGTCCAAGATACCCCTCCGGATGCCAGTTGGCGGGGGCAGGCGACATGGCGGGCTTTTCCACGAGAGCGGACAGGCCCTGCGACGTCGATGGATAGGTCTTGTTGTCGAGGCGGTACATTTTGAGGGCGGAGGAAATGCTCTGCATGTCCGCCGAAGCCACGGTCACGCGCGCCTGATCGGGACGCCCGATCACATTGGGTATGATCAGTCCGGCGACGATCGCGATGATCGCGAGAACGACGATCATTTCGACCAGCGTGATGCCGCTGTCCGGCTTCTGGGTTTCGTCAGGTATCATTTGATGTCCATCGACGGTCGATCTAAAATCGCGGCTTGCTAATCTCACATGCTCACCCGCGCGTATTGAAACTGTGCCAAGCCAAGACGCGGCGCGCTCTGCCCTTTTACTACTAGGTAACTTGATGCCGGTCAGGAGTCATCCAGCAGGAACTGATCGGCGAGGTCTGGTTAGGCTCGATGTAGCCACGATCGTCTGGGTCGAAACAGCGCAAAGAGGCCTGCCCGACGTGTTGGCGCCTGCTGAATACGTGCCTGTGTTCGCCGTGGATCTGCCTTTGTCGCAGCATAGGATGCGGCTTGAGGCGCTGCCCTTCGCGTTCGAGGATCGCGTTTCCCAGCCCATAGAGGACCTGCACATCGCTCTTGGTCCTGAAGTGGGACAGCGTCGCTATCTTGCGGCTGTCGTTGCAAAGGAGCGGATGTCCGCGTGGCTCGCGCAGCTCGCCGAAGCCGGCGTCGTTCCTGGACGCATTCTGCCGGACGCATCCGTTCTGCCCGCGCCGGAGACGGGCGCGGCGTGGTCGGTGCTGGTCGAAAATGAGCGCGTGCTCATCCGCACCCTTGAAGGCGAGGCGTTCGCGACGGCGCTCGCCTTGTTTGACGCCCTCTGGAATGCGGCGGGCAGACCGCCCTTGCACCAGTTGGGCGCGAACTGGCCGGACCTCATGCCGCAACCCGAGTCAAAACGCCTCGATTTTGTGATCGCATCACCGTCCGGGCCGGCGGTGGACCTGCTTCAGGGCGCCTTTCGCGGCCCGCGCGGTCGCTTCGACGCGCCGCTGAAGATAGCCGCCGGAATTCTCGTGGCGGCAATCCTTGCGCATACCGCGCTGCTCGCGACAGACACCGTCATCGCGTCTCGCGCCGTCACACAGAGAACAAGCGAGGCGAGAGCTGTCCTCGCCACAGTTGCGCCGGACCTCGCTCTTGCACCCGATCCCGCTGCGGTGCTCACCCGGATGCTGCCGCGAGCAGGTGATGGCGGGTCGGGCAGCGGTTTCGTCGCCCTGCTGGCGCGGGCTTCAGCGGCCATCGAGCTCGTGTCCGGCGGCGTCACGCTCCAGAGTCTGGCGTACGATGAAGCCGACGGCGCCTTGCAGTTGCGCGTCGAGGCGTCCGATCTGCCCTCGATCGAGCGGATCGACAGGGCGTTTCAGCAGTCGGGACTGTCGACGCAGAGCGGCGGCGCTGCGATGGCGGAAGGACGTGCCGAGTCCATGATCACCGTTCGTGATACGGCGGCCGCACCATGAACATCAGGGAAATGCGGGCATCCGACTGGATCGGCACGGGCCGAGTGTGGTTGGAACGGCGCTCTGAACGCGAGCGTCTCCTGCTGGGCGGTCTCGCCGTGCTGGCCTGCCTTTCCATCCTGATGTTTGGGGTGTGGGGGCCGCTCGCCAGCGCTCGCGCGGAAGCTGTTTTGGAAATCGGCCGCTATGACGCGCTGTTGGCCCGGACCCGACAGTCGCCGGAAGCCCTGACCGCCGCCGCCCCGCAGGGACCGACGCCCTCGCTCGCCGACAGCGCCGCCTCGCATGGCTTGCTGATCCGCCGCATCGAACCCGAGGGCGAGACAACCCGGATCGCTTTTGAGGATGCCGACTTTGCCGCCCTGATCGGATGGATCGTCGACATGGAGGCTTCAGGCGTCGCGAAACTCTCCTCGGTTCAGCTTGAGCGCAGGCCGGCGCCCGGCGTGGTCAATGCCCAGATCAGCGTGGTGGACTAGCCATGGAGTCGCAGCCTTCGCCGCCGATCTCGCTGCCCTACGGTTTTGCCCGGCGCATGGGCGTGATCCTGCAACGCGCTCCGGAGGGAGCCGTCTCGTGCGTCTATCGCGGCCAGCCTTCCCTCGAAACGCTGCTGGAGCTGCAGCGCGTCGCGGGCGGCGCGCTCGTCATGAGCCCGGCCGGCGACGATGAGTTTCAGCAGGTGCTCCAGCGGGTCTACCGCGATCGTGCAAGCGAAGCGGCTGAAGCTGCGGCGCAGGCGGACACGGACCTGACGTTGCTTGCCGATACCGCCGCCGGGGTCGATGACCTGCTGGATGAAAGCGATAACTCGCCTGTCGTCCGGCTCATCAACGCCCTCCTTCTCGAAGCGGTGAAAGAGGGCGCCTCGGACATTCACGTGGAGACGCAGGAGAAGCGGGTCATGGTCCGCTTCCGGGTCGATGGCGTCCTCCGCGACGTGCTGGAGCCGCGACGCTCCCTCGGGCCTCTGCTGGTGAGCCGGATCAAGGTGATGGCCCGGCTCGACATCGCTGAAAAACGTCTGCCGCACGATGGCCGCGTGACCCTGAGCGTCGGCGGGCGCGAGATCGATGTGCGCGTCTCGACCGTACCTTCGCAACATTGCGAGCGAGTGGTGATGCGCTTGCTCGACAGGGGCGTCGCCCAGCACGATTTGACGACGCTCGGGATGACCGACCGGGATCTGGCGACATTTGAACGCATGCTGCGACGGCCGAACGGAATACTGCTGGTCACGGGACCGACCGGCTCGGGCAAAACGACGACGCTCTACGCCGCCCTCAGCAAGCTCAACGACCGGACGCGCAATATCATGACGGTGGAGGACCCGATCGAATACGCCGTGGAGGGGGTGGGGCAGATCCAGGTCAACCCCCGCACCGAGCTGACCTTCGCGCGGGGTCTTCGAGCCATTCTCCGTCAGGATCCCGACGTCATCATGGTCGGCGAAATCCGCGATGCCGAAACCGCCCAGATCGCCGTGCAGGCAAGCATGACCGGACATTTCGTGATGTCGACGCTGCACACCAACAGCGCGATCGGCAGCGTGACGCGTCTCATCGACATGGGCGTCGAACGATTTCTGCTCGCTCCCATGCTGTCGGGGCTCGTCGCCCAGCGTCTGGTCCGCCGCCTTTGCACCGAATGCGCGGCGCCCCGTCCGGCGACCGAGGCGGACCGGCATCTACTTGGCGGCGCGCTCGACGTTGGCGAAACCCTGCATCGGCCGGTCGGCTGTCCGGCATGCCGGGGCGAAGGCTATCGCGGCCGGATCGCCATCTACGAAATTGTCGAAATCGATTCGGCTCTCGAGGCGATGATCCATGAAGGCGCGGCCGAAGCCGATCTCGTCAGGGCCGCGCGGTCGACCGCGCCCAGCCTGATCGAGGACGGCGCCGCCAAGATCCGCGCCGGGCTGACGTCCGTCGAGGAAGTCGCGCGCGTGGCGCTCGATGAATGACCTGATCGCCACGGAGTGCGGCTAGTGCGGCGGTTCAGAAGTTCGCATGCTGTCGCCGCTGCACGTTTGCGGACTTCTGAACCCAGGCCACCCTAGCAGGGTCAATGATTCTGGTGTCCTTTCGAGTCTGAAGTTCGCTTGAGTGGATGCTGCGGAACCGTTGCGGACTTCAGAATCGGGACACCTGATGCCGGCCTTTGTCTACCATGCTGTCGATCCGGCGGGCCGGCCGCAACGCGGCGTCGTCGAGGCCAGCAACGCTGCCGGCGCCCGGCGCGTCTTGCGCGAACGCAAGATGCTGCCGGTTTCCGTGACCCTGTCGTCTGAGAAGGGGCGAGCGCAGGAGGGCGGCCAGTCGCGCGGGCGATCCAGGGGCGCACGCCTCGGCGCAAAATCTCTCGCGCTGGCGACACGCCAGCTGGCGACGCTGATCGGCAATGATGTGCGAACCGAAGAGGCGTTGCGGACCGTCGCCCAGCAGGCCTCATCGGCTGACGCGGCCGCGCTTCTGTGGAATCTGCGCACCTGCGTGATCGAGGGCAAGTCCCTGTCCGCCGCCCTGACGGAGCAGGGCGAAAGCTTTCCGGAATTCTATCGGGCTTCGGTGGCGGCGGGCGAACAGTCGGGCAAGCTGGGCCAGGTGCTCGGCCATCTGGCCGAATTCGTCGAGACGAAACATGCGACGCAGCAGAAAATCCAGCTCGCTATGCTCTATCCGGCGCTCCTCGCGACCGTGTCGCTGATCATGGTGACGCTGCTGCTGGTCTATGTCGTCCCCGACATTGTCCGGGTGTTCGTGTCGCGCGGGGTGGAATTGCCTTTCCTCACGCAAGCCCTGATCTGGACCAGCGGTTTTGTCAGCCAGTGGGGTCTCGTCATGCTGGGTGCGGCCGCCGCCGCAGTGTGGCTGGTTCGCAGATGGCTGAAGGCGCCAGCCAACACGTTGAGGTTCGACCGATGGATCGCGACGGCCCCGCTGGCGGGACCGTTCAGCCGCAAGCTCAATTCGGCGCGTTTCGCCGGCACGCTTGCGACCTTGGTGCAAAGCGGTGTGCCCCTGCTGGACGCGATGAGGGCGGCGGCGGCGTCTACGCCCAATCGTCATATTCGCGGGCGGGTGGAACAGGCGACCGCCCGGATCAATGAGGGCGCAAGTCTGCGACAGGCCATCGAGGAGGCCGGCTGCTTCCCGCCCATGCTGCTCGCGATGGTGGCCAGCGGCGAGGCCAGCGGAAAACTCGGAGCGTCGCTGGAGCGCGCCAGCGCCGACCAGGAGCGCGATCTTTCCGCCATGGTGGCGACGCTGGTGGCGCTGGTCGAACCTGGTGTCCTGTTGCTGATGGGCGGCGTGGTGCTTTTGCTGGTGCTCGCCATTCTTCTGCCGATTGTGAATCTCAACAATCTGGCGGGCATGTGATGGGTCAGGGCGCCTGCATCTCATACACGGCCGGACCCGATGCGGGCATGCCCGGAACGAGCTTCAGCGCCGCCGGCATGACGGTCACCTTCACGCCTCCATCCGCTTCGAGCAGCGCTTCCGCGAGAATCACCGCCGGATCGGCCGCCGACACGACGCGCGTTGTGGAAGCGCCCCCGCTGGTCTCGGCGACGGCGCGCGCGGCCGGGACGTCGAACCTCGCCCCGCCGGCGCTCCGGGTGCATGTGCCGGCGTTGCTCGCGGCGGCGCCCGAGATCATGACTTGGCGCCCCAGTCCAAGCTTCACATCGTCGAGGCGAATGTTGAGCGAACAGGACAGGCTCAAATCGGGCAGTGTGGAGCGCAGAAGGCTCCAGGGCGCGCGACCGCTGATCCCGGAGACTGTTGCGCCTCCTCCCCGCGTGAAAAACCGGCCTGTCAGTGTCGTTTCGGGTCCTTCAACCGAAATGTCCGCGCTGAATCCCAGCGCGAGGAGCGATCCCAGCGGATTGGCTTTCCAGACAAGCTGGTCTCCGTTGGCCAGCGTCGCCGATCCGCGCCATAAACTTCCGGCAACCGCAGGTTTGGCGCCAGTCGACGCCAGCCCGATCACGAACTGCGCGGGCGCGATTGCAAGCAACGTCGCCGCGAAGGCGAGGAGCGCGAACACAGCCAGTCCGATGGCGGCCAGCCTGGTCGCGGCGGGAGCATAGCCCGATGACGCTGCACCGGTGGAAGACGCGTCGCGGCCTGGCCTGTGTAGCTCGTTCATCGCGCGCTCCGTCATCCGCCCCGGCATGTTCTACGTCCCGGGAAGCCAGGTCGATCGAAAGCATGCCAGTGTTGTCGCCGATGGGCGATGGCGGTTTCAGCCTCGTTGAAATCATCGTCGCGATCGGATTGTTCAGCCTCATTTCCCTCGCGGGTTTTTCATTGGTCAGTTCGATTCTCGACGTCCGTGACAGGACCGAGGGCCGGCTGGAGCGTCTGGGCGCTGTCCAGAGAGCCTTGCATCTCCTCAGCGCCGATGTTTCGCAGGCTCGTGGATCCTCTGTGTCGCTGGACTCAGCCGGCGCTTCCCTGCAGCTCCGGGATGGAGGAAATGTTCGCTACCAGGTTGAGGATGGAGAGTTCATCCGCCGGTTGACCTCCATCGGAGCAGGCGAAAGCCGGCAGCTTCTGGTCCGGGGCGTCGATGGAGCGCGATGGCAGGTTTTCCTCGGCCGGGGCGGCTGGGTCGACGCCTGGCCGCAGCCCGGAGAGACCGATCCGGCTGATGCGGCGTCGCCTCTCGCCCTCGCGGTCGAGTTCGATCTGGGAGAGGACGCCAAGGGGCTCGGCGGCGTCGTCCGGCGGTCTGTCGAACTTTCGTCCGCGCCATGAGAACGCGAGCACGCCCTGACCAGGAGACCGGCGTCATTCTCGTCAACGTCCTTTCGGTGCTGGCCTTGTCGAGCGCCGTCATGGTCGCGATCCTGACCCTCCAGGACATCTCGATCGAGCGATCGATGCGCTACATGGATGCTGCAACCGCCGTGTCCTACGCCCTTGGAGGCGAGACGTCGGCGATCGTGGCGCTTCGTCGCGACATGCGGGACGCTCCGGATGCGGATCATTACGCAGAGGCCTGGACCGCCGCCGAGGAAGCGGGCGCCCTGATCGAAGGCGGGAGCTTCAAGCTCGTCATCGCGGACGAACAGGCGCTGTTCAACCTCAATAATCTCGCCGTTGACGGGCTCGCCGCCGAGGAAACGCTGCGCGTCCTGCTCGCGTCGCTGAAAGCGCCGCCCGAGACGGCGCGTGCGATTGCCGCTCTTGTCGTGGCGCAAGCCGGTATCGACGCTCTCGACGATCTGCGCGCCGCAGGGGTTGACCCGCTGCTGATCCCCAGACTCTCGGAAATAGCATGTGTCCTGCCCGAGCCGACCGACATCAACATCAACACAGCCGGCGAGGCGCTGCTGTCGGCTGTGCTTGGCAATCGAGTGTCAGCCCGGCTCTTGGTCAGCCGTCGCGAACGTCAGGGCTATCTGTCGGCCTCGGACATTGCACTGGCGCGGATCATCCTGCCGCCCCGGACCGGTTTTCGCAGCGATTACTTTGTGGCGACGACGACGGTGACCCATGGAACGGCGAGACAGGTGCTCGAAAGCCGTATCCATCGTTCGATCAGCGACGGGCAGCCTTCCATCGCCGTGTGGTCACGCAAAAGAAACGCGGCGGTCGGATTGCCCGGACCGCCGCGCCTGGATTGAAGCTGACCTGGCCCTTGAGCCAGATCCTGGAAATTGGAACCAGCCCTATGGGACCGGGATCGCGTCGGCCGTAACGTCAACCGAAACTACGGTAGACGCCATGGGCTCGCCGGGGGGGTCGGAAAATGGCAATGCCCGGAACAGGATGCCGAAACCTGCGCCAAAGCGATCCTCAAGGGCCTGTGGACCCGATCCTCCCGGAGGCGGCGGCGGCGGGGTGAAGCTGTTGCCCCCGCCATCGCAAGCGCCGAGAAGGAGCGACGATGCAATGGCGCCGGCAGCGAGTTTGAGTCTGTGGTTCATCTCGAACTTCCTTTCTGGCTGCTGCGGATCACGGCGAGCCGGGCAGGGGGTTGTTGAGATAAGGGAAGGCGTTCTGCAGTTCGCCTGCGCTGATCGGCGCTCCGTCCGTGTAGTTTACCAGCCCGGTCGGCGCGTTGGCGGGGGTGCAAAGACCAAGATTGGTCTGGACGCCAGCGAGCGGCACGGGATGGCAGAGCCTGCCCATGGCGACCCGCAGCACGATGTCCACCACGTCATCGCCAGGGCGACGGCCGTTCGGGAAGCCGGCAAGATCATTGCCGACAACGCCAAACGTGCTCTGGGTGGCGCGCGGGGTTGGCGCGATTGTCATGTTCAGGCGCTGCATCTCCGATCCCGTTACGATCGCCTGTCTGTTGAGGCCGGTGATGCCGGTGAGGAAGGTTGCGACGAGATCGTTGCGCGGGAAGTTGTTGGGCGCAAGATTGGTGAACGTCGTACCAAGCGTCGAGTTGACGGCGGCGCGGAACAACGCGTCGAGAATGGCCGGGAAGGTCGGGTTGGTGACGAAATCGGCGACCGCTCCGTCCGCCGTCGGTTCGACCGCGTTGAAGAGATCCTTGAACGGCAATCCGATGACGACCTCGTTGACCAGCGGCATCGACAGACGCGAGCGCTGGACATAGGCCCCGCCATGCACCTGGGGGTTTTCATAGTTGGGAGAGGGATCGCCAATATGCGCCTGCGGCAGGCTGGCCGTGGTCCAGGCGCCAATGGTGCCATTTCCCGCGCCCGTCAGGCATGAGATCGGCACTTCGAGAGCCAGCGAAGTGACATTGGATTCGCCTACGAGGTCGTCGTTCGCGCGGCTCTGCTTGATGCCGCCGGGGAAGCCGCCATTGTCGTTGGCGCCGGGAGCGCTGGCGCCTTCGATCGGAACGAAGTTCACAAGGTCGAACACCGGTCCGAGATTGACGGCGAAGGCTTCGGCGCGCTGTCCGACAAACACCCTGCCAGGCCCGGTACACCCGGGGATCGTGATCCCGTAAGTGAAGGGCGCGACATAGGTAGCGTAGTTGGGGATTGTTTTATTGCCGATATTGTCGAGAGGCTTGGCGAAGGTCGCCGAGCCTCCGGTCGCGTTGGTGATGGCTGCGCGGGTCCCGGTGCGACGATCGCCGGTGACAAGTGTGACGCTGAAGTTTTCCGTCTCGCCAAGGTCGGTGTCGGCGGCATTGCTCACCGGGCCGATGGTGCGCAACGGGATTGGCAGTACTTTGCCCGCTATGTTCAGGGTGACGCCGGTATCGCCGCGCAGCGAATTGTCGAACTTGAACTGGAATGTCAGGTTCTCAATCGCGTCACCATTGTTGTCGACGTGGATCTCGTAGATCGCGTCGGGATCCATGGTGAAATAGTTCGGGCCGCCATAGGGCGCTTGAAGCGGAATATAGTTGGCGATGAAGGTGACAAATCCCTCGCGTCCCGGTTCGTAGCTGCGGAACATGTAGAAGTCGGTCCCGTCGATCTTGGGCGATTCAGTGATCGCAGGCGCCTCGCGATGGCTCGATGCCATGCTGGGCCCCGAGGACAGCGCCAATGCCGCGCCGAGCGCGCTGGCAATGGCGTATTTGGCGGCTATTTTCATGATGTCCCTCAAAACTCTGCATGCGCTCTGGGCGGGGGATGTCCCGTTCGATGTTGAAATTCTGAAGGGGGCGGCGTTGCCCGCCTTGAGCCGTTAGGCTCGGGGTGTCGATTCCACTCAGGAGAGCAA
>JAWXBJ010000100.1:0-4652 GCA_034439955.1 Alphaproteobacteria bacterium
CGCTTCTTGCTTCGACCTGAAGCGTGAATCCGTCTCTCACTCGAAGTGTAGAGCACGATTCACGATTTGGATAATTCGATCCAAATCGATCGTGCTCTAGTAATCCGCCGTAAGTGACACCGACACCGTGCGCGGGCTTTGCGGGCGAAAGCTCGCCAGACCGTTCACCGATGGCGTGATGAAGGCCAGCCGATCCTCGTCGAAAAGATTGTCGACGTTGAGACGCGCCTTGAAGTAGCCGAGCGGCCCATCGCCGTCGCCCTCGCCAAGATCGACATAAGCGCTGACGATCGTGAAATCGCTGACTTCCTCGGTGTTGGTGAAGTTCGAATAGCGGTCCGTTATGTACTTGGCCGACACGTTGGCGACCAGCCAGGTCGTCGGTTCATAGGTCGCGCCTGCCGTCACGATCCACTCGGGACTGTCGGCCAGCGTATTTCCGGAAATGACCAGGGGCCGGCGGGTCGTCGTTCCGGCAAGCGGCGCGAGGAAGTTGGGGATGTCGTCCTGGAACGTCGTGTTGTTGTAGGTCAGGTTGCCATTGAAGTAGAGCTTGTCGTCGAAGATTTCCGGCTTCCACGCGCCCGTGAATTCGACGCCGTAGCTTTCCACCCCGCCGACATTCTGCGGAAACGTTTCGACCGCGCCGGTCTGGCCGGCGACGAAATTGCCATACGTCTCGAGACGGTTTTCGAAGGTCGTGTAGTAAACCGCCACCGCCGCCGTGAACGTGCTGCGCAGTGTCCGCGCGCCGATCTCGTAATTCTCGGACTCCTCGGCGTCCGGCGCCGGAGAGAACCGCGTCGAGGCTGGCGCAATTGCAAAGGCGTCGTCCGTGCCGCGCGGCAGCGCATAGTTCTGCGAGTAGGAGCCGAACAGCTGCTCCGTATCCGTCAGCTGGTAGACGGCGCCAGCCATTGGCAGGAACGTGTCCTCGAACGTCTTGCCCACCGTCTGGGGCCCCCAGCCGGGAATGCCCACGCCGCCCACGACACGAAAATAGTCGTTGAAGTCGCGATAGCCGGCAAGCTGGTAGTCGATCTCCAGAGCCTTGACGCCGAGTTCCACACTCAGGCGGTCGTCCAGCAGGCTGATCGTGTCCTTGATGAAAAGCTGCGTCGTGTCCCGCGTCGAATTGTAGTTGCGCCGGAAGTACGCGACCTCATTGTAGAGCACAGCACCGGTCTGGATCCCGGCCGCATGATTGAGGCGCAGCTGGGTGCGCGTGTAATCGTCCTGCTCCAGCCAGACGCCCGCCTCCAGTCTGTGGTTGGCGATTTCGTATTCGCCTTTCAGCACAACGCCGTTGCGATGCCCGCCAACGCCCGACAAACCATACTGGACGCCGCGCGGCGCCGTCACCGGTAGCCCCGCCGCGCGCTGGTTGACAAAAATTGGCCTGGTGTTGCCGTAACTGTCCGGCGAGACGCCGAAGCCGTCCTTGTCCTCGTAGTAGGCCGTCGCCGTCACCGTGAAAGCGTCGCCCAGATCCGTCCGGAACGTCGCGCCGTAGAGCGAGTCATTGCGAATGTTGATGCGGTCTTCGAACCAGTCGGCGAAGCCGGCATTGGTGAGGCCGGTCTGTCCCGGATAATCAAGCAGCGGCCCGAAAGGCAGGTTGGGCAGCGTCCTGGCGTAGCCGCGATCGCGTCCGCGCTCACCATTATTGTCCAGCGTCGCGGAGTTGTAGACGGCCTTGGAAAAACCCGGGCTGTCATAGTCGAAAAAGTCGTTGGAGACGTAGTTGACCGTGACCGAGGTGTCGCTGTCCCACTCGTATTTGGCCTTGGCCTCGATATGCTCACGGTCGATAAAGCCGCCCCCGCGCCAGAGGTTGCTGTCCGTCTTGGAGCGGCTCACATAGGCCGAGAAGCCGTTGATGTTTCCCGTCTCCAGCTTGACGAAACTGCGCTCGAGATTGTCGTCGCCGAATGCATAGGAAATCGTGCCACCGAACTCGTCGGACGGATCCACGGAAAAATACGACACGATGGGACCCAGCGACGCATAGCTCGGCGCGCTGACATCGCCCGCGCCCGGGGACGCCACCACCGACCCGAGATTCTCGTTATCGACATAGCGGAAGATAGGGCTCCCTCCGAAGGCGTCGGAGCGGCCCATCGGAATTCCGTCGAGCACAAATCCGATCTGCTGCAGGTTGAAGGCCCGCACCGTCACCGAATTCCCGAATTCGTAGAGGCCCAGCGCCCCGTCCGTCTGGACGTTGAAACCGGGCAACCCTTCCAGCATTTTGAGGCCCGAAATGCCTGCCGGCGCCGACAGCAGCGCTTCTCGCGTGACCGCCACGGTGTTCGCGACCTCATCGACGCCGATCGCCTCGTCGGCCTGGCTGAGACGCCGACCGGAGATCACCACGACGTCGGTCGGACCCGCTTGCGGTCCTTGGTCCTGTGGCGCCGGCTCCTGTGCGAAAGCCGTCCCCGCGCCTGCGATCGCAACGGCCGAAGCAAAGCCAAGGAGAGCCGATCTCAATGTCAGTCGATGTCCCACGTCATTGTCCTGTCGCTTGTGTTGCGGCCCCATCTCGCTATCCGCATCGGCGGACAGCGATGAGCACGCCTCAAGAAACAAAGACGTGTGGAGAAGGCCGGCGACGGCGCCTGCCCTGTTGCAGCGCACTTCGGAGGTGCGGCGCCTGCAAAAGATGCGTCGGGCCTTCCTGTCCGCCACCGCCGACGGGCGGGGGAGGCGTCTGGCCGCAAGATGCGGCCAGACGGATCGGGTCTACCTCAACTCGCCGCGTCCTTCAGGACGCGGAGAACTTCATCACCTTGATGGCGTCGAAATTCTGCACGCCGCCGCCGACGCGCTTTGTCGTGTAGAACAGCACGTAGGGCTTGGCGGAATAAGGATCGCGCAGCACCCGCGCACCCTGCCGGTCGACGATCAGATACCCTTTGCGGAAATCCCCGAACGCGATCCCGAACGCGCCGGTGGCGACGTCCGGCATGTCCTCGATCTCGGTCACGGCATACCCAAGCATGGAGGCCGCCTCTCCCGCCCCGCCCGGACGCCAGAGATAGTTTCCGTCGGCGTCCTTGAGCTTGCGCACCGCAGAGACCGTGCGCCGGTTCATCACGAAGCGGGCGTTGGCGCGGTATTGCGATTTCAGCGCGTAGACGAGATCGATCAGCCGGTCAGCCGGATCGCTCGCCGCGAACGCGCCGTCGGCGCCCGACAGGATGAAGCCGATCGTGTTCCAGGCATGGCTTGCCTCCGCGACCATCGTGTAGGCGAGGAAACCCTTCGGCCTGTTGGTCCCGTTGCCCGTCACGAACGCCGCCGATTCCTGCGAGGCGAATGCGGTCTCGACTTCGTCCGCCAGCCACTCGTCGATGTCGGCATAGGCGTCGTCGAGCAGGGTCTGCGTCGCCGCCGGCATGGCGTAAAGCTCGGCCGCTGGGAATTCCAGCAGGTCCAGCGTCGGCGCGGTTGTTTCGGCCCTGGCTCCCGTCTCCGCCGCCCAGGCCGAGGCGGCGCCGAGGCTCACGGGCTTGCGAAAGACCGTCGAGGACGTCTGCCGCACCGATGCGATCTGCCGCATCGGCGAGGCCGCCATCAGCCGCGCCTCGATCAGCCGGTCGAGTTCCGGCGGGGCCACATACCCGCCCTGGTTCTCCGTGCCTTGCGTCAGCGCCTTGAGATCCAGCCGCGCGATGCCGCTGTCGTCGCCCTTGCGCAGATAGGCGCCCCAGGCCGATTTGTGCTCCGGGTCTCCCTTGCGGCGATCCTCGCCTATCCCCGGCCGCGCCGCATCCAGCGCGATGCGGTCCAGCGCCGATTTGTGCTCGACCAGCGCCCGGTCGATGCGCGCGATCTGCGCATCGATCAGCGGGTCGGCCGACCCGCGCCGCTCGATCTCCTCCAGCCGGGCGTCGTTGGAGGCCTTGAGCGCCTCGAACGCCGCGAGCATTTCGCGGGTCGCCTCGCGCGATCCGCCAGTTGCGCCCGCCTGGGAACTGGCTTGCGGCGCGTTCATTTTCGTTTCGATTGTCATGAGGTGTCCTTCTCCGCCCCACTCAGTCAAAACCCGGCGCCGGGAGGCGAAGCGCCGGGTCGTTATCGACGGCAAGTCTTCGGCCCGACTCCTCCGCTTTCGGGAGGCATCGCCCGGATCTAGAGACGCGTCTCGACGCCCTCGATGAAGTCCTTGGCGAAGGGAATCGCCAGGCTGCGAAGGGCCACGTCGTCGATCGACGTGCGCGTCGATTTCGCGACGGTTGCGACCGCCGAACCCAGAAAAACCGCGAATGCCCGCTGTTCTTCGCGCGTCAGCCGCGCCACCTGCTCGATCAGCATGGCGGCAACGCCGGAAAAATCGATTTTCATGGTGTGTCCTTTTTGCGCCTCGCATGAAGTCTCACCTCGGCGCCGCGAAGCGATGCGCCGGGAAGGCCCGATTGCAGAGATCATGATCGCCGCCCGGCGGCGCCTCCCCGAACGAGCCGGACGCCTCCCCGAACGAGCCGGACGCCTCCCCGAACGAGCCGGACGCCTCCCCGAACGAGCCGGACGCCTCCCCGAACGAGAAAGGGCGGCCCCTTCGGACCGCCCTCACGTCAGCTCGGAAAACTTCAGTCGACGACGGTGCGCCGAACCCTACTCCCCGCCGCCCTCGCCATCGCGCGGGA
>JAWXBJ010000101.1:0-21257 GCA_034439955.1 Alphaproteobacteria bacterium
CGCCGTCGCGACGGCGGTGGCCGCTGAAGGGAAAGTCCAGGCTGCGAACAAATTGCCGACCGCGTTCGAGGCCGGCTGGAAGGGCGAAAAGGTTTGCGAGCCGCTGTTCGAGAACGACAGTGTGCGGGCGGCGCGTTGCACCTTTCCGCCCGGCATAGGGCACGAGAAGCATTTCCATCCTCCGCATTTCGGCTACATCGTGCAGGGCGCGACCATGCGAACCACCGACAAGGACGGTCCTCTGGAACGTGTCCTGCAGCCGGGATCGACATGGTGGAGCGACGGCATCGAATGGCATGAAGCGCTCAATATCGGCTCGTCGACAGGGGTCTACCTGATCATCGAACCGAAATAACTTGGAACGTTTACAAGGGCCCCCAATGCAGGGGTCCCGACTGGGAGGACAAACACATGAGACTTTTACTCGCCGCCAGCACAATCCTGCTGGCATCCGCCTGCGTCTCGATCAGCGAGACGGAAACGCTGGCGCCAGCCCGATCGGCGTCCGCCGCCATGCCGTTGCCCGAGATCACGATTTTCCATCTCGAGGGCCGCCGGTCCGAACGCATCGTGTGGCTGATGGAGGAGTTGGGTCTGCCCTACAAGCTCGAGTTCAAGCGCGGCGATCTCGCGGGCTCGATGGCCTCCATCCGGGCCATCAATCCGGGCATGCCGGTAGCGCCGACGGTGAAGATTGGCGATCAGGTGGTGGTGGAATCCGGCGCCATCATCGAGACGATTCTCGATCGTTACGCGCCTGGCCGCCTGACGCCGCAGCTCGCCTCGGCAGACTATCCCGAGCACCTGAAATGGATGCACTACGCGGAAGGCTCGCTCGCTTCGCGGGTGATCGCCGACTACCGGGTCTGGCAGATCAGGCCGCCGACCGCGCGCTCGCCGCTGGTCGATTCCGCGGCGGTCGTCCAGTACGCTGCAGACTATCTCGGCAGGCATCCGTGGTTTGGCGGCGCCGAGTTCACGGCGGCCGACATCATGATGTTCTTTCCGTTGAACTTCGCGACGGCGCTCAACATCGTCGACAAGAACCAGTTCCCGAACATCGCCGCCTGGCGGACGAAGATCGAAGCCCGCCCCGCCTTCCAGCGCATGCGCGCCAAGGCTCTTCCGGACGGCATGGTCGGCAATCTGCCCGCGCTTCCGCAGCATGCTCCCGCTGGCCCGAGAACACCGGCGCCGGCGGCGAACTGATCCGTTTCCAGTCTGGCGGACTTTTTCCGGACCTCCTGCCTTCGGTGGGAGGTCCAGGTCAAATGGAACGGCAGGCCTCTACCTCTCCTGCAGACCGCGCTGCTTCATCCGCCATAGCAGATGATCAATGCGGTCCTGCCCGAAGAACGGCTCGCCTTCGAAGACGAAGAGAGGCACGCCCCAATGACCGGCGCCCTGCTGCGCCGCCTCGTTGGCGGCGAGTTGTGCGTCGAGGCGATCGGCTTCTGTCGCGGCTGTATTCTCCAGCGCCTCTCCATCGAGGCCGGCAGCGTCCGCGCAGCGCGAAAGATTGTCCCTAAGATGCCAGTCGTCGGTTTCGCCTGACCACATCATGTGGCCGGCCCGGCGCACGAATGCGAATCCCTTGCCGACTTCAGCCGCCGCCACGCCCAGACGGCTGACCCTGTAAATGTAGGGCTGGTCGGAGGCGACGTCCCGGGTCTCCCGGTCCTGCACGATCGGGTCCGGGCGCGGCCACCGGTAGGGGATGGCGCCCATCTCTGCAATTCGCTTGGTGTCCTTGGCTAGATAGGGCAGCCACAGCGGATTGACTTGCTTGAAAAAGCCCGGAATGCGTACCGCGATAGGGCGAACGATCTTCATGTTGGCGGCAGCGTCGTAGCTCTCAAGCAGCGCCTCGATCGCCGGCATGGCCAGGTAGGAGTAGGGGCTCCGAAAGGAATAGTAGACGTCGAAAGCCAGGGTCATTCGGGCGCCTTTGGCCGGGACATGGCTTCCATGACGCCCAGAACGCCTTTCACGTCAGTTGTGCCTTCGATCATCCGGTTGTCGCAGTAGATCAGCTTGAGAAAATAGTCGGACGTGTTCTCCATGATCGCATAGGGCGCCGGGCTGGAAAACGTGAAAAGGGTTTGCAGACTGGCGCCGAGCTCCTCGCCGCTCTTGATCTGGATCGTGTTGGCCGGACAGACGATCTTCCAGAAATCCTGCTTCCAGGTGATCGCCTTGCCATCCACCATCTGCGGCTTGCTGTAAAAGACCAGCCGCTGGCCTTCGATCGTGTCGCCAGCCTGGTTCCAGCGGCCGGCATGAAGGTTCCAGGCCATGGCCCCGTCCGCGAAGCGCAGATAAATCCATGTGTCCTCGGTTTTCGGCGCCGCCGCAGAGGCCGCCGGGGGCGTTTGCGCCATCGCCGATCCGGCCAGCAGCGCCAAGCTCATGACCGTCGCGGCCACACGCATCCTCAACTTCCTCATTGCACGCCCCGGTTTTTCACGATGGCCTCCGCCTTGTCCATGGCTTCGGCCATGCTGGAGGCTCTTTGCTCGCCCTGGATTTCCCGGGCGTCGCACATTGCGACCTTCAGCAACCATTCCCCCGTATCGGGGGTAAATGGCGTCAGCGGAACCGGAGCTGTCTCGGCGAATACCTGCCTGTCCAGGCCGGCGAGCTGTCCCGACGCCAAGGCGAAGGTGTTGGCGGGGCAGTCGAGAAAATACTCGTGTGACATCCAGCGATAGGCGCCCGACGGCGTGGTCTTGTCCGCGTTGAGCAGAACGAAGCGGCGGCCTTTGATCTTCCGGGTCGAATAGTCGATTTCGTTGTCGCCCCAGCCCAAGACGTAGTCCGCACCTTTGAGGTACCACCAATTGCCCGGCGTCTGGGCGCCGGCCGGCGCAGACAGGCAGGCTCCGGCAAGTGTCGCCAGAATTATCAGCCGCATCAATGTCGCTCCGCAAATCGACCCTGGCTGGAGGTGAGGGCGCGAGCCGTCGTTTGGCAAGACCTGAAGCCCGCCGCCGGCCCTTGATATTGGGCGCGTTCCGCTGCACTCCCGCACCCAACGGAATATGAAAGCCCAAACCACAGGCATGCCCCAGCTCCTGCTCGAAATCCTGTCGGAGGAAATCCCCGCGCGCATGCAGGCCAAGGCGCAAGCGGACCTCGAGCGCGCCTTGATGGACCGGCTGACGGCCGCGGGATTGATCCCCGAGGCGATCAAGGGATTTTCGGGACCCCGCCGTCTGGTGGCGGTGGTGGACGGCCTGCCGGTCAAGTCCGCCGATGTCGTGGAGGATGTGCAAGGCCCGAAGGAAGGCGCGCCGGACGCGGCGATCCAGGGATTCCTGCGGAAGGCCGGTCTCGCCTCGATCGATCAGGCGCATCTGCACGACGTGCCAAAAAAGGGCCGCATCTACCTCGCCCATGTCCGCAAGCCTGGCCGGGAGACGGCCAGCCTGATCGCGGAGATGGTCCCGGCGATCGTTCGCGAATTCCACTGGCCCAAATCGATGCGCTGGGGCCCCAATTCCACCAACAGCACGGGTGAGCTGCGCTGGGTTCGTCCGATCAGCCGCGTTCTCTGCACCTTCGATGGCGAAGTGGTTCCCTTCGAGATCGACGGGATCAGATCCGGCAATCTGACCGAAGGCCATCGCATCATGGGGCGCGGGCCGTTTCAGGTGCGCCGCTTCGACGACTATGAGGACGTGGTCCGCAACAAGGGGCGCGTCATCCTCGACCGCGAGGAGCGCAAGGAAATCATCCAGACGGACGCACGAACGCTTTGCGCTGCGCAGAATCTCGAATGGGTGGACGATCCCGGCTTGCTGGACGAGGTTGCAGGACTTGCCGAACACCCCGTGGTGCTGATCGGGGACATGGACAAGGCGTTTCTCGATCTGCCGCCCGAAGTGATCAAGCTGTCGATGCGCACGCACCAGAAGTATTTCGCGGTGCGTGATCCCCAAAAAGGAAAAGAGCCCGGGGGCCTCGCGCCAAAATTCATCGTGGTCGCAAACCTCGCGGCGAGCGATGGCGGTGAGATGATCGCGGCGGGGAACTCCCGGGTGCTGTCGGCGCGGCTCAATGATGCGCGGTTTTTCTGGGACAATGACCGGAAGGTCTCGCTGGAATCGCGCTTCGACAAACTGGGCGACATCGTGTTTCACGAGAAGCTCGGGTCGGTGAAGGACAAGGCGGAACGGGTGATGGCGCTGGCTCGGCATCTCGCCCCGCTGGCGGGCGCCGATCCGGACCAGGCGGAACGCGCGGCCAAGCTTGCGAAGAGTGATCTGGTTTCGGATATGGTGGGGGAGTTCGCCGAACTCGAAGGCGTGATGGGCCGGTATTATGCGCTGCTGCAGGGTGAGCCGCAGGCGGTCGCGGATGCGGTGCGCGATCACTACAAACCGAAGGGACCGGGGGATGTGGTTCCGAGCGATCCGGTCAGCGTCGCGGTGGCGCTGGCCGACAAGATCGACACGTTGGTCGCGTTCTGGGCAATTGACGAGAAGCCGACGGGGAGCCGGGACCCATATGCGCTGAGGCGCGCGGCCCTGGGAGTGATCCGGATTGTTCTTGGATCAGCCCCCTCCGTCTCGGAGTCTTGGGCTCCTCGACACCTCCCCGAGTCTTCGACTGGTGGAGGCAAGGCCCCGGGCGTTGCCTCCACCGCAGCAGGCGGGGGAGGTGGATCGCCGCGCCTTCGCGGCGAGACGGAGGGGGAAAGCGTCAGGCTCGGACTCAGGGATCAGATTGTGCGAGCGTATGAATCGATCATGCGTCCGATCTGCGAGCGTGGCTTGTTGTTGGATAGTCAGCGACTGGGTCCATACAGATTCGAGCAACTTGCATCCGAGGAATTCCGTCACCGGAAGTTCGAGCTGGACGCCCGGATTTCTGGATGGGGAGGTAGTGTCTCCACACCGATGTATCGAATACCTTCGATGTTATCGTGCATCGACAGCCTCCTCGCCTTCCTCGCTGATCGCCTCAAGTTCCATCTGCGCGAGCAAGGCGCACGGCACGATCTGATCGATGCGGTGTTCGCGCCCAGGTCTGATGGAAGCGTCGAGGATGATCTCGTGCTGATCGTGAAGCGGGTCGAGGCGCTGGGGATGTTTCTCGATACCGGGGACGGCAAGAACCTGCTGGCGGGATACAAGCGCGCCGCCAACATTCTGAAAGCCGAGGAAAAGAAGGACGGGGCGAGCTATTCCCAGGCGGCCAATCCGGCGCTGTTCGATCTGGACGAGGAACGCGCGCTTCACGCCGCGCTGGCGAAAGTCGCGCCGGAGGCCTCCTCCGCGATCGAGGCGGAAAATTTTGCAGGCGCGATGCGGGCGCTGTCGAACCTGCGCGGTCCGGTGGACGCTTTCTTCGACAAGGTGACGGTGAACGCCGATGAACCGGACGTTCGCACCAACCGGTTGAGACTGCTCTCGCAGATTCGCGACGCGCTTGGGCGGGTGGCGGACTTTTCGAGGATTGAAGGCTAGAGCATCCTTCGATCAAACTGATTCAGTTTGACCGAAGAAAGATGCTCTATCTCAGAGGTATAGAGCAACTTGTCTGCGTCCAAACGGGCGCAGGTTGCTCTAGGGTTTGATAGATGACGACGAAATGGGTCTATGATTTTGGCGGCGGCGCGTCCGATGGCGACGCGTCGATGAAGAACCTGCTGGGAGGCAAGGGCGCGAACCTCGCCGAGATGGCCAGGCTGGGTCTTCCCGTGCCGCCCGGCTTCACGATCACGACGGAAGTCTGCACGGTTTTCTACGACCTCAGAAAGAAGTACCCGGCCGGTCTGGACGCCCAGGTGGAAGCGGCATTGGCGATGCTGGAGACCAAGACCGGCAAGACGTTCGGCGACACAAACAATCCGCTTCTTGTGTCGGTGCGCTCGGGCTCGCGCGCTTCGATGCCGGGGATGATGGATACGGTTCTCAATCTTGGTCTCAATGACGAGACGGCCGAGGGTCTTGCGGTTTTGTCGGGTGACCGGCGTTTCGCCTATGACAGCTATCGGCGCTTCATCCAGATGTATTCGAGCGTGGTGCTCGATGTGCCGGACGACGTGTTCGAGCACATTCTGGACGACTACAAGGAAAGCAACGATCTGAGGTTTGACACCGAACTTGGCGCTGAAAGCTGGCGGGAGGTGATTGAGCAATACAAGAAAGCGATCGACAAGCGGCGCGGCCGGCCGTTCCCGCAAGAGCCCAAGGACCAGCTTTGGGGCGCGATCGGCGCTGTCTTCTCATCATGGATGAATGATCGCGCCGCCACCTACAGACGCCTCAACGACATTCCCCAAAGCTGGGGCACGGCCGTCAACGTGCAGGCAATGGTGTTCGGCAACATGGGAGAGAGTTCGGCCACGGGCGTCGCTTTCACCCGCGACCCGGGGACCGGCGAGAAGCGGTTCTACGGCGAATACCTGCTCAACGCCCAGGGCGAGGATGTTGTGGCCGGCAGCCGCACGCCGGCTCCGATTTCAAGGGCCCGCCAAGCCGAGTTGAAATCCGACGACACCTCCCTCGAGGAGGCCATGCCGGCGATCTACAAGGAACTCACCGAGGTGGCCGAGCGCCTCGAAACCCACTATCGCGACATGCAGGACATCGAGTTCACGGTAGAGCAGGGCGTGCTCTACATGCTGCAGACCCGTTCGGGCAAGCGCACGGCGCAAGCGGCTCTGAAGCTCGCGGTGGAGATGTGCCGGGAAGGCTTGATCTCCAGGGAGGAGGCGATCCTGCGCCTCGATCCCGCGCAGCTCGACCAGCTTTTGCACCCGGCGATCTCCGAGGACGCCGTCCGCGATATTTTCGTCAAGGGTCTGCCGGCAAGCCCCGGCGCCGCCGTCGGCCAGATCGTGTTCGACAGCGCCGAGGCTGTTCTATTGGCGCAAGCCGGCAAGGCGGTGATTCTTGTGCGGATGGAGACAAGTCCGGAAGACATCAACGGCATGCATGCGGCCAAGGCCATCGTCACCGCTCGGGGCGGCATGACTTCACACGCAGCAGTGGTCGCGCGCGGCATGGGCCGCCCGTGCGTATGTGGGGCTGGCGCCCT
The DNA here is from genome assembly GCA_034439955.1 of Alphaproteobacteria bacterium. GTDB lineage: Bacteria > Pseudomonadota > Alphaproteobacteria > Caulobacterales > Hyphomonadaceae > UBA7672. The sequence goes on from JAWXBJ010000101.1 coordinate 7,048, forward strand.
GCAGATCGATTCGGAAAGAGGCGTGGTGCGGGTGGGGTCGCGCACGTTGCGGCGCGGCGATGTCATCACGGTGGACGGCGCGAAGGGGCAAGTGCTCGTGGGCGCGGTCAAGATGGTCGAGCCGATGATGACCGGCGAATTCGGAGAGCTGATGACCTGGGCCGACGGCGTGCGCCGGCTACGTGTGCGCGCCAACGCCGAAACGCCCCTTGACGCGGCGACCGCCAGACGGTTTGGCGCCGACGGGATCGGCCTGTGCCGGACCGAGCACATGTTCTTCGACGCGGCGCGCATACCGGTTGTGCGCGAGATGATCCTGGCCGACAGCGAAAAAGGCCGCCGCCGCGCGCTGGACAAGCTCGCGCCGATGCAGCGTTCGGACTTCACGGAAATCTTTCGCATCATGGCGGGCCTGCCCGTGACGATCCGGCTCCTTGATCCTCCGCTCCACGAATTCCTGCCGCACACGGCGGCGGACATAGCCGAGGTCGCCAGGCAGTCCGGCGTGGCAATCGAACTGCTTGCCGCGCGAGCGCGCGAACTCCACGAGTCCAATCCGATGCTGGGCCATCGCGGCTGCCGGCTCGGCATCACTTATCCGGAGATCTATGAGATGCAGGCGCGCGCCGTATTCGAGGCCGCGCTGGACGTCGCCCGGGAGACGGGCAAGGCGCCCGTCGTCGAAGTCATGATCCCGCTTGTGGCGACGCGGCGGGAGCTTCAGCTGATGCGTGAACGGGTGGTCGCCATGGCCGAGCGGGTCTTCCAGGAGCGCAAGGCCCAGATCGACTATCTGGTAGGTGCGATGATCGAACTTCCCCGCGCCGCACTGCGCGCTGGCGACATCGCCGAGGAAGCGGATTTCTTTTCGTTCGGCACCAACGACCTGACCCAGACGGCGCTTGGAATCAGCCGTGACGACGCCGCGCGTTTTCTCAAGGTCTATGAAGAGCGTGCGATCTATGAGCGGGATCCCTTCGTCACGATCGACCGCATCGGTGTCGGAGAACTCGTCCGGATCGGCTGTGCACGCGGCCTCGCCGTCAGGCCGAATCTCAAACTTGGCGTTTGCGGAGAGCATGGCGGCGACCCGGCGTCGATCTATTTCTTCGAGGAAGTGGGGCTCGACTATGTATCCTGCTCGCCCTATCGCGTGCCTGTGGCGCGCCTCGCAGCAGCGCACGCGGTGCTGAAGAAAGCGCGTTAGCGCTACCCGGCGACACAAAAATTTCACCCCGCCTTCGAGCCAGAAACGCTAAAGCATCCTTCGATCAAACGGCGTTTGTTTGACCGCAGAAAGATGATCTATCCCAAAAGTGTAGAGCAACTTGTCTGTGTCCAGGCGGACAAGAGGTCGCTCTAGCGATGGCGCGTCCGACGCCGGAATTAGGACCTGTCAGGAGGCCCTCGATGCACCTGTCCCGTCGCACCCTGGTTCGTTCCGCCGTCAGCGTCGCCATCGCGGCGCCGGCCCTCCGCGCCCTTGCGGGTTGCGCGACACAGAACCGTCCCCCCGTGATCGCCCGCGCCTCGGCGCTGGCGCTGGTTCCAGACCCTGCCGGCTTGCTCGACCTCGCGCCCGGGCTCCGCTACTCGGTGCTTTCACGGGCGGGAATGCGCATGTCCGACGGACTGCTGGAGCCGGCGGCGCATGACGGCATGGCGGCATTTCCTGTCGAAGGCGATCCGGACCGTTGCGTGATTGTCCGCAATCATGAACTGGGGGCAAGCGACGCGCACGCCGCCGTGAGCGCGTTCGGCGCCGATGGCGCGGGTCTTCGCGGCGTCGATCCCGCCCTGATCTACGATCGCGTCCCCGACGGCGCGCCGCATTCGGGCGGAACCACGACGCTCCTCGTCAACACGCGAACCGGCGTGGTCGAACGATCCCATCTCAGCCTCGCGGGGACGATGGTCAATTGCGCTGGCGGGGCGACGCCGTGGGGCTCGTGGCTGAGCTGCGAGGAAACCCAGATGACGCCGGGCGTGACCGCCGGAAAAAGTCACGGCTTTGTCTTCGAGGTTCCGGCCATGGCCAAAGGTCTGGCGGCGCCCAATCCGCTCATCGACATGGGACGATTTTCGCACGAGGCGGCCGCCGTCGATCCATCGACGGGCGCCGTCTATCTGACCGAGGACACCAGTGACAGCCTGTTCTACCGGTTTCTGCCGCACGCCCACGGCGACATGGGCAGGGGCGGGCGCCTTCAGGCTCTCGCGCTCCTGCAGCAGGCAGGTGCAGATACACGCAACTGGCCGGCGGACAAGGGCGGCAATCCGTCCCAGACCATCCGTCCGGGCGAGCAGTTCGCGGTGCGCTGGATAGACCTCGATGGTGTGCAGTCGCCCGATGGCGATCTCCGCTTGCGCGGGCGGGAGAGAGGGGCTGCGATATTCGCGCGCGGCGAGGGCATGGCGTTCGCCCTCGATTCGTCGGGGCCAGCTGTCTATTTCGCCTCCACGTCGGGGGGCGCAGCGGGATTGGGCCAGGTCTGGCGGTATGCACCGAGCGCCCACGAGGGGACCCGTCGCGAGGCCGATACTCCGGGCATTCTCGAACTCTTTGTCGAAAGCGCCGGCCAGGAGCATTTCGATCATGTCGATAATATCGTGGCGTCGACTCGCGGCGATCTCATCCTGGCGGAAGATGGTGAGGGCGACCAGTTCGTTCGGGCCGTGACGCCTGACGGGCTGATCTACCGCATCGCGCGCAATGCGGATCCGGCAAAATCGGAATTCTGCGGTCCGTGTTTCTCGCCGGATGGCGGCACGCTGTTCGTCAACATCCAGCGGCCTGGCATCACAATCGCGATATCGGGTGATTGGGAGAGCCTCCGCCGCGACGCTCGGCGGGCGGTGTAACGACTGTTGCAATGACGCTTGGGAGACTGCTACCAGCCTGAATTGGGCAGCTTTCGTGGAAGAGCGCGCGCTCGCTCCGCGCCTATCCACAGAAACCAGTCGCGGAACCGGTGGGGCGAGGCCCATTCCTCCGGGCTCTCCTGCGGCGCGCCGCAATGCGCGGGTTGCCCTCCCGAAACAGCGGCTTATGTCCTCGATTGGCGGTGTTCCGGCTCTCCAGCAGGGAGATTCGACAACGTGGTTGGTTAACAGGGAAGCAATCGGGGCGAATTCATTACGACCGGGATAGGCTGGCAGGGGATATGCATCGCCCAGACCAGACTGCTGCGATCTTGCCTGATCGCTGCGGGAAGCTTAGTGCGGCTGGCGCCAGATGATCCATCAGAGATCAGCGGCGGTGATCTGGAAGGGTGTCTGACGGACGCAAGCGGGCGTCCACGCGTTAACAATCGTTAAGGGTCTGACGGGGTGTTATCCTCCTTGCAATCTTTGGCACTTATTGTCACCCATCTCTGGACGGCGATTATAGCTGTCGTGAGATGGTGGGCGACGATGTCCGACGTGGAAAAACGCCAGGCACACCAGCGCGCCCTTAGTGTCGCGGCGTGCGCGGCCGCGTTCGTTGTCGGAGGGCCTCTCATCGGCCACCGCTTCGAAGCTCAGAAAACAGATGAAGCCTATCGCGCCGACGCTGCGGAGCTTGCGACGCAGCTGGTTTCCAATCGATCCGACTGGCGCTCCGTGGACGTAGCGGCCCTGTCGAACGAGGGCGGGCAACTCACGCTCAGAAACGCATCCTATACGGCCGCGAGGCCTGGAAGTCTTGTCTCCGAGCGCCTGGGAGAGCTGGATTTCGGTGCAAGTCTCCGTCGAGGATCCTCCCTGACCCTCGATGATCAGGTGCAGGCGAACTTTGCGTCGCTGACGTCCAGTCGGCTCGAGCTTGCCGAACGCGAGAAAACCGATCTCGAATGTCTCTCGGAGGCGGTCTACTATGAGGCCCGCTCTGAATCAGTCCGGGGCCAGATGGCGGTTGCGGAAGTGATCATGAACCGGGCTGCCGACGGCCGCTTCCCAAATTCGATCTGCGGCGTCGTCTACCAGGGCCAGTACCGCGACACAGGGTGTCAGTTCACTTTCACCTGCGACGGGTCACTCGGCAGAAAGCCTCGCGGTCGTGCATGGGATCGCGCCAAGGCAGTTGCGGTCCACGTCCAGATGGGGCTTTCGACGCCGATCACCAACCAGGCGACGCATTATCACACCGATTACGTCGATCCCTACTGGTCGGCGGGATTGATCGTCACGGCGCAACTGGGTTCACACATCTTCTATCGGTTTCCAAAGGGCCGAGCGGAATCATCGCAGGTCCGTCTTGCCCTTGACGCGCAGGAGCAACAGCGCATCGCCCATGAAGCGCTTGAAGCCGAAGCGCTTGTCGAAACCGGACCGCTGGATGTGTTCGGCGAAGACTTGCGGGGGATCATATTCGTGCCGGCTGCGGCGGACGGCGCCGATGAGATCGTCGTGGCTGGAAAGCAGCTTTAGACGTAGTCGAGCGCGACATCCAGATTGACCGCCGAGTGGGTCAGGGCGCCGACCGAAATGTAGTCGATTCCGGTTTCCGCAATCTTCTTCACTGTTTCCAGCCGGACGCCGCCCGACGCCTCGGTTTTGCACCTGCCGCCGACAATGCGCACCGCTTCGGCGAGCATTCCCAGGGACATGTTGTCGAGCAAGACCGCGTCAGGCCGGTGCGCCATCGCTTCTTCCAGTTGAGCGAGATTGTCGATCTCGATCTCGATCATGCGCAGATGCCCAACTGATGCTTTCGCGCGAAGCAGGGCGGGGACGATGCCGCCAGCCGCCGCGATGTGGTTGTCCTTGATCAGTATCGCATCATCGAGGCCCAGCCTGTGATTGACCCCGCCGCCCAGCCGGACGGCCCGCTTTTCCAGGGCGCGAAATCCTGGCGTCGTCTTGCGGGTGCAGACGATGCGTGCGGTCGATCCTTCCACCGCATCCACAAACCGCCGGGTGAGGGTCGCGACCCCCGACAGCGGCCCGATGAAATTGAGCATCACCCGTTCCGCCATCAGGATGGAGCGGGCCGATCCCTCAATACGGACGAGACCGGCGCCGCCCGGAAGCCGGCTACCTTCATCGATCAGCGTGGTCCAGCTGACGGCGGGATCGACAAGCCGGAGCGCAAGCCGGGCCGCGTCGTATCCGGCGATGACGCCCGGCTCGCGCGCCACGACCATGGCGGTCATCGTAGCGGCCGCCGGAATGACCGCGTCCGTCGTGATGTCGCCCCCGCGCCCGAAATCCTCCAGCAGCGCGAGGCGGACGAGCGGCTCGATCACCACATCGGGCAGGGGCGGTATCGGGAGTTCGTGGGCTTGCCGCATCATCGTCTGGACCCCGCTTGATCAATGCAGGCGTGGGTTATCACCGCGCTGTCCCGTCCCGCGCGCACGAATGTCCGCTCCGGAGCGCCGGAATCTGGAAAGTCGCCGCGATAATGGCCCCCCCGGCTCTCCCGCCGGGCAATGGCGCACTCGACGATGAGACGTGCGGTCGTGAGAGCCAGGGCTGGCCCGGCGGCGCGCTGGGCGGCGTCGATCCAGTCCAGTGTTTCCGTGAGACCCGCTTCGGTCCGGACCACGCCAGCCTGCTCGTGCATGCGAATGCGGAGGGCGGCGAGTGTGTCATCGTCCAGCCTCGGGGGCGGCGCTGCGCTAACGGAGGTAGACTGGACCAGCGTTGCGCCTTTCAGGCGACGCGCTATGCGCTCGGCGAACACCACGGCTTCCAGCAAGGAGTTGGACGCAAGGCGGTTCGCGCCATGTGCGCCCGTCGATGCGCTCTCGCCGCAGACCGAAAGACCTTCCAGCGTCGTGCGCCCCCAGAGGTCGGAGACGATGCCACCCATGTGATAGTGCATGGCCGGAGCCACCGGGATCGGCTGGCGACGCGGATCAATCCCGGCCGAGGAACACGCTTCGAAGACGGTCGGGAAATGATGCGGGAAGTCCGCGCCGACGGCCTCGCGGCAATCGAGGAACGCGCCGCGTCCGGCGAGCCGCTCGGCATGAATGGCCCGGGCGACTTCGTCGCGCGGAGCAAGTTCGCCCTCTGAGTGATAGTCGCGCATGAAGGGGCGGCCCTTGCTGTCGATCAGGCGGGCGCCTTCTCCGCGGAGCGCCTCCGTGGCGAGGGGCGCCGGGTCGCGTCCGATGTCGATGGCGGTCGGGTGGAACTGGATGAACTCCAGATCGGCCGCCAGGGCGCCCGCCCGGAAAGCCATGGCGATGGCGTCGCCCTGCGAGGATTTCGGATTCGTGGTTATCGCGTAAAGGCCGCCCGATCCGCCCGCGCAGAGAATGGTCTCGGCGGCCGTCAGTTCGATGTGCTCGCCCGACGCCGTCTGCGCAAGCGCACCGCCGACGCGCCCGGCGTCGTCCTGCAGCAGGCCCACCGCCTTGACGCGTTCGATCACTTCGATGTGCGAGGAAGTCGATACCGCATAGCTCAGCGCCTCCATGATCGCCTTGCCCGCGAGATCGCCGGAGACCCTTGCGACACGCGCCCGGGAATGCGCCGCCTCAAGCGACAAGGCCAGTTCGCCGTCGGCCGTGCGGTCGAACGGGACGCCGAGTTCGAGGAGGTCGCGAACGCGCGCAGGCCCGCTCTCGGCGATCAGTCCCGCCACGACAGGATCCACAATGCCCGCCCCGGCCGCGACGGTGTCAGAGGCGTGCAGCGAGGGCAGGTCGTTGGGCGACAGCGCCGCCGCCAAGCCGCCCTGCGCCCACGCCGACGCAGCGGCCTGGCCGAGCGGAGCAAGGGCGATGACGGTGCAGCGGCGAGGCGCAAGCTTCAGCGCAAGAAAGAGTCCGGCCAGCCCGCCGCCCACGATCAGGATGTCGCGCGGGGCGCTCACGCGCGGTTCACGAATTCAGGTCTTCCCGCCGGCGGAAGCGCACATACGCCTGGCTCAGCGAGTGAAACATGCCGGTCATTTCGTCGCCCCGGGCATTCAGCGAGACCATGAAGTGGTCCGGGGCGTAAAGTTCCTCGACCGTTTCCAGCATGTCCCTGGGTTTGACGCTGACCGTCTTGTCGATCTTGCTGGTGATGCTGACCTGATTGCCGGAGTGCGTCGCGGTGCAGGTTTGCGCGACCTTGATCTCGATGGGCGGCTCGCCCGTGCAGGACTGGACGGCAAGAAAGCGGCAGGCGTAGAGCCCGGCTTTCTTGTCCTGCCAGATGGTCATTTCACCCGAGAGCTTGCAGTTGAGATTCACCTTGTCGGTCTCGAACGCCCAGGCGCCGGCCGGGCTTTCGGCCCACGCGCCTTGTGCAAGGCCACACGCCATGCCCAGCGCAATCGTTCCGGATCGAAGGAATGGTTGCGTCATCCTGGCCCCGCCGCTTCAGGAAATCAGTTCGATGTCGCGCCAGAAGCGGGCGGCCAGCTCCCGCTGCTCGTCATAGTGGCCGCCGACCATTTCCGTCAGGCTCTTTGTCAGAGACACAATGAAATTGTCGGCGAGATACCCGTCTTCTGCGGCCCATTCCGGCGGATTGGGCGGGCGACGCTCGACGACCTTGTCGACCTTGCTTTTTATGGCGACTTGCTTGCCCACCTTCTGCGCCGTGCACGACTGTTTGACCTTGATGTAGAGATTGCCGTTCTGCTTTCCGCAAATCTGTTCCGACTCGAATGTGCAGGTGTAGGTGTTCTTGAGACTGGTTGGCCTGAAATTGATGAAGCCCTTGATCTTGCAATCACCGTTGAAAGTGCTGGTGTCGAACAGCCACTCGCCTGCGACATCATCGGCGGCGAAAGCCGGCGCGGACGCCATGGCCGCGCCAAGCCCGGCGGCGACAAGCGCAACACGCAGAGCAGGCGCCATGTATGCAAATCCTCGTGGAGTCCGGGGAGAGTTCACATCACTTCCAGCGGCGTCGCGCCGAGGCCGACCCGGAAGCTGCGCGGCTTCTTCGCTTTCGGCAAGGCCAGCATCGCATCGATCGCCCGTTTGGCGCGAATGCGAACATCCTCGTCCACTTCCACGACATGTCTCATGTTCTTGAGAGCGTCGTAGATGTTTTCCAGCGAAATTCGCTTCATGTGAGGGCACAGATTGCATGGCTTCACGAACTCCACACCGGGGTTTTCGGCGGCGACATTGTCGCTCATGGAGCACTCCGTGAGCAGCACCACCTTATTGGGCGATTTGCTCGCGACATAGTCGGCCAGAGCAGATGTCGAGCCTGCGAAGTCAGCTTCCGCGAGTACGTCCGGGGGGCATTCCGGATGGGCCAGGACGATGATCCCCGGGTGAGCCTCGCGAAGCTGCCGGACGTCCTCGCCGGAGAATTTCTCATGGACCTCGCAGCGGCCATGCCAGGTGACGATGCGAATGTCGGTGTTCGCGGCGACGTTCCGGGCGAGATACTCATCCGGGATCAGGATGACCTTGTCGACGCCCCACTCCCGCGCAACGTGCTCGACGACCTGCACGGCGTTCGATGAAGTGCAGGTGATGTCGGTTTCCGCTTTTACGTCGGCGGTGGTGTTGACATAGGTCACGACCGGCAAGCCCGGGTATTTCTGCTTGATCAGGCGGACGTCCGCGCCCGTGATCGAGGCCGCCAGCGAGCATCCCGCCCGCATGTCGGGGATCAGGACGATCTTGTCTGGAGACAGGATCTTGGAGGTTTCAGCCATGAAATGGACCCCGGCCTGAACGATGACCTTTGCGTCCGTCGCGGCCGCTTCGCGCGCCAATTGCAGGCTGTCGCCCCGGAAATCGCCGACCAGTCTGAACACGTCAGGCGTCATGTAATTGTGGGCCAAGACGACGGCGTCGCGCTGTTTTTTCAGTACGTTGATCCCATGCACCAGCGGCGCGATGGCCGGCCACTCCATAGGCGTGATGAAGTCCTTCACCTCGGCGTAAAGATGATCGACCGCAGCCCTTACCTCGTCGGTATAGGCAAGGCCGCGCCGTGCGGCGGCCGACAGCTTCTGCTTGGCTCCCGGCATGACACAGTCGGGACCGAAATCTATGATGCGGGCCATATTCGTCTCCCACGACCGGCGGATGTGATCGTTGTTATGCTCAGATTGAGTATAATATAGGCGCGAAGGGACGCTCTTCAACGCGTGCATCAAGTTTTAGTAGGCGCCGCCCGCCCTTAAGCTCACATTGAGCATAATAAAGCTGTCACATCTAGGCATAAACGTCGAGTCCTCTCAGGCTTTCGGCGTGGCGACTCCCAGCGCCGAGCCCTGGGGGACCGCATGCCGCCGGAAGCGGAAAAGTTCCGCTGGACGGCCTCCGGTGGCCGTGGCGCGTGCGCCGACGCCCTCGACGAGCCCGGAACGGTCCAATGCGCGTCGAAAATTCTGCTTGTGCAAGGACTGCCCGAGAACCGCCTCGACCACCTTCTGGAGACTGGACAGCGTAAATGTCTCGGGCATCAGCTCGAACACGACGGGACGGTATTTGATCTTGCCTCGCAGCCTCCCGATCGCGGTCGCGAGAATCCGGCGGTGGTCGGATATCATCGGCTCGCCATAGACGCCGGGCGTCAATCTAGTCCCTTCGGCCGATCCCGCCCGATCGCGGACGGCTTCCGGAGTGAGGCCCCCCTCGTAAAGCAGTTCATACCGTTCGAGCGTTCGTTCCTCCGCCCAGACGCGCCCTTCCAGGCCGAATGCGAGGCGCGCGCGATCGAGACGTCCGGAGGCCTCGGCCTCGCTCGTTTCCGCCCATGCAGCCAAGGCCGGGGCGAGTCGGGCGTCGATGCTGGCTGGACGACCCCGGCGATGATCCTCCCACGGAAAAAAACGATACCAGTCGCTCCACACTGCATCGAAGGCGGAAATGTCGGTGCGCTCCGGAGTGAGACCGAGATAGCCCACGGAAATCAACCGGGCGTCGGCTGGCGCGCCGCCAAGATCGGCCTGCGGGCGTTCCCGACCCCTGTCCCCGAAGGTGTAGAGCTGTTCGACATAGCCAAGCTCAAAGCCAGTCTGGGCGCCTACCCAGTCGCGCAGGCCCAGTTCGAATGTCCGATGGCCGGCGGGGTCGAACGGGCCATGAGGAAGGCCGGCGGCGTCCTGTCCGCGACGCGTCGTGAGCGCGCACGGCGCCTCTTCGCCTGCCGCGACGATCACGGCGCTCAGCCCGACGGCCAGAGGGGTGGTCATGCCGGCCTGTGGAGCGCCTTAGGCCCGAAGTGTGCCGGGATCATGAAGGGTATCGCCTCCTCGGCGATGTCGCCCCGCCCGATCGCGTTGATCGCCTTGGTCATGCGACCCGATCGTCCGAGGATCGCATCGGCGTGAGCGACGAGCCTCGGGTTCGGCGAGGCGGTGGGCGAGGCGGCGCGTATGGCGAGGGCGATCTCCCCCTCGTCGGCCCCGGGATTGTGGACGCACGCGGCGATGAAAGCGCTGGCCGTCGAGCGGCTGATTCCCGCCCAGCAATGGATCAGCAAAGGAGCGGACTGGTCCCACGTCTCGACGAACCGGATAACGTTTTCCGTGTCCGTTGCGCCAGGCGCGCGCCAGTCGCCAATGTCCTCGGCGATGTCGTGGATCGGGACCTGCAGGTGGCGTTCTGCGGCGTGTCCGGGAAAGACCGGAAAGGTGTCGTAGGGGCTGAGCAGGCTGACGATCATCGCCGGCCTATGCTGTTTGGCCAGGCGGGGCGCCTCGGCCAGGGAGGAGATCCAGATCGCCATGGCTCAGTCGCCTTTCGTCTTGCCGTCGATGGCCTGCATCAGGTCGGTAAAGCGCGTCAGAAACAAGGCTTGGGCGGCAATCGGCGAAAGCGGCGTCATGTCGGGCGACGGACCCGGCGGGGGCGAACCGAAGTATTTCAGCGCCTCGTCGATATCGAACCCCGCCAGCCGGGTGGCCTCGAAAAAAGCCGAAGCCATGTCGGCCCGCTTGATGTGCGCACGCGCTTCCGGGGTCATTTCCGCCGCCAAGCCGAAACGCATGCGGATCGCCGCCAGAAGGCGGCCCTCGAACTGGCGATAATCAAGCCCGAGCGCATTCTTGAATGGCGAGATCATGTCGCCGATCACATACTCCGGCGCATCGTGGAGCAACGCGCCCAGCCGGTCGGTCAAGGCCGCTTCGGGCCAGGCGTCCTGCATCAGGCCTTCGACCAGAACGGAGTGCTGCGCCACCGAGAAAGCGTGGTCGCCGCGCGTCTGTCCATTCCATCGGGCGACCCGGGCGAGACCGTGCGCGATGTCTTCGATCTCGATGTCCAGCGCCGAGGGATTCAGCAGATCGAGGCGACGGCCTGACAGCATGCGCTGCCACGCCCGTGGGGCGACAGGGCTGGTCCGGCGTCGTCTGGAGTCGCCCGGCATCGGCACCTCGCACCTCCTGGGAAGCCAGCGACGTGCCACCGATTGCGGCAGGGCCGCAAGAGGCCGTCGATTTCTTTGGAACATCCGACCGCCACGGGGAGTTATCCACATGCAGAAAGCAGGTTGGCGTCGAATACGCCACGCGAAATGCGCTCATAAAAAACAGATTCGACATGCCTTCAGCCGGTTGGGTCAGGGTTTCTTAAAACCGTCGGCATACGTTCAATCAAAGTCCGCGGAAGGAAAGCAGGACATGTGGGACATGGTGGTGGAGACAGCGCAGACTCCCGCGCTGCAATGGGCGGTAATCGCCGCGGCGGTGCTCGCCTACGTCTACAAGATCTTCAGCGCCGGCGACGGCATGCTGATGGGAGACATGTACGGAGACGAGTTGGACAGCTGATGCGCCCTGCGGGAAACCGGTCCGGTTTCCTTCTGCGCACGTCTGTTCGGGTCGAGACGCTCGGCAAGGGCGCGGGTGATGGAAAAAGGGCGGCCCACGGGCCGCCCTTTTTGTTTGGGTCCTCCTGCCGCCGCGCTTGCGTTTCAACCGCGCAGGTCTATCGATTCTTGCTCGCAGCCGGAGCAAATGAATGCCCGCCACCTACGATCTTGTCCTCAAGGGCGGAACCGTGGTCACGCCGGGAGGCGAGGGCCTTGCCGACATCGCGGTGCGTGACGGCCGGATCATCGGCGTCGGCGCCTTTGAAGCGACCCAGGCTGGTCAGGTATTCGAGGCCGCCGGTCTCCACATCCTACCCGGGGTGATCGACAGCCAGGTGCATTTTCGCGAGCCCGGTCTCGAATGGAAGGAAGACCTCGAAACGGGCGCGCGGGCGGCGGCGCTTGGCGGGGTCACCGCCGTGTTCGAAATGCCAAACACGGACCCGGCGACGATCTCTCCGGATCTCCTGACCGACAAGCTGGAACGCGCGAAAGGTCGCATGCATGTCGATCATGCCTTCTACGCCGGCGCGACGCATGACAACGCCGAGGTTCTGCCCGAAATGGAGCGCATGCTCGGGTGCTGCGGGGTCAAGGTCTTCATGGGGGCGTCGACCGGCTCCCTCCTGGTCGAGGACGACGAAGGTGTCGAGCGCGTCCTGAAGGCGATCAAGCGCCGCGCCGCTTTCCACTCGGAAGACGAATACCGCCTGGCGGATCGCCGCAAGCTGGCGCGGCAGGGGGACTGGACGTCCCATCCGGAGGTTCGCGACGCCGAAGCCGCTATTTCTTCTACGCGACGCCTGCTTCGGCTGGCCCGCAAGACAGGCAAGCGGATCCACGTCCTCCATGTAACCACGGCGGAGGAAATGGAGCTTCTGGCGCATTCGAAGGACATCGCCAGCGTCGAGGTGACGCCCCAGCATCTCACTCTGGCGGGTCCGGAAGACTATGTTCGGCTGAAGGGCTACGCCCAGATGAACCCGCCCATCCGCGACGCTCATCATCGCGCGGCGCTATGGGTCGCGGTCAACCAGGGTGTCCCGGATGTGATCGGCTCGGATCACGCTCCCCACACGCAGGAAGAGAAAGCGCGGCCCTATCCCGCGTCCCCCTCCGGCATGCCGGGGGTGCAAACGCTCGTCGCCGTCATGCTGACCCATGTCGCCGACGGCAAGCTGTCGCTTCAGAGGTTCGTGGAATTGACGAGCGCGGGGCCTCAGCGCGTCTTCGGCATTTCAAACAAGGGGCGCATCGCCAAGGGCTATGACGCCGACTTCACGGTGGTCGATCTGTCGGCGCGTCGCACGATCACCCATGCCGGCTCCGCGTCCAGGGCAGGGTGGACGCCCTTTGACGGGATGGAAGCAAAAGGCTGGCCGGTCGCCACCTTCGTGCGCGGCCTCATGGTGATGTGCGAGGATACGCTGGTGACGCCGGGGCGCGGCGAACCCATCCGGTTCGTCGAAACGCTGCCAGCGAGCGCATGACGGGCTTGGAGGATGGCCAGTGACCGATAAAAGAGCTTCCATCACCGGCGCCGAAGCTGTGATCGGGACGCTCGCTGAATGCGGGGTGACCGCCTGTTTCGCCAATCCCGGCACCAGCGAAATGCATCTCGTCACGGCGCTTGACCGCGAGCCGCGCATCCGTTCGATCCTCTGCCTGTTCGAGGGCGTCGCGACCGGGGCGGCCGACGGGTTTGCACGAATATCGGGATCGCCCGCGCTGACCCTTCTGCATCTGGGGCCCGGCTATCTCAATGGCGGGGCCAACATCCACAATGCACGCCGGGCGTATTCGCCGATGATCAACCTGATCGGCGATCATGCCGTTTCGCACCGGGAACTCGATGCGCCGCTTGCTTCGGACATAAAAGGGCTGGCGCGGCCCAATTCGCTCTGGATCCAGTCGGTCGATCGCGTCGCCGATGCGGGCCGCCTGGCGGTGGAGGCTTACGCCGCGAGTTTTGGACCGCCGCCCGGGCCCGTCTCGTTCATCCTGCCGGCCGACACGGCCTGGTCCGGGGGCGGTTCTGTGGTTCGGCCGAGCGCGATCGCGGGTTTGCGACAGGTCGCCGACAGCGTGATCGAGGAGGCGGCCCGAGCAGTTCGCGCGGCCACGCGACCCGCCCTCCTCGTCAGCGGAACGGCGCTGAACGAGGCGGGCCTTGCTGCCTGCGCCCGGCTCGAAGCGGCGGGGGTTCGCGTGTTCTGCGATACGTTTGTGGGCCGCCAGGCGCGAGGAGCGGGGCGGTTTGCGCCGGCGCGCCTTCCCTACTTCGCCGAGGCGGCGATCGAGGCGCTGGCGGGGGTCGATCTGCTGCTGGTCGCCGGAACCAGGCCGCCGGTCGCCTTCTTCGCCTATCCCGATACGCCGGGCGTGCTCTCGCCTGAGGGCGGCAGGGTGACGGTGCTGGGCGGACCCGAATCGGACAGCGCATGGACGGTGTCCTGCCTTGCCGACGCCATGGGTGCGGCCCCATCGGCGCCGGCGCC
>JAWXBJ010000102.1:0-12142 GCA_034439955.1 Alphaproteobacteria bacterium
CGCTTCTTGCTTCGACCTGAAGCGTGAATCCGTCTCTCACTCGAAGTGTAGAGCACGATTCACGATTTGGATAATTCGATCCAAATCGATCGTGCTCTAACGTGGACCATCGGCGGCGAGGCGCTCCATGGCCGCCGCATACACCCCGTCCCGACCCATCGCGCCCACGACCAGCCCATTTGGAAAAAGCCTGTCGAAAGCCGGATCGAGCACGTTGAGACCGCCTGTCAGGGCGCCATAGGCCGGCATCACCAGGCGCTCGCCGTCGCTGGCGAAGCACCTCGCGCGAACCGCCCTGCCGCGACCAGTCACCAGCGCGCAGGGATGGAGATGCCCCGCGATCTCTCCCCGCCCCCCCGGCGTCGGCTCGTGACGAAAGGTCAGTGCGCCAAGGACCAGTTCCATCGCCGCCCGGCCGCCGAGATCCTCCGGCGCCATGGGATCGTGATTGCCTTCGATCCACACCCAGTCGCAGGCCGCCGTCATGGACCGCACCCGCGCCACGTCGTCGGGCGCCATGCGCGCCCTCGCCCGACGGTCATGGAAACTGTCGCCCAGGGAAATCACGGTCGTCGGACGCAACGCGACCATCAGGGCCGCAATGCGCGCCAGCGTGGTCCGGGTGTCGTAGGGCGGCAGCATCTGCCCCCGGGACGCATGGGACGACCCTTTTTCGAGATGCAGGTCGGACACGACCAGCACGCTGGCGTCCTCCCACCACAGCGCACCGCAGGCCTGCGCCTCCAGCCGCGCCCCGGCGACGGTGAACGCAAGCGGGCGCCTGTCCGTTCTGGGTCTGGGGGCGGCTGCGAACATTTGCGGAACCTGACCGGCGTCGCGGACGCCGTCAACTCCGGACGGCGCGCTGGCTCAAGACATCGCGTCGCGCACCAGATCGTCCTCGGCGTCACGCAGGATCGCTTCGGCGGCGTCCCCGCCGAACACCGGCTCGCGGCCGATCTCCAGCATGACAGGAACGGCAAAGGGCGAGATCAGGTCCAGCCGCGCATGGACGATATGACCCCGGATGCGGTCCAGCGCCCCGCCCAGCCGACGCACATCCAGCAACCCCTCGCCGGCGTCCTGCCTCGCCGCCTGCAACAGGATGTGGTCAGGCTCGTGCGAGCGCAGCACGTCATAGATGAGATCGGTGGAGAAAGTGATCTGCCGTCCGGTCTTTTCCATTCCCGGATAGCGCCGTTCTATAAGGCCCGAAATCATCGCGCAGGTCCGGAAGGTGCGCTTCATCAACGCGCTTTCCTCCAGCCAGGCGTCGAGATCGTCGCCCAGCATGTCCTGATGGAACAGCGCGTCCATATCGACGCCCCGCAGATCCTCGAGCGCCCACACCGAAAGCGCGTATTCCGACGCCACGAACCCCAGCGGCTTCAGCCCTGCCCGCTCCATCCGGCGCGTCAGCAGCATGCCGAGCGTCTGATGCGCCAGGCGGCCCTCGAACGGGTAGCAGACCAGATAGTGGCGGTCTCCTCGCGGGAAGGTCTCGACCAGCAGCTGGTTTGGTTCTGGAATGATCGACTTGCGCTCCTGCACCTCGATCCACTCGCGCACCTGGTCCGGCAGATTCTTCCAGTTGTCGCGGTCGAACAGGATGCGGCGGACACGATCGGCGAGAAATGTCGTCAGAGGAAACTTGCCGCCATTATAGCTCGGGATCGCCGGGTCAGGATCGGTCGTGCGCGTCACCAGCGCATCGGTCTCGGCCATCGCCTCGAAGCGAAGCACCTCTCCGGCAAACAGGAAAGTGTCGCCGGGCGTCAGCATCTCGAAGAAGTATTCCTCCATCTCTCCCAGCTTGCGTCCCGGCCGCATCAGCCGGGACTTCGCTTCGCCAGGAACGCGCCGGCCCATGAAGCTTACCAGCCGCACAGACACCATCGGACTCTCGACGATGACGCCGACATTCATCCGGTGCTGGCGGCGAACATCGTCATTGCGCGCGCGCCAGACCTTGTCCGGGAACTTTACGATCCGGCGGAAGCGGTCATAGGTCTTCAGCGCATAGCCGCCGGTCGCGACCAGATCGACCGTCCGCTCCCATGTCTCCCAGTCGAGGTCGGCATAAGGCGCCGCGACCCTCACCTCATCGTAGAGCGCAACCGCATCGAACCCCTCCCCGCAGGCCCGCCCCATGATGTGCTGCGCCAGCACGTCGATCGCCCCGCGCCGTGGACCCGGCCCGTCTAGCTCGTTCGCCGCCACCGCCTCCACGGCGGCCAGGCACTCCAGCACCTCGAACCGGTTCGACGGCGCCAGCAGAGCGCGCGACGGCTCGTCCATCCGGTGATTGGATCGTCCGATGCGCTGGATCAGCCGCGACGATCCTTTCGGAGCGCCTATCTGTACCACCAGGTCGACATCTCCCCAGTCAATGCCCAGGTCGAGCGTCGAGGTGCAGACCACCGCCTTCAGCGACCCGGCCGCCATGGCCGCCTCGACCCGCCGCCTTTGCTCGACCGCCAGCGATCCATGATGGAGCGCGATCGGCAGGGCGTCCTCATTCACCCGCCACAGCTCCTGGAACATCATTTCGGCCTGGCTGCGGGTGTTGACGAACACCAGCGCCATCTTTGCGCCCTTGATCTCCTGATAGACCTCGGCCACCGCGTGCCGCGTCGAATGCCCTGACCATGGGATGCGCTTTTCGCTGTCCAGCACCCGCAGGTCGGCTTTCGCCCCGCCCATGTAGCGGATGATCGGCGTGCCCGGTCCGAGCCAGCGCGCCAGCGCTTCCGGGTCGCGCACCGTCGCCGACAGGCCGACATGCCGCGCGCCCGGCGCCCAGATCCTCAGCGTCGCCAGTCCCAGCGCCAGCATGTCGCCGCGCTTTGTCTGCGCGATCGCGTGAACCTCGTCGATGATCACCGCCTGAAGATCCTGGAAATAGACCTTCGCATGTTCCGAGGCGATCAGCAGCGCCAGCTGTTCCGGCGTTGTCAGAAGAATGTCGGGCGGCCTCGCCCTTTGCCTCTGGCGCCGCGACTGGCTGGTGTCGCCCGTGCGGGTATCCAGCGTGATCGGAAGCGCCATCTCGGCCACGGGCGTCATCAGGTTTCGCGCCACGTCCGCTGCCAGCGCCTTCAGGGGCGAGATGTAGAGCGTGTGGAGAGCCGGAACCGTTCGTGGCGGGCGTCCGGCAAGATCGATCAGGCTTGGCAGGAACCCCGCCAGCGTTTTCCCGCCCCCTGTGGGAGCGATCACCAGCCCGCCTTCTCCCCGTTGCGCCGCCTCCAGCAGGTCTCGCTGATGCGGGCGCAGCCCCCAGCCGCGCTCGTGGAACCAGCCGGCGAACGGCGCCGGCAAGAGGTGAGCTGAACCGGGATCGTCCGCCATGCCCTCAAAATAGGACGGAGAAGGACCCGTGTCGCTGCCGTTTACATATGGTTCAGCGGCGGAAACAGACTACTGTATTCCCAACCCAGAGGATGCGCCGCGCATGAACCGTCTCCTGCCCTGCATCGCTCTCGGCATACTTGCGGTCATGCCCGCCTTCGCCGATCAGGCCGCGTGGCCCGATCTCTTCCGCCGCGCATTCTCCGCTGAACCCGCGGTCCAGCTTTACGCTTATGATTTTCTCGACGAGCGCGACGGCGACCGCCCCGGCTTCACGCGCGGGCGCATCGACCCGTCGAAACCGGAGGGCGAGCGCGTCACCATCTACGAGGCGACGGGAGACAAGGTCGATCTCAAGAAGATCGACAAGCGCTATGAGCGCAATGCCGACGGCGACATCTGGTGCGATGAACTCTCCGGCGGACCGGACGGCCCCGTTTCGGACAAGGGCGCCAGCGCCGACGGCCGCCTGTTCGCCTTTACCCCGCTGCCAAAGCCCGACGCCGAGGACGGCGAAAAGAAGCTCTACAGGCAACTCGCCGCCATGGTCGCCATCGACGAACGAACCGCCCAGATCAGGACTTTCACCGCGACCCTGACGGCACCGTGGAAACCCATGGTGCTCGCCAAGCTCGACGCGGTGGAGATGACCGGCAATTGCGCGCCGGCCCCCAATGGCCGCGCCTTCAGCGCCAGGATGAAGATGCGCATCGCCGGCTCGGCCCTGGGCAATGATTTCAAGCAGGACGTCACCCACTCGATCAGCAATCTGACGCCGGTCGGCTCGCCCTGACTCATTGCCGAAGCCGACGCAGTCAATCGGGCATTCTCCGCGTCCTTGCGCCGCCCGGCGCGATCATCCGAGCAATTTCTTCAGGCGGACATAGTCGGCCTTGGAGTTGTGCCGCTTATCCATCGGCACGGCCTTCATCACCACCAGTTCGATGTCGCCCATGGCCCTCGCACGCGCCTGGAGGCGGGCCGCGTCCAGCCCCTTGCCCGACACCGCCAGCCTCGCCTGGCCCCCCGCAAGCAGCGCCGCCTGCGCGACGCCCGGCCAGCTCAGCGCGGCTGTCTCGATCGCGAACGGAAACAGCCCTCCGGCGGCCGCCTCCTTGCGTCCCAGCAGCCACAGCCGCCCGGCCCCGTCGATGCGCGCGGCGTCGCCCGTCCGGTGCCACAGCTTGCCGTCGCGCACGGACTTCGTCGTCCGGTCGTCTTCCGGATTGAGATAGCCTGCGTTGACATGCGGGCCCGCAACGAACACCTCGTCCTCGCGCAACTCGACCTCGATTTCCGCGATCGGTCTGCCCGCCAGCAGGCCCTCTCCCCGGCTCATTCCGTCCCAGTCAGCCCCGGCAATCTCTTTCAGCTCGATATGAGCAATCGGCTCGGCCTCCGTCGAACCATAGACCGCATGCACAGCCGCCCCCGGCGCCGCGCGCTCGACGGCGTGCAGCAGGTTGGGAAAGACCGGACCGCCGCCCGTGAACACAGCGCTCAGCCCCGGCATCGGCGGCGCGTCCCCGGCGATCCGGGCGCAGACGGCTGGCGGGGCCACGATCCGGTTGATCCTGTGCGCGTCGATCTGCGCCCTTAGCCTGCCGCCATCCAGTTGCGCCGGCCGCGTCAGCCGCCCGGAGGGAATCACGCTGGCCGCTCCCGCCGCCAGATTGGACAGGATGAACACCGGCAGCGAAATGAGATCGACATCTTCCGGGGTCGTCCGGCGCACCTTCTCCAGCAGGGCGTGCTGCAGCATCAGGAAATCCGCCGACCGTACAATTCCCTTTGGACGGCCGGTGGAGCCGCTGGTGAAGGTGATCAGCGCCGGCGCGCCGCCGGGCAGGTGCGCCACCCGGTCGCCGTATCCGTCGCGATCGTCCGGGTCCGGCAACAGCCTCAGCGATCCAAGAGCCGGCGAGACGAGGCGCATCGCCCGGCCCAGCCCTCCCGCCGCCATCGCCTTGGGCTTGGCCGCCTCGATGGCGAGGGCGAGCCCCCTCAGCCCTGCCGCAGGCTCCGGAAACATCGCGACGGCCCCCAGTCGGAACACCGCCAGCAACGTTTCGTAGAGCTCGACCGAAACGCCGCGCGCGATCAGCACGATGTCGCCCGCGCCGATCCCCGCGCGCTGCATGGCTGCGGCCCGCGCCGCCGAACCCCGCGACAGTCCCGCAAAGCTCACCTTCCCGCCCCTCGGCGTGATGATCGCGACCGCATCGGGCCGCGCCTCGACCTGCGCCAGAAAAGCGTCGATCAGGTTCACGGCTCAACGCCCATCAGAAAACCTGGCCCCACAGGGCGTAGCGCCGGAAAACCTTCGCATCGGTATTGCCGCTGTGCCGCGCCGAGAGGTTGCTGTCATGCATCAGCGCATGGATGACTGTCCCGAAGCCCCTGTCCCTCGCCCGCTCGTGGAAAGCGTTGGCCAGCATCGACCCGCCGCCCTTCACCCGCGAGGCGTAGGTCTTGAGAATTACCGTCCTCGTCCCTGGCCCCTCGGCCAGATTGGGGATGGCGAACAGAAACGCCTGCAGGGCGCCGTCCCCGTCCTCCGCCAGCAGCACCAGCCCGGGATCGATCGCCGCCAGCACGGGCCGGTAGGCCTCGAAGAACGCCTCGAACGAAATCGGGGCGTAGAAGGCGTTGGCGGAAAAGGTCTCCAGCGACAGCCGATGAATTTGCGCCAGCTCCTCCTTCGCCCGCGCCGGCTCGAACGTCCGCAACCGCAGGCCGGGCGGCGCAGCCGTCGCGCTTGCCAGCACATCGGCTGGACGCTCCGCCGAGAGATAGCGCGAGACCACGCTCCACCCGGCCAGCTCGAACGCCTCCACATGACAGGCGGGGTTCGACGGCTCCATCAGGAAAGGCGCGCGTCCGTCGCTTTCGACGACCAGCCTGTGCCTGCCCCAGGTGTCGCCATCCATCGGACCCAGCACGGCGCCGAATCCCTCGCTTCTCATCTTCTCGGCAATATGCTGGAGCAACCCGGCGCCGGCCTTCGCCGTCTCGCAAGCGAACGCCCCCACCGCCGCGGTACGCGCCCCGTTCAGCGACGGCGCCGCGCGCCAGATCCCGGCGCTGGCGCCTTCGATCGCGAATGTCTCCGGTGCGCTCATGCGGGCGACGCCGGCAATGCCGCCAACCCGACCGCCATGCTGACCCCTCCCAGAACCACCCATGGCCGTTCGCTGGCGTGGCGGCGGAAGAACCAGCCGGTCGCCGCCACGATCAGGATGCCGCCGAGGCCCAGGCCGGCGAACAGCCAGGTCTCCGGCCTTTGCCCCTCCACCCAGAGCGTGCGGACCGACATGGCCCCCCACGCCAGCGCCACGGCCGCCAGCACCACCGGCCAGCCTGCTCCGAACCGGGCCACGATGCCGGCGGCCAGCGCCGCGAAGGCGAGGTTGTAGGCGAAGATCGTGTTGACCTCTCCGATATTGCTGGCGAGGAAAAAACTCAATGCGATCGCGAACACCACCAGCATCAGGTTCAGCGCATCATGGCGGGGCCGCCCGACCTTGAGGAGCCGCGTGCAGACCAGGTAGGCGGCGACCGCTGCGGCTGGCGCAATCAGGCTGAGCACGCCGGAAAAGATCGCGATGCAGAAGAACAGCGTCGCGCCGATGGCGAGGAGATGCCGGTCCGCGCCCGACCGCCGCGTCGCCCACAGCAGCGCCATCAGCGCCAGCAGGAACAGCCCCGATATCGCCGCCAGCCCTCCGACGCCCAGATGGATCAGGTTGGCGAGCAGAAAATAAAGACCAAGCGGAATGAACAGATTGTCCAGCCCGCGCCAGCTCGCGGCTTCAAGCAGCGCCCCGAACACCGCCGTGATGAAAGCCAGCAGGATGACCTCGCCGCGTCCGATATCCGTGAGCAGCAGGAACGCCATCAGCGAGACCAGCCATGCGGTCATGGCGAATGCGACCACGCCCTCGACGCTTTTCAACCCTTCCTCGATGCGGAACTTCCTCTGGCCGTAGCGCGAACCGACGAGAGCGCTGGCCGCGTCGCACAGCGTCAGGATCAGGATCGGGAGGATGTAGAGCACCGGTCCCATCGTCGGCTTGTCCTGCTCGGTCATCATGATGAAATGACCGTCCTTGAGCCAGAACAGCAGTGCGACCGAGAGGGCGAACAACACTTCGCCATACGACACCCGCCGGACGGCATGGAGGCCTTCCCCGAGGCTTGTCCGCAGCGCGCCTCGCGCCAGCGCGAACAGCCCGGTCGCCAGCGCGCACATTGTCGCCACTTCCCAGGGCGAATCGAAAATCCAGGGAAACGTCAGGCAGTAGAGACCCAGCGACACATGCACCAGCTTGCGCCCGACCTCCGGGTCAAGCCGCGCAAAGCGGGAAAGGCGCGAGACGGCCCACAACACCAGCGCCAGCAGCATCACCGAGCCGGCGATCTTCGCCCCGCTCATCCACGGCAAGGCCAGGTCGGCCGCCTCGGTCAAACCACTTCCTCGATGACGAAGTCGCGGTAGAAGAACGCCTTGTCGAGCGGCTTGAGCTTCGCCTCAAGGAGCGAGTTCGTCTTCACCCGATCCGCCAGACTCGCGGGCGCCCTGCGCGGCGCCATCATGTTCCAGTAGGCGATCCGGGCGCCCGGATTGGACGCGGCGAGGATCGTTCCATAGGCCGCTTCATGGGCTGGAGGCGACATGTACTCGAAGATATCGGAGAGGTTGAACGCGTCGGCCTTGACCCCCTCTGCCGCCAGCGTTTCGACCGTGCAGAGGCGCACGTCCAGCCGGTCGATACGCTCGCGGATGGTCTCGAATCGCGCCTCGTCGAGCGCCCTCGGCAGGGCCGAGCCGTGAAACCCCTTCAGTATCCAGTGAAGATAGGGATTGGCTGAAGGATCCTGTTCGACCAGCGCCTTGCGCGTCAGCCCGGCGACCTGCCCGGCGGGACTTCCCTCGACATGATCGAAGAACGCCGGGTCCCGTCCCAGCCGCCCCATCACGGTGCGCGAGAAGAAGACCTTCAGCATCATCCGCCAGCCCCAGATGTTCCAGTACCTGTCGTAAAAGGCCCGCCGCTCATCCGGCTCGCGATGGCGCAACAGTTCGTCGATCGTCTGCGGATTGTGGATGAAGGGCAGCATCCACTCCCGGAAGATGCGGAAATAGCGCTCGAACTTGCCGGCGCCGCCCAGCCCGTGTTCGGCCACCGTCTCCTTGAGGTTCGCCCAGAAGGCCTGGTCCTGATCTGTCAGATGCACGGCCGCCGCATCTAGCAGCAGCCGGCGCCGTCCCGACGGCCGCGAACCCATCAGCTCGAGAAAGTCGCCATGCGGCAGGTGCCTGTACATCGCGACGCGCATGCGCACGCACGCCAGCTGCGTTGGATTGAGATCGACCGCGATCACCCGTTCGCAACCCTCCGCCAGCAGGGCGATGGCGTTGTCGCCAGCCGAGGCGATCGACACCACCGTGTCCCCGACCTTCGGGCGCAGCGCCTCCACGAGGATATCGGCGTCCTCCCAGACCTGCGCATAGCGGATCTGGTCGAATGCCGCGCGCGCCGCGATATCGGTCTCAGCCATGAATCATCCGTCCCGGGCGAGTCTTTCGACTGTTCCCGCCCCGCCGTCCAGCCGCACCGTGTCGCCGGTCTTGAGCCATCGGGTGACGCCCTTCAGCGACACGACGCACGGCACACCCATTTCCCGCGCCACGATCGCCGAATGCGACAGCAGCGAGCCCCGCTCGGCGATCACTCCCGCCGCGTTGGCGAAGACGGCGATCCATCCGGGGTCAGTGTGACGGGCGACCAGGATTTCGCCCGGTCCCAGCGCCTCGATGCGCGGATCCTCGATCACCCGCACCCTGGCCGTCACCACGCCTCTGCAGCAGGCCAGCCCCTTGCGCGTCTCGGACATGTCCGTGCTCGCCGGCGGCGCTTGTACGGTCAGACGCGCCGCGCCGGCAAGATGGGCGCCCCGGATCGAGAACCGCTCCGGCGGGTCCGGGCGCGCCAGCGCCGCCTTCATTTCGCTGTCACGAAGCGCCGCCAATGCCTTGAGATTGCTGGCGACCCCGCCGCCCTCGACGGCCCCAAGCACCTCCTCGACGGTCAGGTTGAACACGTCCCGCGGCGAGTTCAGGATACCTGCCTCGGTCAATCGCGCGCCAATCCCCAGAAAGATGCGCCGCACCCGCCCGAACAGACGTGTCCGCTCGAAGCGCAGATTCTCTCGGTCCCGGACGCGCGCTTTGGTCCAGGCCAGAAGCCAGCGCGCGAGACGCCGCCGCATCGGCCGTTCGATCAGCTCTTCCAGCCGTTTCGGGGTCTCGGCCGCCTCCACCTTCCGCCCCGGCATCCCCGCCGCCGCTGCGACCGCCATCAGCACCTGGCTGGGATCCTCGTGCAGGGTCCGGCTTTCGAGCTTGAGCTCCTGCGTGCAGCGGTCGCCGAACTTCTGGATATAGCCATCGAACGTCGCGCGCAGTTCAGGGGCGGCGTCGACAGCCGTCCGGTCGCCCTCCGCCAGCCTGGAAACGACATCAGGCCGGCTGGCGACCATCGCGCCCATCCGCCGGATAAGCCTCGCGGGCTCGGCAGAGACAATGTCGCCCTGACCGATCAGCAGATCTGACAGAAACGCAAGGCCGTCGTCGCCCGCCCATTTCGTCATCGCCTTCTGCGTCGCGCCGAAGGCGATCATGCAGAGAAAATCATTGATCAGCGGCGCGTCCCACCGCGCCAGCAACTGCTGTTCCAGAAGCCTGTATTGCCGCGCCAGCTCCGTCGCCGGCATGGCGTCGATCGCCTCGTTCGGCGTCGCCAGCGCGCGATTGAGTCGCTCGTAAAAACGTATGATCGTCTTCTTGATCCAGAGCTGATGCCAGACGAGCCCGGCGCCCACGCGCGCCAGATCGAGATTGTCGAGGAACTTCTCGACCAGGTCCGAGGTAGGCGGGGCGATCCTGTCCGCCAACGCCTGCGGCAGGGCTTCGGAAACGCCCATCATTCCTTCCATGAAAGCGCGGTTGGCCTTGAAGCCGGGAAACAGCGCCAGAGCGCGATACCAGTTGAGAAGGTTGTAGTAGACGCGCCCATCAACGTTTCCCAGCATGTTCTCGAACACGGCGCGGTTGTCGCTCACCGACCGGGACGATACGCCCATCAGCGTCGAGAACGCCTGGTAGACATGGGCGTACACATACCGCGCGAACGAGAAGGTCAGCGGCGAGGTCACGCCCGGATAGCTCTCGACGATGTTGGAATTGTCCCAGATGACGAGGTCTTCGTTTTCCTTGAGATCGGTCTGATCTTCGCGTTGTGCGCGCCCCTTCCCCTTGTTGGGAGGGGTTGGGGCTGGGGGGCCATTGACGGACTCCACCCCGCCCAATGTCGTGATCGGCCGCGACTGCAACAGATGCAGCCGCGCCGCGTCGATGGCCCACTCGATGTCCTGCGGCGAGCCGAAATGCGCTTCCGCCTGCCGGGCCAGCGCCGCGACCTCCGCCCGCTCGGGCGCCGACAGCACGGCCGCCGCGCCGACCAGTTCGACTTCCAGCGTCTCGCCGGCCGCGCCGATACGATAGCTGTCGCCATCGACTTCACCGCTCACCAGCCGATCCGCAAGGCCGGTTACCGCGCTCACGATCACCACATTGCGCTCGCCAGACACCGGATCGGCGGAGAAGGCGACGCCTGCCGATTGCGCCTCTATCATCGTTTGCACCACCACGGCCGGGGGCTGCGGATCGTCCGACAGTCCCCTGGCCCGGCGATACTGCGCCAGCGTCTCGCTGAAGCCCGACCTCCACACCCTGAAAGCCGCCTCGGCGACGCCGGACGCCGGCACGTTTAGCTCGGTCTCGAACTGTCCGGCATGGGCGCCCGCCGCTCCATCCTCATCGCGCCCGGAGGACCTTACCGCAAAGGGTCCGGCGCCCAGCCGGTTCACAGCCGCAACAAGCTCGGACCACGCGCCGACATCCAGCCCCGCCTCCGAGAACGCATCCGCCGACAGCACGAAGAAGGCAGGCACCGGAAACGACGCGGCCAGCTTCGCCAGCGCGGCGCCTTTCCCGCCAGCCCGTCCCGCGTCCCGTGCGTCAGCGCCTTCCAGTACGAACCGTGAGCCTGTCATCAGCTCAGCCATAGCCGCTCCACCATCGGGAGGACGCCGAGCAATCCGTAATTGGCCATGACGAAGACGCCCGATCCG
Organism: Alphaproteobacteria bacterium; assembly: GCA_034439955.1. Taxonomy (GTDB): domain Bacteria; phylum Pseudomonadota; class Alphaproteobacteria; order Caulobacterales; family Hyphomonadaceae; genus UBA7672. The sequence goes on from JAWXBJ010000102.1 coordinate 11,548, forward strand.
GTCTCCAGACGTTTGGACGATGCAGCCGATGGTCGCGCCGCATAGGCAGCCGCCATGCAGATCGAATAGGCCGCCGCGAGCAGCAGGCCGACCAGGAACCACACGCTGGCGCCTGACCGCTCGTGCACATAGACCGACAGAGTCAGCCCCATGACCATCGCGCCGGCTACGGCCAGCCCGGCGCCGCGCGGCCCCCACAGTTTCGAATAGGTCTCGACGCCTTCCCGTTCGCTCTCCTGCGCCCAGGATTTGCGCGCGATTTCCAGCACGACGCCGTTGAAAAGCGACAGCGCGAGAAAGGCCAGAAGGGCGAGACCGAACCGCTCCTGCGGCCTCGCCCCCGCCGGCAGCCAGTCGCACGCCGTCGCATAAAGATCGATCAGCGGCATCACCGCCATGTGAGAGATCATGTAGAGCACGGGGCGGGCCTTCAGCGCGCGGGGCGCGAAGAACTCCTTTGTCATCACCGCCATCCACGCCCAGACCAGCAGCAGCAGGCCGAGCAGCCGCCAGTCGAGGCTGGCGGTCAGGGCGACCTGCGCGATCCCGGCCCCGATCGCGACGCCCCGCAACTCCCTCAGCGACACCAGACCGC
>JAWXBJ010000103.1:0-5257 GCA_034439955.1 Alphaproteobacteria bacterium
ACCTGGCCCTAAGGCTCAGTCTTTTCAGCGCGTTCCTTCGACCCTTCATACGTCAGCTGATTGGCGTGCTCGCGAACCGCAAACCGAAATCACCGCTGTTCCCGTTCTCAAAACAGGTGGGATCGCCAAGTCAGATTCGTGCGGAGCTCAACGAACTGATGAAGGTGGAAAATTATGTCGGGTCGTTGGACGTCACCGCGCGGCGCGACGTTCGTGTGGTTGATCGTCGATACCAGGACAACGGCTCTACTCGAGCGGTCGGCGGATCAGTCGGTCTTCAGGGAGCCGGTTTGTCTGGCGAGATGCGCCAAACCACTCATACCGGCGCGGAGACGGCGACAGAGAGCGACCGCTCGTTTCTGACTGTGTTCAAATTCGGTCACTTCGTCGATGATCTGCGGGACATTCTCGCAAAGTACGATGTGAAGACGATATACGTAATCGTTGATGACTTTTCCGAGCTCAAAGACCCGCTCGCGCGAAAGCTGCTTATGAGAGAGGTCATTCACCCTCTCGAAGTCGCGACGGATGAGCTTTTCAAATTCAAGATTGCTGTCTATCCCGGCCAATACGACACCGAACCACTGGAATCGACGCGAATTGAAACGATCCAGCTGGATCCAGCCTATCTCTACATACGGCGAGCCGTTGGGGATGTGGAAGAAGCGGCGATTGACTATTTGGCCCGACTTCTAAAGCGACGGTTCGACTACTTTAGCCCGCTCACTCCGATGGAACGCTTCTTCGGCGACACTCCACAAACGGTACACCGCCTGTTGTATGAAGTAAGCTTTTGCAACCCTCGCGCGCTCGGCTGGATCTTGAACTATGCCGCTGAGGAGAAGCTTGAACAAGGCAGGCCCCTAACACCGGCGGACATTCGACTCGGCGCGAAACGATACTATGAGCGACTGATTTTTCCCCGCATCTCGGGGGACCGCGTCTTGTCTGCGCCCGTCGGTGAGCGGGACAAGATTTTTGTCTCCAAGGCAGTGCTCGAAACAACGCTTAGGGAAGCGAAGCGCCTGAGGAGCTACAAGGAGTCTGAGTTCCTCAGAAAAATTGTAGGAGATAACCCCACCAGTCATTTTTACGTGGACACGCGCAAAGAGGACATCCTCGACTATCTCAGCAGCCTTCAGTTGGTGAACTTCGTGCGCACCGCCAGCGACAAAAGCGGGAACGAAGTTGCTATTTACGCCGTAGACTATGGGCTGTGCGAACACGTAGAGATCAAATTTGGTCGCCCCATCGAACAGCCCAACGCGAAAGATTACTGGGTCCAGCGAATCTTTGACTACACTTCGCCGTTGGTCAGTGTTGCGGAACGACTTGAGCTTTACCGCTGCAACCATTGCAACAAAACACGTAGCGTAGCTGAAGAGTCGACTCTCGCTGTGTTCAGCTTTAGATGCCCTGACTGTTTTGAAGGTGTGCTGAGCAAGCAGCTTGCGGCGTTGCCACCAGAAACCGAAGCTATCTCAACTTCAACTCCCGACCTTAGCAACGTCGAATTCAACATTCTCAGTGTGCTGAATGGACACAAGAAGGGTGGTGCTCTGTCTGCAAAGGAGATCAGCCCTGCTATCGATGTCAGCTCACACCACGTCGCACATTTTGCAAAACGCCTCGTCGATGAGGGATATATCGAGCGCACGCGGAAGTCAGTTGGAAGACCGTACCAATATGCGATTACAGAAACTGCACGCAGCCAATTTTTTGCTGTGAAAGTGCCTCCATCCCCAACAGGAACCTTGTTGCGAGAAAGCATTGCCGATGCGCGACTGGCAATGAACTAGTCAACGTGGTGGGTCGGGCCATGGCCGTGCCCGCCGTTCGCGTACCGCGTCAAGCAACGCCACAGTGCGCATGCGCCTAGTCCGCCGGCCCCATCACCGTCTCCACGCCCAGCCCCAACTCGCTCTCCCGCAACTTCCGCACCTCGTCCCGCAGCCGCCCCGCCTCCTCGAACTCCAGATTTGCGGCGGCTTCGCGCATGTCTTTCTCCAGCGCCTCGATGACGCGGCGGATATTGTGGCCGGCGATGTAGTCCACGCCCTCGTCCGCCACGCCCTGCGCCCGTGAGCGTTTGTTGGGATCGCGGCCCCTTGGCAGGAGTCCCTGTTTCGCCTTGTCGGCCGCCGATGTCACGCCTTCCAGCACATCCTTGACGCCCGAAATCACCGTGACCGGCTGCAGCCCGTGCTCGGTGTTGTGCGCCACCTGGCGCTCGCGCCGGCGCGCCGTTTCGGCCATCGCCCGCTCCATCGAGCCCGTGATCGTGTCGGCATAGAGAACCACCTTCGCCTCGGAATTGCGCGCCGCCCGGCCGATGGTCTGGACGAGGCTGGTCTCGGAGCGCAGGAAGCCCTCCTTGTCGGCGTCGAGTATGCCCACGAAGGCGCATTCGGGGATGTCGAGCCCCTCGCGCAGCAGGTTGATCCCGACCAGCACGTCGAAGACGCCGAGCCGCAGGTCGCGAATGATCTCGATGCGCTCGATCGTGTCGATGTCCGAGTGCATGTAGCGCACCCGCAGGCCCTGCTCGTGCATGTGCTCGGTCAGCTGTTCGGCCATCTTCTTGGTGAGCGTCGTGATGAGCGAGCGGAAACCGCGCGCCGCCGTGGCGCGGGCCTCGTCGATCACGTCGTCGACCTGGTTGGCGCCGTCCCTGAAGACGGGGCGGATCTCGACCGGCGGGTCGATCAAATGGGTCGGGCGGATGATCTGCTCGGTGAAGACGCCGCCGGTCTGGTTAAGCTCCCAGGGTCCGGGGGTGGCCGAGACGTGGATGGTCTGCGGCCGCATCTTCTCCCACTCCTCGAATTTCAGCGGCCGGTTGTCGAGGCAGGACGGCAGGCGGAAGCCGTACTCGGCCAGCGTGTATTTGCGACTGTAATCACCCTTGAACATCGCCCCCAGTTGCGGAAGCGTCTGGTGGCTTTCATCGACGAAGATGATGGCGTTCTCCGGCAGGTATTCGAACATGGTGGGCGGCGGCTCGCCCGCCTTCCGCCCAGTCAGGTAGCGCGAGTAATTCTCGATCCCAGCGCATGAGCCTGTCGCCATCATCATTTCCATGTCGAACTGCGTGCGCTGTTCCAGCCTCTGCGCCTCCAGCAGTTTTCCCTGTTGCGTGAGATGGTTGAGCCGACCCCGCAGCTCCTCCTTGATCGACTGCACCGCCTGATTCAGTGTCGGTCGCGGCGTCACATAGTGCGAGTTGGCGTAGACCTTGATGCGGCCCAGCCGCTGGCTTGTCTTGCCGGTCAGGGGATCGAACTCGACGATCGATTCCACCTCGTCGCCGAAGAAAGAGATCTTCCAGGCGCGGTCTTCCTGATGGGTCGGCCAGACATCAATGATGTCGCCCTTCATCCGGAACGTCCCGCGCCCGAAAGCCTGGTCGTTGCGCCTGTACTGCAGCGCCACGAGATCGGCGGCCACGTCGCGCGGATTGCGCGTGTCGGCTACCTTCAGCTCGAACGTCATGGCCGAATAGGTCTCGACCGACCCGATGCCGTAGATGCAGCTCACCGAGGCGACGATGATGACGTCGTCGCGCTCGAGGATCGACCGGGTCGCTGCGTGCCGCATCCGGTCGATCGCCTCGTTGATCGAGCTTTCCTTCTCGATGTAGGTGTCGGTCCGCGGCACATAGGCCTCAGGCATGTAGTAGTCGTAGTAAGACACAAAATACTCGACGGCGTTCTCTGGAAAGAAGCTCTTGAACTCGCCATAAAGTTGCGCCGCCAGCGTCTTGTTGTGCGCGAGGATCAGGGCGGGACGCTGCACCGCCTCGATCACCTTGGCCATTGTGAAGATCTTGCCCGAACCGGTGACGCCGAGCAGGACCTGGTCCATATCCGCCTCGTTGACGCCGGCGACCAGGTCCGCGATGGCGCGCGGCTGGTCGCCTGCGGGCTCATACTCCGAGACGACCTTGAACTTTTGCCCGCCGTCGAACTTGTTCCAAGTCCGCTCTGGACGGTGGGGCATCCACGTGGGCGAGGTCGGCGGCGGCGTTGGCGCGATGACCGGTTGGAAAAGCGGCGCGGGCCCCTGCCCCTTGAAAGGCGCCGGCCGCGGTTCCGCAACACCCTTGCGGTTTGCGCGGCTCGCTCCCGAGGCCGGTATGGCTGAGGCGGATTTCGGTGTTTTCGGCATGACGCGAATATGGCTTGCGGGAGCAGGTCGGGCTAGTACGCTAGGCACAAAAACCGGACTGCCCGGCGACCGCGGCCGGGCGAACAAGCCCGCCCGCTAACATTCAAGTCAGTGCTGTCAAACACCTATTCGTCATTGTCGCTCTCGTCGTCGACCACGTCGATGACCGCTCCAACGCCCGCGCCTACTGCCGCACCGACCGGCCCGGCGACGACAAGGCCGGTGGCGGCGCCCGTGGCGGCGCGCGTTTCCATGTTATGTCCGCACGCCCCCAAAGCAGCGGCGATTGCGGACACAGCAACAAGTTTCAAGGCGGGCATCGGCGCGCTCCAGATTGATTCAGATCAACTCTCTTTCGCAACGCTCCCTTGACCGAGCGGTTCCCAGGGTTGTCGGCCCCGCCCGTCGCGGGCGCCTGACGCCACAATTCGGGCCAGCTTGGCACGCTCTGTGCGGGCTCCAACTTGGCGAATCCTATCTTGTCTGATCAGCGTGTGTCGGAGGCCCGGGACGAATGCGTGCATTAAGTTTGGCTCTCGGCTTTGCGGCGCTTCTCGCGTCTGCCGCAGTCGGCGCGCGGGCCGTCGCCCAGCAGGACGCCGGCTGGACGCCCTCGCTGAAATGGGGCGATGGCAAGGAGATCCGCTGGCGCGCGGCGGACGCTCCCGCTTGCGACGGCTCCAATGTCGATCTGCAGCTGGTCAATAATTCCCGGATGTCAGGCGCGGCGCGGATGACAGCTATCACTTTCCGCTGCACGCGCGGCGGCGAGTTTACGGCTCCCGAGCGCGCTCTTGGCTTGGTGGGCGCCGGCGCCTCGGGGCAGGCCGCGCCAATCAGTTGCGCCTGCGCGGAAAAGGGAGGCGTCGCCGAGCTGCGCCATGTCGAACTGGACTTCCAACTCGAAGGTCCGGGCGAGGACATTGCCGCCAACGGGTGCAGCTACAAGGGTTCATATGCCGGCGGAATGCGGAGCGGCCAAGGCGCCTATGTCTGCGCGACGGGCTATCGCCTCGAAGGCGTATTCCGCGACGGCGTCGCCAATGGCTCCGCAACGGAAACTCTACCAAACGGGCAGGTTTATGCAGGC
>JAWXBJ010000104.1:0-35755 GCA_034439955.1 Alphaproteobacteria bacterium
CGCCGGCGCCGGCGGCCAGCACGGTCTTGAACGAATTGCCGATCAGGAAGGCGCCGATTCCGGCGCCGCCGATGATGATCATCTCGTGGGGCGCGGCGTGCATGATGACGTCGAGGCTGCCGCCGGCGAGAATAAAGCCGCCGAAGACCATGCCGAAGACGACGACGATTCCGATGATTACAAACATGCTGCGGCCCTGGAGCAACCCGGTATCAAGCTGATCGAGGCTGATCACCCGTCGGGCCGTTTATGCCGCATCAAGCTTAACGCGCTGTTTCGGGCCGCGAAAAAAACGGTGAAGGAAGCGTTGCGGGAAAGGCCGCGAGGCAGCCGCCCATGTCTTGCCTTCGCCGCACTCGCTCCACATTTACTGTTCAGACAAGCCTTCTGTCGCCGGGGTCATCTCCGGGAGAGAGCGGTTGATGGCGCAGCATTTGGTTGCGCGGACACGATCCGAGTGGAGCAGACATGATTCGCAGCAAGTTTATCGGAGCAACCCTGGGCGGCTTGCTGGCCGGCGCGAGCCTGACGGCGCTTGCGCTCGCCGCGCCCTCCTGGGCCAATGACGAGCCAGTCTCGCCCGTCACGGTGGCGAGCGCCGGGCAGACGACCAATTGGGGCCTGACGCCCAATCTCGCCGACCTGGTCGAGACGGTGTCCCCGTCCGTCGTGCAGATCATCGTCCGCTCGCAGGCCCAGCCCCGCCCGACGCAGGGACCGGGCGGCATACCCAACGAACTGCGCGGAACGCCCTTCGAGGAGTTCTTCAACCGCCAGTTCGGCGAGGGCGGCCCCCAGCGCGAGCGGCCCGACCAGATGGGCTCCGGCTCGGGCTTCTTCATCGGCCCGAATTATATCGTCACCAACAATCACGTGGTCGATAACGCCAGGAAGGTGACCGTCGTCCTGTCGGACGGCAAGGAGATCGAGGCCAGCGTGGTCGGCACGGACGCAAAGACCGACATCGCAGTCCTGAAAGTCAGCCAGTCCGGCCTGCCGCCCGCCCTCTCCTGGGGCGACAGCGACAAGGCGCGCGCCGGCGACAGCGTGTTCGCGGTCGGGTCACCCTTCGGGCTCGGCAATACGGTGACGTCTGGCATCGTTTCCGCGCGTGGCCGGGATATCCGCTCGGGTCCCTATGACGACTACATCCAGGTGGATGCTCCGATCAACATGGGCAATTCCGGCGGTCCGCTGTTCAACACGCAGGGTCAGGTGATCGGTGTGAACACCGCGATCTTCTCGCCGAGCGGCGGCAGCGTAGGCATCGGTTTCTCGATCCCCGCCGACATGGCGCGCTCGATCGTTCAGCAGATCATCGACACCGGCTCGGTCCGGCGAGGCTGGCTGGGCGTTCAGATTCAACCCGTGACCCCCGACATGGCCAAGGGTCTGGGAGTTGCCGCGCGTGGTGCGATCGTGGCCGATGTGACCGCTTCGAGCCCTGCCGCCAAGGCCGGGTTCAAGACCGGCGACATCATCCTGTCGTTCGGGGAGACCTCCGTCGATGAAGTCCACGATCTCACGCGGGCGGTAGCAGACACCCAGGCGGGGAGTTCGCGCGACGTCAAGGTTTTGCGGAACGGCCGCGAACAGACGATCAAGGTCCGCATCGAGGCGCTTGAGGAAGAAGATGCGGCCCCCCGGTCGCTTGCCAACGCCGCGCCCTCCGCGCCGGCGGGCCCGACCGTACAGCTGTCCGGCCTGGGGCTCGAACTGACGAATGACGGCGGCCCTGTCGTCTCTGACGTCACTGTCAACGGACCTGCCGCCGACGTGGGCCTGCGGTCCGGCGACCGTCTGGTCATGGTCAACCAGGTCGAGGTGAATTCGGCCGAGGCCGCGAGGCGCGCGGTCGATGAAGCCCGCAAGCAGAAACGCGAAGCGGTCATGCTGCAGGTCGAACGCGACGGCGCGAAACTGTTTGTTGGCGTGCCTTTTTCGGCGGGCTGATCCGGGCCGAGGCTGGGGGCCTTCGCGGCCAAGAGCATCCGTCGGTCAAACCGGGTCAGGTTGATCGAAGCAAAATGATCTATCCCAAAAAGTGGGGAGCAACCTGCGTGAGAGCGCACGCAGGTTGCCCTAAATCTCGCTCGCTCTCGGTCAAGAGACTTGGGCCGCTTCATAGCACGCACGTCTTCGCCTGAAGCTTGTATCCGTCGGTCGTTCCCGGTTGAGAAAATTCGCGTCTGGCGTGATTCATGCCGAACAGTCGTGCTCCGGCCAACCCGGTGCTAGCGCAATTGGCAGGCGGGAAGGCTGAGTTAACGGTGAAGAACCTTTCGACCAACCACGGCACGGTCCCTGCACGTTCGCCTGCGGAAATTGTCGTCCCGTGACGATCTCGTCGGCGCGCTGAAGGATCATTTGTGGTAGACGCGCAGACTGAATCTATTCAGAGAAATGTTGCGGATCTGCGGCGCCGCGTTCAGTCAACACGGCCTGACACGTGACCAACGCAAGCACAGATTCCGAACGCACGGTGGGGGCCGGCCTGTGGACTGTGGGCGGCAAGCTTGTCGCGCGCTGTTTTGATTTCCTGACGCTGATCGTGCTGGCGCGGCTGCTCGCCCCGGACGATTTCGGTCTCATCGCCATGGCCATGAGCACTGTCGTGATCGCCGAAGCGGTCCTGGAAATGCCGGTCTCCTCCGCCCTTTTGCGCCGCGGCGACCTCAGCCCGCCAATGCTGGACACCGCTTTCACCGTGGGCATCCTGCGCGGGGTCGCGCTGGCTGTCCTGCTGGGGGCGCTGTCGTTTCCGCTGGCGCTTTTCTACGGTGAGCCGCGGCTCACGATCCTGATCTGCGCCCTGTCGCTCGCGCCCATCCTCCGCGGCACGATGAGCCCCCGCATGGTTTTCTTCGTGCAGAAACTGGATTTCAAGCGCGAGGTCTTCCTGGAACTCGTCGGCAAGATCGCCGCGTTCGTCGTGGCGTCGCTCATCGCGGTCTGGACCGAAAGCTATTGGGCGATCGCCGCCGCCACCATCACAAGCCCGCTGGTTGGCAACGCCCTGTCATACGTCTTCGCGCCCTACGCCCCACGCCTGTCGCTATCGCAGTGGAGACATTTCGCGGACATACTTGGCTGGAACACCCTCTCCCAGCTTCTGGCGGCCGTGAACTGGCAGATCGACCGGGTCTTGATGGGGCGGTATGTCTCGCGCGTCTCGCTCGGGCGCTTCAGCGTCGCCAATGACCTCGTGGGCATTCCGATCCAGTCGATCGTCAATCCGCTCCTTTACCCGCTGATGCCCTCCTTCGTTCCGCTTGTGGGCACCAACCGGCTCGGTTCCGCCTATTGCAAGGCTTCCAACGCCATTTTCCTGATGGCTGCCCCCGTTTTCCTGACCATGCATGCACTGGCCGATCCGATCGTTCGCATCATTCTGGGAGAAGGGTGGGGCGAAAGCGCCTCGGTGCTGCGCTGGATGTCGCTGATCGTGATCCTGACGGCGCCGTGCGCTCCCCTGGCGCCGTTGGCGCTCGCGCTCAATCGCATGCGGATGGTGACCTTCCGCACGGCCATAGAATTCATCTTCAAGGCGCCGATCCTGTTCTTCGCCGTGACCACTTACGGCGTCATGGGCGCGGTGGCGGGCCACGGTGCGGTCGCCATCGTGGTATTCCTGGCGACGCTGCTGATCGTCAAATCGATGACGGGTCTCTCCGTGTTTCGCCAGCTCGCGGCACTCTGGCGCACGGTCGTGGCGCTCGCGGCCCTGGCGGCGACGCTTTATCTGCTGCGGCCGCCGACGGACGGATCCGAAGGGCTGCTGATGCTGACCGCGCACATGCTGGCGGCCGCCGGGGCAGGGGCAATCGTCTATGGCCTGGTTGTTCTCGCCCTGTGGCGGGCCATGCAGTGTCCTCCAGGCGTCGAGAAGATCGCGATGACGCACGCGGCGCGCCTGTTCAGCAAGCGCCTCTCCACGCCGCGCTGATTTCGTCCGGATCGACTTGCCCTGGAATGGGTCGGCAGGTTGCCGAGGAAGTTGTTCAGGCGGCCCGGGCCGAGGCCGGCGGGCGCGACCGCCGCGCGGGCCGGTCTCGAACTGAAGATGCTGCCGGCCTCCCGAAATTGATGATGACCGAGGTGATGAAGGGCGCGATGAACAGCGCCCCGATCACCAGGAGCCCGACGACTTCTGCGAGGCGCAAACCGAGTGCGCGGAGGTGAACGATGATCGGATGAGCGTTCGAATTGACTGTCATGAGTGTCCCCAGTATTGCCCCGGTTTTTTTCAGCAGCTTTTCATACGCGCGTCCATGGCTTCGGGTTCCACCCCGTCCACCCGCCTCGACTGGAATCAATTGAAGGCCAACAGGCGGCTCTCGTCAGTGGACGCAGTGCGTCTGCTCCTCGGCGATTTCGAGAAGGATGCACTTGCGATCAACGAGCTGCGTCAGCAGCGCGCCTGAAGACAGGACCGCGAATTCCTGGCGGGAGATGGCAAGGGACCGCAGGCGGGTTCTCGGTTGTCCTTTGAGGCGGAGATTGATCTGCGTCATCAGATCCTTGACGGTTTGAGCCGCCTTGCGGGCTTGTCTGGCGAGGTCGTCGATTTCCGGGTCAATGCCCCTGCTGGTCTCGTAGGACCGCAGTAGGTCCTCGGCGTTCGAGAGTTCGTCATAGATGGTCTGGATCGTTTCCAGGATCCTCCCGGCCGTCATCGAGCTTTTCGTCGCCATTGGTCTCGCTTCCGCGCGCTCGCCCCGGACACGAAATAGGCTGGAAGCGGTCGCCGGCCATGGGGGTCTCCGAGAATGCAAGGAAGCGCTTGACTCTTCTGGGCCTCTGAGTCGTTTCTGGTCAAGAACAAAACAGGAACTTTCATGCGGGACGACCTCGCCGGACTGAGACGGAAACTGGCTCTGCTGGAGCGAACGTCCTCGCCTCGCGCAGCCTTGCTGTTTCCGCTCGGCTGCCCTGAGGTAGACCGCGCGCTTGGCGGCGGGCTGGGGCGGGGAGGCCTGCATGAAGTCTACGCGGCGCGACCGGCCGATGCGCCAGCCGCCTGCGGATTCGCCCTGGCGCTCGCCCTTCAGGCGGCGGCGGAGCGACCCTTCGTCTGGGTGAGGCATGATTATGCCGGCGCCGAAACCGGTGGGGTCTACGCCCCGGGCCTCGCCGAGTTCGGGCTGGACGCCGCCCGGCTGATCCTGGTGCGCGTGAAGACGCCGACCGACGTGCTGAGGGCCGGCGCGGAGGCGGCGGCGTGTTCGTCCCTGGGCGCCGTGATGATGGAGGTGTGGAACGACGCTCCAGCGCTCGACCTCACCGCCTCGCGGCGGCTGTCCTTCGCGGGCGCGGCCTCCGGCGTGACGCTGATGATGATCCGGGAAGGAGCGAGCCCCTCCGCCAGCGCGGCTGCGAGCCGCTGGTCGGTGAGCGGGGCGGCGTCCGCACCCCTGGAGGGCAATGCGCCAGGGCGTCCCGCCTTTGGCATTACGCTCCTGCGTCACCGCAACGGGCTTCCGCAAAGCAGCTGGATCGTGGAGTGGGATCGTGACCGACGTGAATTCGACGACGCTGCGCCGCTGGCTCGCGGTGTGGCTTCCCTTTCTGCCGGCGGACGCCTTGCGGCGGCTGGCGAGGGAGCGCGGGGAGGCTGGCGAAAAGCCGGATGAGGCGCTGCTGGTCCTGACGCACAAGGTGAAGGGGGCGGCGCGCGTGGCGGCGATGGGGCCGGCGGCGGCGGCGGCGGGCGTGACGGCGGGAGCGGCGCTGGCGGATGTGAGGGCGCGGCTGCCGGACATCGTCGTGGCGGACCACGATCCCTTCGCCGATGCGCGCATGCTGGAGCGTTTGGCGGACGATTGCGAACGGTTCAGCCCGGTTGTGGCGATCGACGCGCCGGACGGGCTGGTGCTGGACATCACCGGATGCGCCCATCTTTTTGGCGGCGAGGCGAGGTTGCTGGCGGAGCTGCGTGGACGCTTCCGGAGATATGGGTTCCATGCGAGGATGACGATTGCAGGGGCGCCCGATGCGGCGCGGGCGCTGGCCCGCTTTGGTCGGATCGCGATCGTGCCCGTTGGCGCCGACGAGGCCGAAACGCGCCTCCTGCCGGTCGCGGCGCTCGGCCTGCCCGACGACATTCGCATCGCGCTGGTGAGGGCGGGCCTCAAGACCCTCGATGATCTCGCGAGCCGTCCGAGCCTGCCGCTCTCGGCGCGCTTCGGGGAGGATGTGGCGAGACGCCTGCGGCGAATGTTCGGGCAAGGCGCCAATCCCGTGACGCCCCGGCGCATTGCGCCGTCCTGCATCGCCGAGCGCCGCTTTCCCGAGCCGGTAGGCCGGATCGAGGACATCGAAGCGACGCTGGCGGACCTGATGGCCGAGCTGTCGGACACGCTGATGCAGCGGCGCGAGGGGGGACGGCGGTTCGAGGCGAGTTTCTTTCGCGCCGACGGGATCGTGCGGCGGATCGCCATCGAGACCGGCCAGCCCACGCGTGATGCGAAAGCCGTCCTGCGTCTTTACCACGAGCGGCTGGAGGCGCTCGCCGACCCTGTCGATCCGGGGTTCGGCTTCGACGTGATCCGGTTCGCCGCGACCGAGACGGAGCCGCACGCGCCGGCGCAGGCGAGCCTCGATGGGCGCGTGCAGGAGGAGGGCGACGTCGCCGACCTGGTCGACCGGCTGTCGGCAAGGTTCGGACGGACCCGCGTGCTGCGCTTTGTCGGCGTCGATACGCACGATCCAGACCGTGCGGCCCGGCTCGCGCCGGCGGTTGAGCATCGGGGAGACGCGCCCTGGCCAGCGCCCGAACCGGAGGAACCGCCGAAACGGCCACTGCAGCTCTTCGCCTCGCCCCAGCCGGTCGAGGTGACGGCCGAGGTTCCCGATGGACCGCCAAGGACGTTTCGCTGGCGCCGCGTCGAGCACAGGGTGATGCGCTGGGAAGGACCCGAGCGCATCGCGCCGGAATGGTGGCGTGATCCGTCGGCGCCGACGCGAGACTATTTCCGCATCGAGGATGAACACGGGCGCCGTTTCTGGCTGTTCCGCGCGGGGCTTTACGAGCGTGAGACAGACGCGCCGCGCTGGTATGTGCACGGCCTGTTTCCATGACCGCCGACCCCGAAACCCTTTTGTCGCGTCGCCCCCGGCGAAAGGATGTCCCTCTGCCGGAAAAGCCGCCGCCGGCCTATGCAGAACTGGCGGCGAGCTCGAATTTTTCCTTTTTGAGAGGCGCATCCAATGCGCGCGATCTTGTGCTGACCGCGCTGCTTCTTGGCCAGTCGGGCATCGGCATCGCCGACCGCAACACGCTGGCAGGGGTCGTGCGGGCCTGGAGCGCGCTCAAGGAGGTGCGTGAGGAAGGCGAGCCTCCGCCCGAGAAGATGAGGGAGGGCGGGTCTCCCGGGGAGCATGTCTGGATCGAGCATCCGCTGTCGGCGGACCTCTCCGTGACGAGGGAGAACCTGAAACAGCGCGCCGAGGCGTTCCAGCTCGTCGTGGGTGCGCGTCTCGTCTTCTCGGATGGAACGCCGGACATTCTCGCCTATCCCGAGGACCGGGCCGGATGGGGCAGGCTGTGCCGGCTGCTGACGCTTGGCAACACCAGGATACCTCCGGGCAAGATCCGCGCGGTCAAAGGCGAATGCCTCCTCACTATCGGCGACCTGCTGAGCGATGCGTCCGGACTGCTGTTGATCCTCATGCCGCCGCGAAGGCTGGCGGGGATGGCGCTTGCGCTCTCCCGCATCCGCGCGGCCGCTCCAGGCGCCGTGTGGCTCGGGGCGGTCTTGTCGCGTCGAGGCGATGACGAGCGCAGGCTGGCGAAGCTGAAGGTTCATGGCGCGGATGCGGGCGTCCCGCTCATCGCGATCAACGACGTGCTCTATCATGACGCCGGACAGCGCGACCTGCAGGATGTCATGAGCTGTATCCGCGAAGGCGTGACCATAGAAACGGCGGGGCGGCTGCTCGAGGCCAACGCCGAGCGTCATCTCAAGCCCCCCAGGGAGATGGCCCGGCTATTTCGCAACGCTCCGGATGCGATCGCGGAGACGCAGCTTTTCCTGGGACGCATCGATTTCGATCTCGGCCAGCTGAAATACGAGTATCCGGACGAGCCGGTGCCGCCCGGATGGACCGACCAGGGCTATCTCGATGACCGGACATGGCTGCACGCCGGCATGCGCTATCCGGACGGGATTCCCCGCAAGGTCGAGGAGCTGCTGAAGGCCGAACTCGACTTCATCCAGTCGGAAAACCTGGCGCGCTATTTCCTCACCCTCTACGACATCGTCCGGGTGGCGCGGAACAAGGGGATATTGTGCCAGGGACGCGGATCGGCCGCCAATTCCGCCGTCTGCTACGTGCTGGGGATCACCTCCGTCGATCCCGACAAGTTCGACGTGCTGTTCGCGCGTTTCATGTCGACCGAGCGGAAGGAGCCGCCAGACATCGACGTCGATTTCGAGCACGAGCGCCGCGAGGAAGTGATCCAGTACATCTATGAGCGCTATGGCCGCCACCGCGCGGGCATCGCTGCGACCGTCATCCATTATCGTCCCCGCAGCGCGATGCGCGAAGTGGGCAAGGCCATGGGTCTCACCGAGGATGTGACGGCGCGTCTCGCCGGGCTCGTCTGGGGCAGCTGGGGGGGCGCGCTGGCCGACAGCCAGATCCGTCAGGCCGGGTTCGATCCCGGAAATTCCGAGATAAGGCGAGCGGTGACGCTGGCCGGGCGGCTGCTGGGGTCGCCACGGCACCTGTCCCAGCATGTCGGTGGTTTCGTGCTGGCGCGCCATCGCCTCGACGAGATGGTTCCGATCGGCGTCGCGGCGATGGACGAGCGCACCTTCATCGAGTGGGACAAGGACGACATCGACGCGCTCGGGTTGATGAAGGTCGATATTCTCGCTTTGGGGATGCTCACCTGCATCCGCAAGGCGCTCGATCTGGTCTGCCATCATGGCGGGCCCAAGCTCGGGCTGGCGGATGTGCCGCTGGAGGATCCCGCCGTCTACGACATGTTGTGCAAGGGGGATTCGCTGGGCGTGTTCCAGGTCGAGAGCCGGGCGCAGATGAACATGCTGCCGCGGCTGAGGCCAAGGGAGTTCTACGATCTTGTCATCGAGGTTGCGATCGTGCGGCCCGGCCCGATCCAGGGCGACATGGTGCATCCCTATCTGCGGCGGCGGAACGGGGAGAAGGTCACCTACCCCTCACCCGCCCCCGAACACGGGCCGCCCGACGAACTCCACCAGGTCCTCCGCAAGACGCTGGGTGTGCCCCTGTTCCAGGAGCAGGCCATGCGCCTCGCGATGGTCGCCGCGAAATTCACGGGAGGACAGGCCAACGGCCTGCGCCGCGCCATGGCGACGTTCCGCAATGTCGGCACGATCCACAAGTTCGAGGAGCTGATGGTCGAGGGGATGACGGCGCGCGGCTATGATCGGGAGTTTGCGGCGCGCTGTTTCGAGCAGATCAAGGGCTTCGGCTCCTACGGCTTTCCCGAAAGCCACGCAGCGGCGTTCGCGCAGCTGGTTTATGTGTCGTCCTGGATCAAGCTTCACCACCCGGCGGCCTTCGCCTGCGCCCTGCTCAATTCCCAGCCCATGGGATTCTATGCGCCAGCGCAGATCGTCAGGGACGCCCAGGAACATGACGTCGAGGCCCGCGCCGTGGACGTCAATTCAAGCTGCTGGGACAACACGCTCGAGCGGCGCGCGGACGGTTCTCTGGCGCTGCGGCTTGGGTTCCGGCAGATCGACGGCCTCGGCGAGGCCGAGCTGCAGCGCCTCATCGACCGTCGCGGTGTCGGCTATGGCGGCGTCGATGCGTTGGCGGCGCAGAGCCGGCTTTCGGGCCGGGCGCTGCGCAAGCTCGCCGACGCCGATGCGTTCCGGTCGGTCGGACTCGACCGGCGCGAGGCGCTGTGGGCGGTGCGCCGCCTTCCCGACGATGATCCGCTGCCCCTGTTCGCAGCTGCGGACGCCGCCGAACTGGGCCATGAGCCGGAGATGGATCTGCCCGCCATGCCCCTGCCGGAGCATGTGGCGGCGGATTATCAGACGGCGCGGCTGTCGCTCAAGGCGCATCCGATGTCGGTGCTTCGCCCGGGTTTCCAGGGCCAGAGGATCGCGACCTGCGCCGAGATGGCGGCGATGCGCGACGGGGCGTGGGCGCGGACGGCTGGGCTGGTGCTGGTGCGGCAGCGGCCGGGAAACGGCAAGGCGATCTTCATCACGCTGGAGGACGAGACCGGCATCGCCAACATCATCATGTGGGCGCGGGTGTTCGAGCAGCATCGGCGAGAGGCGATGGGAGCGCGGCTGCTGCTCGTCGAGGGGCGGGTGCAGAAAAGCCCGGAAGGCGTCTTACATCTCATGGGTGTCCGCCTCCATGATCGCTCGTCCGAACTCGAGCGCATGCTGGACGGGTCAATCGCGCAGGGACCGGCGACGCGAGCGGATCATCCGCGCAATGTGCGGCTGATGCCGAAGTCACGTGATTTTCATTGAGGATTCGTCAGCTCAACCGCGCGCTCATCGTGCGTTTCAGGTCGATCGTCGTCTTGTGCGTCAGCCGAACCGGCCGGTGATATAGTCCTGCGTCTGTTCTTTTTTCGGAGCGGTGAAAATCTCTTCGGTCGGCGCCTTCTCGATCAGCCGGCCCATGTGGAAGAACGCCGTGAACTGCGAGACGCGCGCGGCCTGCGCCATCGAGTGGGTGACGATCACGATGCAGATCTGCTGGCGCAGCTCGTCGATCAGCTCCTCGATCCGCGCTGTCGCAATCGGGTCGAGCGCCGAGCAGGGCTCGTCCATCAGGATGACTTCCGGATCGATCGCGAGCGCCCGCGCGATGACGAGGCGCTGCTGCTGGCCGCCGGAGAGGCCAAGCCCCGGCTGGTCGAGGCGGTCCTTGACCTCCTCCCAGAGGCCGGCGCGCACGAGAGAGCGCTGGACGATCTCAACGAGGTCGGCCTTGCTTTTCATCAGGCGGTGGGTGCGCGGGCCATAAGCGACATTCGCGAAGATTGACATGGGGAAGGGGTTGGGCCGCTGGAAGACCATGCCGACCCGGGAGCGCAGCAGCACCGCGTCGATGTCGGGACGGTAGATATCGACCCCGCCCAGCTCCATCCGTCCCTCGACCCGGGCGCCATCGATCGTGTCGTTCATGCGGTTGATGCAGCGCAGGAATGTCGTCTTGCCGCAGCCCGATGGACCGATAAGCGCGGTGACGCCGCAGTCGCGAATATCGAGGCCGACATTGAAAAGGGCCTGCTTCTCGCCATAGAACACCGAGACGTCCTTCGCGGCGATCTTGACCGGCGCGTCCAGCTTGCCCGGCGGACGCGGGTGGATCGATCCGCGCGGCGTGGCGCGAGCGTCCCTGAATGGCGCGTCGTCGCTGCGGGTCATTTGAGCGCGCTCCTGTTTTCGACGGGCCAATCGCGCCGTTCCGGGTTTTAGGTGAGATGAGAGGTCACGTCCGGGAAACGCGATCCTCTCGCCCGCCCATCCTGCACGATTCGACAAAACTAGGAGGCATGACGTCCCGCGATGAGGGCGTGCGACAGCCGGCTCAGAATATTGAGGAGGAGAACGCCCACGGTGATGATCAGCGCGCCGGTCCAGGCGAGCGACACCCACTCCGGATAGGGGCTTCCGGCATAGCGGTAGATCGCGATCGGCAGGCTCGCCATCGGGCGTGTCACGTCGGTGGACCAGTTGGAGTTGCCGAGCGAGGTGAAGATCAGCGGCGCCGTCTCGCCGGCGATCCGGGCGACCGCGAGGAGGACGCCGGTGAGAATGCCGCCGAAGGCGGCCGGGAGCACGACCTTGCGGATCACCTGGTTCTCGCGCGAGCCAAGAGCGATCGCTCCGTCGCGGTAGGCGTCGGGCACAAGTCTCAGAATGTCCTCGGTGGTGCGAGCGACGATCGGCATGGCCAGCAAGGCCAGCGCGATCGAGCCGGCGATGGCGGAGAAGCCTCCAAACGGCGCAACGGCGATCTGGTAGACGAAAAGTCCGATGAGCACGGAAGGAGCGCTCAACAGGATGTCGTTGACGAAGCGCACGGCGGAGGCGATGCGGCCCTTCTTGCCGACCTCCGACAGGTAGATGCCGATAGCCATTCCGAGCGGCGCACCGAACAGCGTTCCGATTCCGACCTGGATCAGCGAACCCACGATCGCGTTGGCCAGCCCGCCATTGGCGTCCGGCGAGGCCATCGAGTTGGTGAAGACAGTAAGGGAAAGGCCCGCCAGCCCTCGCGACAGCAGCATCCACAGGATGAGGCCGAGCAGGACGAGCCCGATGCCGGCGGCGAGCATGCAGAGGGCCGACATGAAGAAATCGACCGCGTGTCGCCGCGCATAGCGCGCCTTGTGGCTTCGGGTGAGCGTTCTCATGACATTCTTTCCTGACGCAGAAGCAGCCGTGCGACCGCGAGGACGCCGAAGGAGACGACGAACAGGATAAAGCCCAGCGCCAGGAGAACGGCCAGCTTGATCGAGCCCGGCTCAGATTCCGGAAAATTGTTGGCGACCACCGATGCGATGCTGGCCGAGGGGGCGAGGAGGCTGTCGGGCATGCGCGTCGCGTTTCCGATCACGAACACCACGGCCATCGTCTCGCCCAGAGCCCTCCCGAGCCCGAGAAAGACCGCGCCGAACAGGGAGCCCCGCACGGCGGGGATGACCGCGCCGGTCAATGTCTCCCAGCGGGTCGCCCCCAGCGCATAGGCGCCGTCCTTGAGAAGTTGCGGGGTGGTGATGAGGACGTCGCGGGTCGTCGCCGCGATGAAGGGAAGGATCATGATGGCGAGGATCAGGCTGGCGGTCATCAGGCCGACGCCGATGGGCGGAGCCGCGAACCAGAAGAACGAATCACCGATCGGCGGCAGGAAGGCGAAGGTCTCGGTGAGCCAGGGCTGGATGTAGGTCGCCATGAAAGGCGCAAGGACAAAAAATCCCCACATCCCGTAGACGATGCTGGGGATGGCGGCGAGCAGTTCGACCGCGACGCCCAGGGGCGAGCGAAGCGGGCGCGGGCAGGTCTCGGTCAGGAAGAAGGCGATGCCAAAGCCGATCGGCCAGGCGATTACCAGCGCAATCATCGACGTGATCAGCGTTCCGGTTATTGCGGGCAGGGCGCCATAGAGATCCTTCACCGGATTCCACTGGGTGCTCCAGATGAATTCGAGCCCGAACGTCTCGAAGGCCTGGCGTCCGCCCAGAAACATGATGAGGAGGATGGCGAACAGCGACACGACCACGACGCCGGCCGAAGCGTAGAGCACCGTCCGGAACACCGTATCGCCAAGATGGATCCCCGGCTTGCGCGCCAATGCGTCTTCGGTCGGCGTCGACACTCGTGAACCCCTGTCGTTGATCGCGGAAGCGAGGCCGGCCCCCGCACGCGTCGAATACACACTACTCATCATGCGGACCAGAGCGGCCCCCGGGCGCTCATTGCGGGGGCCAGAGAGGCCCTTGCGGTCCCTTCACCTCGGACCATCGCAAGCGGACCTGCGCCTGCGCCTCGGGAGGGAGGGTCATGTAGCGAAGCGACGTCGCCGCCTGTCCGCCATCGGTGAAGGCCCAGTCAAAGAATTTCAGGACCCGCGCCGCGCGGGCCGGATCGGAAGGGTTTCGGGGCAGCAGGATGTAGGTGGCCGAGACGATAGGCCAGGTAGCGGGGCCTCCCAGGTTCAGCATGGTGGCTGCCAGGTTGGGGGCGTCTTTCCAGTTGACCTGGACAGAAGCGGCACTGAAACCGGCTTCGGTCGGTCGGACGAACTGCTTCGCGCGGTTCTGAAGCAGCGGCGTCTGCATGCCGTTTTCGGTGGCGTAGGCGTATTCGACGTAGCCGATGCCGCCCTTGATGTTGATGACCGATGCCGCGACGCCCGCATTGCCCGGCGCCCCGACGCCGGTTTTCCAGGGGATGGAATTGCCGGCGCCGACCCCGGTCTGGAAGGGAAGGCTCACGGCCGCAAGATAGTTGCTGAAGATGTTCGTCGTGCCAGAACTGTCGGCGCGGTAGGCGGGAGCAATCGGGACGTTTGGGAGGGCGAGGGACGGGTTCAGCCGCTGGATCTCCGGAGCGTTCCACATCCGGATGCGGCCGAGATAGATTTCGGCGATGACGGGACCGGTCAGCCTCAGCGTGTCGCCATCGACGCCCGGCACGTTGACGACAACGACCACCGCGCCGATGACGGCCGGAAACTGGAGCAAATCCTCGCTCGCGAGGCGGTCGGACGCGACCGGCGTGTCGGAAGCGCCGAAATCGACGGTGCGGTTGATGATCTGGGTGACGCCCGCGCCGGAGCCGACGCCTTGATAATTGAGCACGTCGCCGCCGGCGCGAGCGTAATCCTCGCCCCATTTCGTGTAGATCGGTCCGGGGAAGGTCGCGCCGGCGCCGGTGATTTCCTGGGCATGGGCGGCGGCCGCCAGCAGCCAGCCGAGCGCGCAAAACACAAACGTGCGTGCGGAATGATCCAGCGAGCGGGACATGTGCTTCAGCATTAGCCTACCCGAGTCTGGCAACGGACGCGCGCCAGAACCCTGGCGAACCTGCGAGTATCATTCCAGCCGCGAACGTATTGTGACAAGCGGCCGCGACGCGACGTCTTGCCCCGAGGCAGATACTGTCGAGGAGGCGCTGGATCCTGTTTCAAGGGATCAGCATGGCGGCCGTGCGTTCGATGAACCAGAAACTCGCACCCGTTCCTATGATGTAGGCAGGGATCGGCAGGGACCAGGCCGGGGCGATCGAGGCGAACCTTCGCCACAGCGCGAGGAATGCCAGCACCCCGAGAATAAAGACGATCTGTCCGGCTTCGACGCCGATGTTGAAAAACAGCAGGGCCAGCGGCGCCGCGTCCTCGGGCACGCCGATCTCGCGCAGCGCGCCAGCGAAGCCAAAGCCGTGCAGCAGGCCAAAGCCGAATGCGGCGAGCCAGGGCCAGAGCTGCATGAGGCCCGGCCGGCCGGCCCGGGCGCGCAGGATCTCGGCGGCGAGGAAAACGATCGAAAGCGCTATGGCGGCCTCGACCGGCGCCGGAGCCAGACTTATCCAGCCAAAGGTCGTGCCGGCCAGCGTCAGACTGTGCGCCAGGGTGAAGGCGCTGATGGCGCCCACCAGCCGTCTCCAGTCGCCAACCAGGAGAAGAAGCGCCAGCACGAAAAGGAGATGGTCGAAACCAAGAAGGATATGCTCGACACCCAACCTGGAATAGGTCCAGGCGACCTCGCTCCAGGGCTGGCGGGCGGGCAGGATTGCACTTGTCTGGTCGGCGGTGAGCCGGAGGGTCTTGGCGGCGCCGCCCAGAGGCTCGAACCGGACGATCGCGTCGGTCAGCGTCGTATCGAGATTGGCGATGCCGATCTCGCGCCCCACCAGCCCCCCGCTGCAGGTCTCCCGCCAGCGGGCGACGACCGCGCCTTCGACGAGGACTGTGTGCGGTTCGGTCACGCTGGTGCAGGCGTCCGGCAGCACGACGTCCAGATTGAGGCGCATGTTTCCCTGGGCGGGCGTCTTCCAGAGAATGTCGTAGGCGCCCGGCGCCGTCTCGCGGATTTCGAGATAGGCTGGCCGCACTTCGTGGGCCGCCGCTGGCGGCGTCAGGCTGGCGGTTCCAGCAAGATAAAGGACAAGGACCGCGATCAGACGCCGGCCAAGGAGCGCGGCGCTCATTTCTGCGGCCGCAGGTCGTCTGGCCAGTCGATACGAATCTGATAGCGGTCGCGCAAGGCTTTCTCGTGCTGGGAGCGGCGCTCGGACCGCTGGGCGTCGATGCGGTCGGTTCGCACGCGTTCGGCGACCTCCTCCAAGGCGGGCGCCCGGGCGTCCTCGCGCTCGATCACCTCGATCACGTGCAGCCCGAAGGCCGACGGGACGGGACCTGTCCATCCCGAAGCGGTTGTCGCGAAGACCGCCTCCGCGAAGTCGGCCCCGAAAAGTGCAGCCACGCCCTCGCGCGTCGTAAGCGGCATGGCTTCCGGCAGAAGGGAATCGTCGCCCAGCCGTGATGGGTCGGCGCCGTCGGCGAGCTGACGCTGGAAACCTGTCGCATCTGCATGCGCGGTCTCGCCTCGACGGTCGTTGCTTGCCAAGACCTGCCGGAAAGCACGCCGCGCCGGGATGAGATAGCGGTCGGGGTGGCTGGCCAACCAGGCCGCGAGATCGGCCTGCGAAGGATCGTCGAGCGCCTCCATGTCCTCGAGCAGGAATTCCAGTTTCTGGCGCATACGCCGGCGCACCACCGTGTCGTCGGCGTCCAGTCCGAGCGCCACCGCTTCACGGTAGCTGATCTCCTCGCGGACGAAATCATCGACCAGCGCTGCCAGTTCGCCCTGGCTGGGCGCGCGGTTGGACAGCAGGCGAAAACTCTCCGCGATCTGTGCGATGCGGCCCTCCGAAATCGTGACGACATCGACCGGCTGGGCCCCGCCATTGACCACGGAATTGAGGCCGAAAAGAAGGGCGCCGGCAGCGAGGAAGTGGACCATCGGCTCGCGAACGAGGCGCGCGGCGACAGCGCGCACGCGCCCTGGCTTCGATGTCGCGGCCGTCATCCTCTCGATGTCGGCACATACCAGATGGGCGAGGTGTAGGCGCGTTCCTGGATGGTTTTTTCCAGCGCCGGGCTGGGCTCCTGCCCGGCCCTCAAGGCGTCCCAGGTCGACCAGCGGCAGGTGGGATTTTCGAGCACCCGCACATAATAGAGCGCATTGAGCGCGGTGTTGAATTCCGGATCCTTCCAGGAAACCGACAGCTCGGCGTCTCCCTTGTCCTGCGAAATGCCGCACGTCTTGAGATCAACGGTAGCGCCGTTGTCGGCGCAGCGTTGTGTGGCGCTGTTGATGCGGCCACCGTCCGAACACGCGACATCGAACACTTTCTCGTACGACTTGCCGCCCGCGTCGGTCCATGCCTTGACGATCTGCAGGCGCTGGAGCGGCGCGCTGCTGGGATCGCGGCTGGCCCAGACGAGGAAGTCTGGCGAGGCGCCGGCCTTGCCGACGAGGTCGCCGCCCATGGGCACGCCGTCGGCATAAGCCTTCCGCAGACCGGCTTCCGAGCCGAGCACAGTCTGACCGAGACCAAAGCCGGCGAAAAACCGCACGCGGATGCGTGGTCCGGTAGTCGCGAAGGTCTCCTTCCGCCGAAGCCCCGCATAGATGGACGGGCGGGTGTTTTCCTCGGCCCAGACGCCGGTGAGGCCCGACGCGCCCCAGGTCGAATATCGGCCCACATTGGCCGGTGGCGTATAGCCTGCCCAGGTCTCGAACTCGGTCGGGTGAACGGATCCCCTGCGCACGGGGAAGGCGTCCATGATGCCGGCCTTCGAGAAGTAGTTGTCTTCCTCATAAGCGCCACCGGCCACATGGGTGTCGCTAGAACCAATGAGGCCGACCTTGTAGGGGTTGGCGCCCAGGCTTTGCCCGAATTCCAGCCCCCTCTTCAGCGCATCGCGGACATATCCGCCCTCGAACTTCGTGATCTTTTCTGTTGAGCCAATATAGAACTCCATGACCTCGAAGCCGGCGAATTCGTCGTTTGGCGACAGCAGCGGATGGGTCTCGGATGTCCCCTTGACCTGCGTCACCTCCACCAAGGGCTCGTTGCGGGCGCGCAACTCGGCCCAGGCGCGGTCGATCGGCTCGCCGGTCCATTTGGTCCGCTCGAACATGGTGCCGTCGGACCCGTTCATGTTGTGGGGGATAGCGAGCGCTTCGATACCCTCGGCCCGCCGGGCGTCGAGCCATTTCCAAAGCTCCTCCGGGTTCTGCGACTCTAGAGCGCTGAAGGGCAGGTCGGGCGCCTTCGCGCCGGCGAAAATGACGTTGCGGTGCAGGTTGCGGCCGCTTGGCGCCGAGGTGTATTCGTAACCGATGAAAGTCGTGAAGGCGCCAGGCTTGTAGTGCCGTTCGGCGGCGGCGATATTCTCCGCCCAGGCGGTACGAGTCGGTCCCATGTCGGAGGCAAATTCGGTCATTCGCTTACCAGCTCTGAGGCTGTCGCCGAAGCGCCGGAAAGCGGTGTTGACGACCGTCAGGTCGGTGCTGAACAGCCCACTCGCATAAGGCACTTTCGAGAACGGATGGTCCGAATTGTTGATCGCCGGAAGGACGCCGAGATACTCGGAGTGATCGGTTACGGCGAGAAAATCGAGCGGCGCGTCGGTGAGGCGGATGTCATAGCCGGCGGCGTGCTGGATCGTCTCGCCTTTCGCGTAGCGGTAGGCGGCGTCCGCGTCGGCCCGGACGTTGAAGATGTAGGCGTCGAACGAATTTCGCGTGTGGACGTGAAGGTCGCCAAAATAGGCGTTGCGCATGGCGTCGAGTTGCGGTGCGGGCGCCGGGCTGGACGGCGCGACCGACTGCGCCCCCTGAGCGGGCGCCTTGGGTGGGTCACTGCAGGCGGAAAGAAGCGCCATCGCTCCGATGGAGGCCGTCAGACCCGCACGCATGGACAGCTTCATGGACGTTCTCCCTGTCTCGCAGCCGCCCGCGCCAGTCTTCCGCAGCATCCGGGTTCGTTGCCGAGGCGCTTATCTAGAACCCGCCGGGGCCTTGCGTCCAGCCTCTGCGCAAGCATTGATGGCCAAGACCGCCCGCGTGAAGGGTTCGGATCATGGAGACGGTGATGAGCGACACAGGCCCGCAACCCTATCGTATCGCCGGCGCCCTTGGATCACCCTATTCCATGAAGATGCGGGCGATCTTTCGCTATCGCCGCATCCCGCACGTCTGGGTGATGATGGGGCGGGAAAGCGAAGCCGCGCTGCAGAAGATGAAGGCGCCGGTGATTCCCGTCATCCGCTTTCCCGACGGTGTCTGGCGCAATGATTCGACGCCGATGATCTTCGAACTGGAGGCCCTGCACTCCGAGCGGTCGATCGTGCCGCCGGACCCGGCCAAAGCCTTCCTCGCGGCGCTGTTCGAGGACATGGCCGACGAGTGGGGGACCAAGAGCATGTTCCACTATCGCTGGTTCTATCCGGAGGACCAGCAGGTCCTAAGCACCTGGCTGGCCTATGACCGCCTCTCGGGCGGCGGGCGCGACCGGATCGACGCCTTCGCCCGCAAGTTTCGCGACCGCCAGGTGGGTCGCATGGCGTTGGTTGGATGCACCGAGGCCAACGCGCCGCTTATCGAGGAAACGACGCGCAGGCTGGCGGGCATATTCGAGGCGCACCTCGCCGACCAGCCCTTCTGGTTCGGATCGCGGCCCTCGCTGGCGGAATTCTCGTGGATGGGGCAGTTCTCGCAGCTGATCGTCGATCCGACGCCCAACCGTTTGCTGCGAGAGATCGCGCCGCTCACCGTGCGCTGGCTGATGCAGATGGACGATCTTTCTGGCGTCGAGGGCGAGTGGGGTGCGTCCAATGCCCCGGAGCCGAAGATCGTCGGCGACCTGCTGGGCTTTGCCGGCGAGGTTTACTTTCCCTTCCTGCTCGCCAATGCGCGAGCAGTGGCTGACAAGCGTGAAATGTTTGCGTTCAGCGCGTTGGGAATGCCCTATGAACAGGGCGCGTTCAAATATCAGGCGCGTTGCCTCGACGCCCTGCGCGTGCGTTTTGCGGCCCTCGGCGAAGACGCCAAGGACAGCCTGCGGCCGCGCCTCGCCGAGACGGGTTGTCTTGCGCCGCTGACGACGGCGGGGTGATCGCCAACGTCTTCGCGTTGAGGCAGTTCGCGGCGCGCACGTTCCAAAGGGCTGGCCAAAGGGCTGGCTAAAAGCGCTGGCAAGCATCGATCGGAGCCTTGAGGTTCCGATTCGACGGGCATGGGCGCGGTTAACGCTGCAAGGGCGCTCGCGAGTGCGCCAGATTCGCTCAATTTCCCGTGGGGACGTTGACGACGTGTTCACGTCCAAGCACCATGATCGGCGATGCGTCGGCTGTTGTTGACATTGTTCGTGGTCATGTCTCTCGCCTTTGGCGGGTTGCCAAACGCGTGGGCGGCAGGCGACTGCCCACTGAACGCGCCTCTCTCTCAATCGTCCGCCGTGGCGGGGCACGATTGCTGCCCGGACCTCGACGGGCAGACCGCGACGGATACCGAAGGACGAAGCGCGAAAGCGACTGATTGCCAGCTCGGGCAGACGTGTCGCTCATCCATCGGAGTGGCGCCAAGCCTGCCGCCTTTCGCGATCGTCGTTACTGTTTCCAGCCGGACAACGCTGACGGTGATCGACGCCTCGAGCCTACTCGCGCGCGCCAGCGCCTTCTGGCGGCCTCCGCGAGCGGCTTGACCGCCCGACCTATCGCCAGCTTGAGTCCAGTCGGACGCAACAGGTCGCGATAGCCGTCTGAAACCAGCCTCTTTTATCTGCCTGCAGACGCCTGTGTTCGAAGGCGGGCGGATCGAAGCCGCGACCCGGTGGGGTGCCCATCTCCTCACGCATCCTGCCCGGCAAACACTGGAGCCCTGACATGCGTCCTGCATGGTTGTTGTGCTGCGCCATCGGCCTCGCGCCGGTCGCGTCCGCCGACCCGCTGACATTCTCCGAAGCGATGGCCCGGGCGGGGTCTGACGGCCCTTCCATCACCGCGCGTAAGGCGGCGGCCGACAGCGCGCGGCTGTCGATTGGCCCCGCAGGCCAGCTGCCCGATCCACAGATCGCGTTCGGCCTCGATAACTATCCTGTGTCGGGACCCGCCCAGTTCACGCTCAATCGCGACGACATGACGATGCTGAGCGTGGGGATCATGCAGGACATGCCTAGCGGCGCCGAGCGCAGCGCCCGGACGGGTCTCGCCACGGCGGAAGCGGAGATGGCGGGCGCGGCGCTGGAAATCTCCAGGCTGGAGGCGAGACGGGCTGCGGCAAGCGCCTGGATCGAAATCTATTTCGGAATGGCGCGGGTGAGCGTGCTCGATCGGCAGGTCGACGAACTCGAGACCCTGGCCAGCGCTTCGATAGCGGCCCTTGCGTCCGGATCGCCGGCCGCCGATTCAGCGCTGGCCGCCCGCATGGACGCGGCGCGAGTGGCGGACCGGCTGGCGGAGACCAGAGCCGCGATCACGGGCGCCCAGGCGGAGCTGGAGCGATGGATTGGTCCTGTCGGCGGCGACAGGCCTGGACCGGAGGCGCCGATGTTCGAAATCGAGGCGGACGGGCTGCGCGCGCGTCTAGATCAACATGTCAAGCTCTTGGCGTCGGCCACGGAGATCGAGCGCGCGAGGGCGGGGCTGGGTCTGGCGCGGGCGGAAACCCAGCCTGACTGGTCGTGGGAACTGGCCTATCAGCGCCGCGATCCGACCTTCGGGGACATGGTCACGCTGGGTGTCAGGTTCAGCCTGCCGCTCTTTCAGGGGACACGGCAGAAACCCGTGATCGAGGCGCGTCGGGCCGACGTCAGCCGCGCGGCGGCAGAGCGCGAGGCGATCGTGCGGGAGCACCGCACCATCCTGGAGACCCGTCTCGCGGAACGGGCGGCCGCCGTCGAGCGCCTCGACCGGGCGCGAACGCTGCTGTTGCCGATTTCGCGCCAGCGGGCAGCCGCCGTCGCCGCCGCCCACGGCGCCGGCGCCGCCCCGCTCTCCGACGCGATCATGGCCCGAAATGCGGAAACCGAAATCGAACTTGAGATCATCGATCTCGAACAGCGTCTCACGTCCGTAAGTGCGATGCTCAGTCTCGAATACGGCGAGGTCGCGCCATGAGCGCTAACGAGTACGCGTCCTGGCCCCGCCTGTGGGTTGTCGTCGCGGCGGGACTGGCGATCGTCGGCGTCAGCATCGCCGCCGGCTTCTGGCTCGGATCGCGACCTGCGGAAATGAAGGCGCTGTCCGGAACAGCTCAGAACGAGCGGAGTGTCCTCTACTGGTATGATCCCATGGTCCCGGACCAGCGTTTCGACAAACCTGGCAAGTCGCCGTTCATGGATATGGATCTGGTTCCGCGATACGCGGACTTAGGCGCCGCTAGCTCCAGCGGGGCGTCCGATCCGACCTCTGGCGTTCGCATCGATGCAGGGACATCACAGAATCTCGGCATACGCCTCGCCGTCGTCGAGCGCGGCGCCGTCTCGTCATCGCTGAAAGTGTTCGGAGTGATCGGCTTCAACGAACGCGACCTCGCGATTGTGCAGGCCAAGCAGAGCGGCTTCGTCGATCGCGGCTACCGCCGGGCTCTGGGCGATGTGGTGCAGGCGGGCGATCCGCTGGTCGACCTGCGCGTTCCCGAATGGACGGGCGCACTTGGCGAGTACCTGGCGCTGCGCGCCGCGAACGATGATCTGGCGAAGGCTGCCGGTCAGCGCGTCGCCATGCTTGGCGTTCCCCCCGCCTCGGTACGCGAAGCCGAAAAACGCGGATCGGCGCCGTCCGTATTCACCATTCATGCGCCGATTTCCGGAGCCATCACCGCCTTCGATATCCGGGAGGGAATGTCGATCGAGGCGGGCGCACCGCTGGCGACCATAAATGGACTGTCGCCCGTCTGGCTCACGGCATCGGTTCCCCAGGCGATCGCGGGCCGGTTGAGAGTCGGAGGCCGCGTCGCCGCCACAGCGTCGGCCTATCCCGGCACGGTTCTGGAGGGACGCATCGAGACCGTGCTGCCCGTGACGGGCGCGTCTTCCCGCGCGGTCGAGCTGCGCGTGTCGCTGCCAAACCCCGGGGCGAGGCTGCGGCCAGGCATGACCGCCGAGGTCGATCTGGCCGAGGCCGGGAAGAACGACGCGATCATGGCGCCGTCAGAGGCGCTGATCCGCACCGGACGCCGGACCGTCGTGATCGTCGTTCTGCCAGATGGTCGCTTCGCGCCGGTGGAGGTGACGACGGGCGTGAGCTTCGGTGACCGGACTGAAATCCTCGAAGGGCTGGAGGAGGGCCAGCAGGTCGTCGCTTCCGGGCAGTTCCTGATTGACAGCGAGGCGAGCCTGTCGGGGGTCATCGCCCGCCTCCGGTCCGGCGGATCGGCGCCGGAACCGGGCCAGCACCGGTCTTCGGGCCGCGTGACCGCAGTCGATGCGACCGGCGTCACCATCGCGCACGCACCCATAGCGAGTCTGGACTGGCCGTCCATGACGATGCGTTTTGCGTGGGGAGAGGCGGGCGCCTCGCGCGACGTGGCGGCAGGCGATGAGGTCGTCTTCGAGTTCCGGCAATCGGGGTCGGACTATATCGTGCAGTCGATCTCGCCGAGCGAGGCGGACCGATGATCGCCGCGATCATTCGATGGTCGATAGGCAATCGCGTCCTGCTGATCATCGCCAGCCTGGCGCTGGCAGCGGCTGGCGCTCTCGCCGTGCGGTCGACGCCTGTCGATGCGCTGCCCGACCTGTCAGACGTTCAGGTGGTGATCCGCACCACCTATCCGGGCCAGGCGCCGCAGATCGTCGAAAATCAGGTCACCTATCCGCTGACGACGACCATGCTGTCCGTGCCCGGCGCTCACAGCGTGAGGGGCTATTCCTTCTTCGGGGACAGCTTCGTCTACGTGATCTTCGATGAAGGCGTCGATCTCTACTGGGCGCGATCGCGCGTGCTTGAGTATCTCACGCAGGCCCAGTCCCGCCTGCCGGAAACGGCAAGGACGACCATTGGTCCCGACGCCACCGGCGTGGGCTGGATCTACCAGTACGCTCTCGTCGATCGGACCGGCCAGCATGATCTGGGCGAGCTGCGCGCTCTTCAGGATTGGCTCCTCGCGTTCGAGCTGAAATCCGTTCCGGGCGTCGCCGAGGTGGCGTCCGTCGGCGGCATGGTGCGCCAGCACCAGATCGTCCTCGACCCCCAGCGCATGGCGGCTTACGGCGTGTCACAGGCGATGGTCGCCGACGCCGTTCGTCGCGCCAACCAGGAGGCAGGCGGCGCCTCGATCGAGATCGGCGAAGCCGAGCACGTCGTGCGCGCCAGCGGATATCTCAAATCGGCGGACGATTTTCGTGCCATCCCGCTCAAGCTGGCCGAAGGCGGCGTGCCGGTGACGCTGGGAGACGTGGCCTGGATCGAGATCGGTCCGCAGCAGCGACGGGGGATCGCCGAACTCGACGGGGAGGGCGAAGTTGCCGGCGGCGTCATCGTGATGCGGGCCGGCTCCAACGCCCGGGAAGTGATTGCGGCGGTCAAGGATCGAATTCAGAACATCGGCTCGCGTCTTCCGGCAGGCGTCGAGATCGTGCCGACTTATGATCGTTCCCAGCTGATCGATCGGGCGGTGGAGAATCTCACGCACAAGCTGACGGAGGAATTCATCGTCGTCGCGCTGGTCTGCGCGCTTTTTCTCTTTCACCTGCGCTCCGCGCTGGTCGCCATCGTCACCCTGCCGCTGGGCGTGGCGACCGCCTTCCTCATCATGCGGGCGCAGGGTGTGGACGCCAACATCATGTCGCTCGGCGGCATCGCCATCGCCATCGGCGCCATGGTCGATGCGGCCATCGTGATGATCGAGAACGCCCACAAGAAGCTGGAACGCTGGAGCGACGAGCATGACGGGGCGATGCCGAAGGGAGACGCGCACTGGCGGGTCATTGCGGACGCCTCGATCGAGGTGGGTCCCGCCCTCTTTTTCAGCCTCCTTATCATCACGCTGTCCTTTCTGCCGGTGTTCACCCTGCAGGCGCAGGAAGGGCGCCTGTTCGCGCCGCTGGCCTTCACCAAAACGTATGCGATGGCTGCGGCGGCGGCCCTGTCGATCACGTTGACGCCAGTGCTGATGGGCTACTGGATCCGGGGCCGCATCCCCCGCGAGGAAGCCAATCCCGTGAACCGCGCCCTGGCCACGCTGTACCGGCCGGGCATCGGGTTCGTGCTTCGTCGGCCGATCGTCGTGATCGCTGTCGCTGTTCTGGCGCTGGCCACGACGGCATGGCCTTTATCCCGGCTCGGCGCGGAGTTCATGCCGGCGCTGGACGAAGGCGACCTGCTCTACATGCCGACCGCGCTGCCGGGCCTTTCGGCGACAAAGGCCAGCGAGCTCCTTCAGCAGACCGATCGGCTGATCCGGACGGTTCCCGAAGTCGAAAGCGTCTTCGGGAAGGTGGGGCGTGCCGAGACGGCGACTGACCCTGCGGCCTTCGAGATGCTAGAGACGACGATCCGCCTGCGTCCCCGCGACGAGTGGCGGCCAGGCGTCACCGCAGAGAGCATCATCGCCGAACTGGACAGGAATGTCCGCGTGCCGGGGCTGACGAATGTGTGGGTTCCGCCGATCCGCAACCGCATCGACATGCTGGCGACCGGCGTCAAAAGCCCGATCGGAATCAAGGTGAGCGGTCCCGATCTCGGGACGATCCAGACGGCCGCCGAAGCGATCGAGGCAGCGGCGAGGGATGTGGCCGGGGTGTCGTCGTCCGCCGCCGAACGCCTGGCCAACGGCCGGTATATCGACATCGACATCAACCGCTTCGCCGCCAGCCGTTACGGCCTCAACATCGCGGACGTCCAGGAAATCGTTTCGGGCGCCATCGGCGGCGAGGTGATCGGTAAGTTTGTCGATGGCCGGGCGCGCTATCCGATCAGCCTGCGCTATCCACGCGAAATCCGCGACACTCCGGAGCGTCTCGCCCAGCTGCCGATCGTGACCGACGGGGGCGCGCTCCTCACCCTCGGAGAGGTCGCCACGGTGGCGGTCGCCGACGGGCCAGCGATGATCCGCAGTGAGAATGGCCGGCTCGCCTCGTTCGTCTTTGTCGATGTGCGCGGCCGCGACCTGGCCTCGGTCGTCCAGGACATCCAGGCGGCGGTCACCGATCTCAAGCTGAGCGAAGGCGTCACCGTCACCTATGCGGGCCAGTTCGAGTATCTCGAACGCGCTGCGGAACGTCTCTCCCTCGTTGGCCCCGCCACGCTGGCGATCATCCTGCTGCTGCTGTACATGACCTTCAAGCGTTTCGACGAGGCGGGGCTGGTCATGGCGAGCGTACCGTTTGCTCTCACGGGCGGCGTGTGGCTGGTCTATCTGATGGGTTACGAGTTTTCTGTCGCTGTTGCGGTCGGCTTCATCGCCCTGGCCGGGCTGGCGGCCGAGTTCGGCGTGGTGATGCTGGTGTATCTGAGGAATGCGCTCCAGGACCGTGTCGATCGCGGTGAGCCGATCACGCCTGAGGTCGTGGCCTCGGCGGTCCGTGAAGGCGCGTTGCTCCGATTGAGGCCAAAGGCCATGACGGTCGCGGTCGTGCTGGCGGGTCTGCTTCCGATCCTGTTTACGGGCGGGACGGGCGGCGAGGTGATGCGCCGCATCGCGGCGCCGCTTGTCGGCGGCATGCTCAGCGCACCGCTGCTGTCCCTCTTCGTGATTCCCGCGGCGTTTCTCCTGATCCGACGCCGGGGCGGGGCGCAGCTCGCGCCTTCATCAGAACGGATCGTTTAACCTGGAGACGAAGATGCAGACGACACGATTTTTCCTGACGGGTATCAGCGCCCTGGCGTTCGGCGCCGCAGCGTGCTCGCCCGCGCCGGCCGATCCCGTCGCTGAAGCGCCGCCGCCAGCCGCCGCAGCGCCGATGGCGGACATGCCAGCGAGCCCCGCGCCCGTGGCCGGTCCGATCACGGGTGTCGGAAAGGTGGTGGAGATCGCCGCAGGTACGAATACCATCAAGCTCGATCACGAAGCGATCTCGGCGCTCAACTGGCCGTCGATGTCGATGGCCTTCACGGTTTCCGATCCTGCTCTCGTTACGGGACTCGCGGTTGGCGACACGGTGTCGTTCGAACTCAAGAACGCTGCCGAGAGCACGGTGATCACGAAAATACAGAAGCAATGAAACGAGAGCTTGATTCGATCGATCCGGAGCGGATTGATCGGTAAATGCCTGAGCCGCCGCTGCCGGCCTCGTCTGGCGGCGGCGGGCGTTCTCCGGTTTGAGGAAACGACACTGCGTCGCGGGGTAGGCCCTTCTGTCGCGGGGCGCGCGCCCGACGGGCGATCGGCCGTTCACGAAGGCGTCGCTTGAACCCGGCGGCTCCAGCAGGCACTCTCAGTTGAGAGTGCGGCGCCGACAGCTGCACCGGGAGGTTCGCCGCATGACATTGTCCGTTCGCATTTGCCGCGCAGCCGCGCTCGGCCCCTTGGCTGCGGCGGCTCTGGCCTGCGCCGCGCCCGCCGCAACCGCACAGGTCGCGCCTCGGTCCACGGAGGCGGCGGCTGCTCCGTCGGCGCCGCAGCCCGGCGTCAGAACCGCTGCCGAGATCAGGGGAAAATACGATCCTCCTCGCGACAGTTTCGGCAAGCCGGACCTGCACGGATACTGGACAAACGCCTCGGTCACGCGGATGGAGCGACCGAACGGCCTTCCCCTCGTCATCACGCCGGAGCAGGCCGCACAGCTCGAGGGAGGCGCGCTGTTCAACGTGCGCCTCAAGACCGAAAAGGAATTCGTCGATCCGGACTCGCCCGCGCCCGACAAGGCGAAGGCCCTGCCAGGCGTCGGCAATTACGACGTGGCTTTCACCGATCCGGGCTCGCGCGTCGCCAACATCAATGGCGAGTTGCGCTCGTCCTACCTGGTCTATCCCGAGAATGGCCGCACGCCGGAAATGACCGAACAGGGCAAGGCCCTGCGCGCCCTGACCGCGCGCCGTCGCGGCACCGGCTACGACAATCCGGAGGAGCGCGGAAACTCCGAGCGCTGCGTGATCATCGGCACCAACGGTCCGCCCTTCGGCAACTACCTCTACAACAACAATTTCCAGATCGTGCAGACCGCTGACCACGTGATGATCATGTCCGAGATGATTCACGACGTGCGCATCGCCCGCATCGGCGGCCAGCACCGGACGGACGGTGTCGCGCCGTGGATGGGCGATTCGATCGCAAGGTGGGAGGGCGACACGCTGACGGTCGATACCATGCACGTCGATCCGCGCTCAGGCGGCGCGTTGCTGTCGGGTACAGGCAAGGTGACGGAACGCTTCACCCGCATTTCCGACAGCCAGGTCCTCTACGAGTTCGAGGTGAACGATCCGGAGGTCTACACCTCGGTCTGGCGCGGGCAGATGCCGCTCACCCGCCTCGACGACCGGGTCTATGAGTATGCGTGCCACGAGGGCAATTACGGCTTGCTGAACATCCTCGAAGGCGGCCGCAGCAATGACCGTCTGGGGCGGGCCCAGACCGGAGGCGACCAGCGGGGCGAGTAGCGCTGGCCGGCCGCAAGAAAACGAGGATCCCTGTTTCCCGCGCCGATGCTGCGCCTGGCGCCATCGATTGCAAT
Organism: Alphaproteobacteria bacterium; assembly: GCA_034439955.1. Classification (GTDB taxonomy): domain Bacteria; phylum Pseudomonadota; class Alphaproteobacteria; order Caulobacterales; family Hyphomonadaceae; genus UBA7672. Next base: position 28,155 of record JAWXBJ010000104.1, read on the forward strand.
CATCCGTCAGGATCTGCTGACGATCACCCGGAGAAAGGTTGCGGGTATGATTGTGTTGAAATCTCCGCCCTGATTTTGCGCAGAAAACAGGGCGAGGAGTTCACGGTGCAAGTCGTCAGCCCTCCCATTGCTCTCCGCTGCGGCGAAGGCGTTCATCGTGGGCCCATAATAGCGTCGGAAAGCTGCGAGCAGCTCCGTCGGCGGACCAGGATGGCGGAACACGTAGGTCGCCGGTTCACAGGCAATCTGGTCTGGCGCCATACCGGCCGCACCAAATCGCTCCCGAACCTCAGCCTCGATGCCCCACGTAACCGGGCTGATGAAGCCGGCGGGGGGCGCCGGCGCATAGGCTGCGCTGATCTTCAATATCTGCGCCACAAGGGTCGGATCACCGGGAATCCAGTTGCCCATGACAATCCGGCCGCCGGGTCTGGTCACTCGCACCATCTCGCGGGCCACGTCGAGAGGGCGCGGCGCGAACATCGCCCCGAAGACGCTCAGAACCAGGTCGAACCGTTCGGCAGCGATGCCGTCGAGGTTCGACGCATCGCCTTCCTGAAAGCGGAGGTTGGTCAGGCCTGCGGCCGCAGCCCGCGCATTGCCGGCCGCCACAAGATTGCTGGCAATGTCGATGCCCAGGACGTTCGCGCCGAGTTCGGCGGCGGGCAGCGCGGTGGTGCCGTCGCCACAGCCGAGGTCGAGCAACTCCATGCCGCTGACAACTTCCAGGCCTTCGACCAGTTCCTGTCCGCTTTGCCGCATCGTCGCAGCGATCTGCGTGAAGTCGCCCTTTTCCCAAAGAGCCTTGTTTTGATTCATTATTTTTCCTCCGATCCGATTGATCTTAACCATCCCAGACGCGGGCGTCCAGGATTTGGGAGTCGCGCTGCGGCTTTGGCTCCCTGAACAGCAGACCGCCTTTGCGTAAAGCCGCTGGACGATTTCAGGTCGATCCCTTAGCGCCCTTTCTCGCCGGCGCCAGGCTCACGCTTCGCGCCAAACAGACGTTCGAACGCCTCCTCGGCCGCCAGAAGGCGGGGACCGGAGAAAGCGACCGACTTGGCTTTGGTTGCCGGATCGGAGATCAGGTCCCTGTCGTAGAGTCGCTGCATCGCCTCCCAGCTGAACGACTTCCATGCCCGGACGTCGCCATGCAGGTTCAGGTAAAGCAGCGCGAGAACGGCCTGATCGATCGCGTCCGTATCGATTGGCCGGTCCGTCCGAGCCGCGGCCGGGGGTTTCGGTTCCGAAGCCGACCCCAGCCATGCTTTCGCTCCAGCCGCTGCATCCCAGGCCACCGACGCGCCGAACACATAGGCTTGCGCCTCGCTGGCGTCGCCAAATCCTATCAGTCTGGGCCGCGTCTTCGGATGCTTGCGACGCGCCGTCAGATACGGCGCGACATGCGGGTTGCCCGTCATCGTCGCCGCGAGCGCGCTGTGGGCGGTAGGGCTGTCGCCCGTCTGCCTAAACTGGAGCAGGGCTATCGACCATCGCCATGCGGCCGAATCGTCTTCCTTGTAGCGGTCGAGGAGCGCCTGCGCGGTTGCATCGCGTCCCAGTTCGAGCAGCGCGTCAGCCAGCAGGTAACGGACGCCCTGATTGTCGTCCGGATTGAGGCGCAGCAATTCCTCGAAACACGACACAGCCTCGTCGCGCTCGTCATTTGCCCAGAGCGACTGGGCCAGGTCAGCAAGCGCGCGCATGTAGGGCCGCGTCTCCAACGCGCCCCAGAACTCCCCATCGAACTGGTTCAGCCTCTCTTGTCCGAGGGCCTGCGTGGCGGCGTCGACCGCCTGGCGGGAGAGCGTCACGGCTTCATCAAAGCCCGCCGCTTCGAGGGCGAGGATTGTGTAGGCGTCGGAGCACAGGGGCGAAATGTCGAGCGCTTTCCTGGCAAGGGCGATGCGCGCCCGGGAGGTCGGCGCCTCGAAGGCGTCGAAGGCGATTTCCTGCGCGTGGTCGATCGCCTTTTCGGCAGGATCGTCTGCGCTCTGATCCGAGAGCCGCTGGACGGCCTGAAGAAGCGCGTTGAGATCGCCGACCGTCAGGCTGCCGTCGGACGGTTCGACCGCCGTCGCGTTCGGCCGGCCTTGCGTTTCGCCATCGCCTCGCCTCCATCTCGCAGAATTTTGCCACGGGCCGTGGCCGATGAAGATGATCACTACACCTACGCTGTAATGCTCGACAGGCGGAGACACCGTAAGTACAGGGTCGAGAGGGAAAAGTCAGTGGCCATATCGTTTTACGACCTCAGCGTACCGACCTTCCTACAGACCGTCAGGGCCGTTGGAGGCTTCCTCGACCGTGCGGTCATTCACAGCGCAGCGACAAACGCTGATCCAGACGACATCGTGAAGGCGCGCCTCTTTCCTGACATGGCCCCATTCCACTTCCAGATCGAAGCCCTGGTGCATCATGCCGTTTGGGGAATGGAGGCTGTTAAGACCGGCGTGTTCGCCCCGCCCCCTCTGGTCGGAGCGATGCCTTTCTCCTACTTCCGAGCCATGGTTGCCCAGGCTGTAACCGCGCTAGAGAGGCTCACTCCCGACGAGGTCAATAGTTGGTCCGGCAAGGGCCTGAACATCGTGCTTCATAGACCGCTCGACGAGGAGGATGCCTGGACGCCGTGGGAACCGCGAACCTTTGCCTTCGCCTCCGAGACCTTCCTCCTATCGTTCTCAATGCCGAACTTCCACTTCCACGCAGTCACCGCCTACAACATCCTGCGCGCCCGGGGCTTGCCGCTCGGCAAGCGCGACTATGAAGGCTGGCTGCGCACCCAGGCTGCGTAGTCGCTGCGGTTGATGGGCGGGAAGCGGCGGCGTTCGGCGGCAAATGGCGGTGAGGGTGGGATTCGAACCCACGAGACAGTTTCCCGTCTACACGCTTTCCAAGCGTGCGCCTTCGACCACTCGGCCACCTCACCATGACATCGACGGGACCGGCCTGCCTCTACGGCTTTTCGGGTGTCGCTTCGGCTCTCACCCCGTGGCGCGCGGGCGGGCGAGGCCCGGACCCGGCGGCGTTGGGACCGGCGCGTATTGCATGCGCGCGTGGCAAGCGCAAGCGCTGGCCGGTTGGGCGCGGGTTGGCCTTTGAGGCGCGGCGCACCACATGAATGCTGATCCGGACGCGTCGGTCGCAGGCGTCCCAACCCCCTCGTGGAGCGTCATTCATGTTTACCAGCAGAAAGCTTCCGGGGGACGCCAATGCGCTGCCCGGTCGGGCCAGCGCCCTTCCCACCGCCAGGACGCATTTCGTCAATGGTCGGCCGTTGAAAGCGCCTTTCCCCGAAGGACTCGAAACCGCCGTCTTTGGCCTCGGCTGCTTCTGGGGCGCGGAGCGGAAATTCTGGCAGACCGAAGGGGTCTGGACCACCGCTGCCGGCTATGCCGGCGGCCAGACCCCCAATCCCACCTATGAAGAGACCTGCACCGGCCGGACGGGACATACCGAAGCCGTGCTGGTCGCCTTCGATCCCAGGATCGTATCCTACGACCAGCTGTTGAAGCTGTTCTGGGAAAACCATGACCCGACCCAGGGAATGCGCCAGGGCGGAGATGTCGGGACGCAGTATCGCTCGGCGATCTATACAGCCGGGCCTAGCCAGTCCGCCAGCGCTGCGGCGTCCCGCGACGCCTATCAGGCGGCCCTCAGGAAGGCGGGGCGCGGCGAGATCACGACCGAAATAAAGGAAGCGCCCGAATTCTTCTACGCCGAGGACTATCACCAGCAGTATCTCGCCAAAAATCCGGGCGGGTATTGCGGCATTGGCGGCACGGGCGTCTCCTGCCCGATCGGCGCGGGCGTGCCGGCCGGATAAGGGGCCGGTCCATTTGCCGCCGCAATTGCATGGCGGATTCGCCGGATGGATCGCAGGTGGTTTCTCGCGAGCGGCCTGACCGCCATCGTGTCGGGACAGGCCTTTGGGCAGACGCAGCAGGCCGGGATTTCCTTTCCGCTGAATGTCGCCATCGGCGCCGAGGCGCGGGCGCTGAAGAATGAGACCTACGATCCGGCCTATGTGCGGCTGGTCTATCCGATGGGGGATGTCGGCGACGACCGGGGCGTATGCACGGATACGGTCATCCGGGCGTTTCGCCATGCGGGGGTGGACCTTCAGGTCGAAGTCCACGAGGACATGCGCGCCCATTTTTCGGCTTACCCAAAGGCATGGGGCCTCACCCGACCGGATCGCAACATCGATCACCGCCGGGTTCCCAATATCGAGACTTTGTTCCGGCGCAGGGGCGGGTCCCGTCGGGTCAGCGAGTTGGCGGCTGACTATGGCGCAGGAGACGTCGTCTCCTGGCGGCTGAGCGGCTCGGGCCTGCCGCATATCGGCGTCGTGACACGGTCCCGTTCGATGGGCGAGCCGCTGATCGCGCACAATATCGGCGCGGGCACCAAGGTCGAGCGCGTGCTGTTCGCGTGGCCGATCGAAGGCTGGTTCCGGTTCGAGGCGTGGACTTAGCGCTCATCACCCGGAGCAAACTCCGGTCGATCTGGATAAGGTCCGATCCAGGTCGATCATATCAGGCGCCGGGCTTGCGTCATCGGTCGTCCGGCGCCTATCTCTTTGGTCTTGGAAGCAAGCGGGCTGGATGCCAAGCTTTGGCGCGAATTTTGCGTCACGGCTGGCAACCGAAGCGGCAGGAAGCTGTTATATCTTGTCAGGTCAGGGCGGAGTTGTTGGGTTGATCGCCGATTATCCTCATTCAGAGATCAATGTCGGGCTGGATGCGCCCCGCATGCCGACTGTCGAGCCGGTTGCGCAGCAACGACCGCTCCTGCCGCCGGCAGTCGTGGCGGTGCTCGCGCAGCGCCCTCTGGTGACGGCTGCGGTCGCGGTGGTGGCCGGGGTTCTCGTGGCCAACGCGGTTTCCCTGATGATCGGGCGGGCAAGAGCGCGCTCGGCCCTCGGACATTCGATCGAGGATCACCGCCGTGCGCGTGAGATCTCGCGGTTGCCGTCGGCCTACTAGGCCGCATCGCCAAGCCGGCCCGTCTTGACTTTACCCCTCCAACACTGTTTCTGCGCGCTTCCCCGGACTTGTCCGTCCCGGGTCATTACGGGTGGCGCGCCGCCGCCGTTGAGATCGTGGGTCCATCAGGGTTCCGCCGGAGCGCGCCGACATCGAGGTTTACGTGTCGAAGCGCAAGAACGCGAAGTACAAGCTCGACCGCCGGGTCGGCGAAAACGTCTGGGGACGCCCCAAAAGCCCGATCAACAGCCGGCAGAGCCGTCCCGGCCAGCACGGCGCCCGGCGCTCCAACAAGCCGTCCGATTTCGGCATCCAGCTGATGGCCAAGCAGAAGCTCAAGGGCTTCTATGGCGACATCACCGAAAAACAGTTCCGCAAGACCTATGACGAAGCGGCGCGCCGCCGCGGCAACACGGCCGAGCTGCTGGTGGGGCTCCTCGAATCTCGCCTCGACACTGTCGTCTACCGGGCGAAGTTTGTGCCGACGGTTTTTGCTGCCCGACAGTTCGTCAACCACGGCCACGTCATGGTCAATGGCGTCAAAGCGAATATCGGATCGCTGGTCGTCAAGCCCGGTGATGTGGTGCAGGTGCGCGAGAGATCCCGGAACATGGCCCTCGTGATCGAGGCGATGAGCTCGGGCGAACGGGACGTTCCCGACTATCTGGAAGTGGACGCCAAGGCGATGACGGCGAAGTTTGTCCGCATGCCGGGCCTGGGGGAGACGCCTTACGCCGCCAAGATGGAACCCAATCTCGTGGTCGAATACTACTCGTCCTGATCTGACGGGTTCGGACAGACAGGAGAGCGGCTTCGGGCGCGGCGCAGGTTTCGCTTTTTCGCTTGCTGCTTGAACGAGGAAGACAAGGATGGCCAGCAAGACGCCGGCGCAGCCCGGCATCGCGGACGTTCAGTCCGGCACGCGCGTCGATCCTGGCGGCAAGGCGTTCCGGCTGGCGGACCGGCCGACGCGCGGGCATGGCGTCTTTGCTGAAAAGGCTGAGGCGAAAGCCAGCCTGGAGGCCGACGCCGCCGCTATCGACGTCCTGCAGGACGCCCTCTTCGCCGCCCAGAGCGGCTCCCTTCTGGTGGTTCTCCAGGGAATCGATACGTCGGGCAAGGACGGAACCGTCAAGGCGGTGTTCAGATACACCAGTCCTCTGGGCGTGCGCGTTCACCCGTTCGGGCGACCGACCGATATCGAGCTGGCTCACGACTATCTCTGGCGGGTGCACCAAATGACGCCGCGCCTCGGACACATCGCCGTTTTCAATCGCTCCCACTATGAAGACGTGCTGGTGGTCAAGGTCCGCAAGCTCGCGCCGCCCGAACGGATTGACAAGCGTTACGAGCAGATCAACCAGTTCGAGAAAATGCTGGCGGAGAACGGAACCCGCGTACTCAAGCTGATGCTTCACGTCTCGAAGGACGAGCAGGCCGCGCGGCTGAAGGAACGGCTCGAACAGCCGCAAAAGCGCTGGAAGTTCAATCCGGGCGATCTCGAAGACCGAAAACTGTGGGATGATTTTCAGGCGGCTTACCAGGCGCTTCTTGAGCGATGCTCGACGCCCTGGGCGCCCTGGCACGTTGTGCCCGCCGACAGCAAGACAAGGCGGGATGCGATCGCCGCCCGGCTCGTGCGGGGCGCTCTGGAGGAGATTGACCCGCAATACCCTGATCCCGGTCACCGTCCGGAACAGTACCAGATTGACTGATTGCCTCATTGATTGGCAGCGGGTCGGACCGGCTGGCGCGTGAAACGCGGGCCTCCGGTCCGCTTCCGGTTCCGGCTCTCCAACCGGAATCCGAGGCAAGACGCCTCAGAGCGCCCGTACCGAACCGCCCGAGGAAGTGTCCTTCTCGAAGGTGGCGGGCTGGCCGTGGAAGGTGATGTCCGCCCCGGAAGAGGCGTCGCCAACGGCCTTCACCGTGGCGAAAGCGTCGGCGTCGGCCCCCGACGAGGCGTCAACGGATGCCGACGTGCATCTCAGGCTCTCACCCTCGAAATCCGCGCCGGACGAGACTGCAAGCGTCATCGTCGCGCAGGTCCCCGAGAGTTCCAGGTTGGCCCCGCTGGAAACTTTGACCTCGACATTCTGAAGCGACAGATTCTCGCCCTGCACGTCCGAGCCCGATTTGGCGCTGATGGCGTCGTAGACGGGCGCCGTCACGGTGACGGTGTAGTCAGGACCGCGCTGGAACCAGCCGGAACTGGACTTGCGGGAGACGATGAGCGTCCCGCCCTTCACCTCCAGCTCAAGCTTGTCGAAATCGCCCCTGGGCTCATCGACCCGGATGGCGAAGGGGCCTTGCCTGAGGATTACCTCGACGCCAGCCGAAGCGGCGACCGCGTCGAAGTTCGACAAGTTGAACGACTTCGTTTCCGCAAACACAGGAGCTGCGGTGATGGCGGCCACGCCGGCGATGGCGGCTGAAAGAATTACGGTGGTGCGCATGAAGTGTCCTCCTGGGTCCGTCTCTCGGCGCGATGTGTGCGGCGGTCTGATCGGCATTTCCGAACCGGGCGTCCTGACGCTTAATACGCTAATCATTATCGAAAAACAATATGCTTTTGCGCAATCTGCGGCCGCAAACGTGGGACGCCGCGTGAAG